>JAOPWD010000360.1 GCA_025965875.1 Pseudonocardiales bacterium
CTGTCTGAGGCGTTTCGGCAGAGAATCGCCAGCGACTTGGCAGCTGTCATGCTCAACGCGGGACGAACCAACGACGCGATGGCAACGTTGGAACGCGCGCTGGCAGGTGTCACCGACGCCCGCGACTTCCCGGAGCTCGTCGGGGAATGGGCGTTCACCAAGCGGATCACGGGGCTGTCCGACGACGGAATTTTGCTCGAGCAGACCATCGAGCGGGGCCGAGCGCTGTGGGCCTTGTCGAACGACACGTCCGCGCGGGTCTACTCCGCCATTGGGACGGCCGGGGTCATCGCCATGCTGGACGACCGCCATGACGAGGCGTCGCGGTTGCTTGCTGAGGCCGCCGACGGTGCGGCCCGAAGTGGTGAACTCGAGATTTCCGGCTACTACCGGGCGTTGCTGCCCTGCCGGACGGGACACCTGGACGACGCCGTAACTCTCCTGCGTCAGACGTTCGCCGCTGACGGCCCGAATCCGCGTGGTCCGGCCCGCATCGCTCTGGCACACCTGTGGCGAGGTGAGGTGTCGCAGGCGCAGGCCTGCATCGACCAGGCGCGCGAACTGACCCTCGGGTGGCCGAGCCGGGACGAGACTGAGATCAACTTCGCGATCGGCTTCCTCGCCCTGTTGGCGGCCAAGTTCGACGACGCGTGGCCGGCACTCCAGGATGCGGCGGCCCAGCTCGATGCGATGAGCTATCGGGAGCCGTCGCATCCACCCGTGCTACCTGCTGCTGTCGAGGCCGCAGCCGCGCTGGGGCTTCTGGATGAGGCGCGGGCGTTGTGCGCCCGACTTGAACGCGACTCTGCCGGACTGCGCAGCCGCTTCGGTCTGGCGGCAGTCGCCCGTTCCCGCGGGTTCATCGCTCTAGCGGACGGCGACCACGATCGCGCGCAAGCGTGCTTCGATGAGGCCGCCGACGCGTTCCTGCGGCTGGGGGTGCCGCTGGAGGCGGCCCGGACGTATCTCGCATTGGGTTCGCTGCTACGACGTGACGGTCAACGCCGCCGCGGCCGCGAAGCGCTGAGCACCGCCCGGATGATCTTCGATGTCAGCGGCGCCGCCGGGCTGGTGCGCGACTGCGACGTCGAGCTCGCCAAGATCAGCGGTCGGGTGGCGTCCGGGAGTTCGCAGCTGACCAAGTCCGAACGCCAAGTCGCCGATCTCGTTGCCACGGGTATGCGCAATGTCGATGTCGCGCACGCACTCAACCTGTCGATCAAGACGGTCGAAACTCACCTTGGGAGCGTCTATCGAAAGCTCGGCGTGGCAAACCGCACCGAGCTGAGCACCCGGATCGACGCACCGGCCGCGAGCACGACCCTGTCCTGACCTCGCGCTCAGGCACTCCCGTAGCAGCCAAACACCAGGGATTGCCCTGACGCGCCGAAACGCCCCGAGTTCCTAGCGTCTGTGTTAGTCGGAACCAGACCAGGAACGAGGAGATCACGATGATGCCAACGACATTCATGACCGCTTTGGTGCACGCCCACCAGTCCGACCTGCTCGAGCAGGCCCACCAAGCCCGGTTGGCCAAGCTGGCTAGAAACGGCTCCCGCCGCCCGAGGATCACGCGTCGGCCGCGCTGGTGGCACCTCGCCACTCAGCCAGTCAAGCCAGTCCGCCCCACCCAGACGGTGACACTCACCCGCGCGTAATTGCTCTTATCGCGCAATGGCACCGGTAACCTGAAGCTCTGGTCCGCGGACGGGACAACTCGGGCAGGACAACATCCGCGACCGGCGGGACCGCCTCGCCGAGTTCATCGTCGCGCTGCTTCGCGGCGCGCATCGCGTCGGCCTGCTGGGTGCCTTCCACTTCAACTCCCGGTTCTACGCCGATGATGGACGCCTACAACATCGACGTGCGCCCGCTGCTCGCGGAACTGCGCACCGAGATGGGCCCCGATCCCGACCCCGATCGCCGCTTATCACGCGTCCGGTTACTTTGATCGGGGACAGCAGGAGCGGGCCGACGGCCAGCAGTCCGGATGGGGTGCCTGACATGACGACCGCTAACGAGCGCAGCGCCGCCACGGAACTTGTGGCTCGGAGCAACCGGCTCGGGGCTGACCCACGCAACACCAACTATGCCGGCGGCAACACCTCCGCGAAGGGCGAGGTCACCGACCCGGTCACCCACCAGCCGATCACGCTGCTCTGGGTGAAGGGCTCAGGAGGAGATCTCGGCACGCTGACCGAGGCCGGGCTGGCTGTGCTGCGACTCGACCGCCTGCGCGCCCTCGTCGAGATCTATCCCGGTGTGGAGCGCGAGGACGAGATGGTCGCCGCGTTCGACTTCTGCCTGCACGGGAAAGGCGGTGCGGCGCCGTCGATCGACACCGCGATGCATGGCCTCGTCGATGCCGCGCACGTCGACCACCTGCATCCGGACTCCGGCATCGCGGTGGCGACCTCCGTGGACGGCGAGGCGCTGACCAAGGAGATCTTCGGCGACCGGGTGGCCTGGGTGCCGTGGCGACGGCCGGGCTTCCAGCTGGGTCTCGACATCGCGGAAATCAAGCGGAGTAACCCTGACGCGATCGGCGTGATCCTGGGTGGGCACGGCATCACTGCTTGGGGCTCGACCAGCGAGGAGTGCGAGGCCAACTCGGTCGACATGATCCGGACCGCGGAGCGCTACATCGCCGAGCGCGGGAAGGCTGACCCGTTCGGGGCCGAGCTTGCTGACTTGCGTCCGTTACCCGAAGACGAACGTCGCGACCGGGCGGCTGCGCTGGCGCCGGTGATCCGCGGTCTCGCGTCAACCGACCGCGCGCAGGTGGGACATTTCACCGACACACCCGAGGTCCTGGACTTCCTGTCCCGCGCGAGGCAGCCGGAGCTGGCTGCGCTCGGCACCTCGTGCCCGGACCACTTCCTGCGGACGAAGGTTCGCCCGATGGTGCTCGACCTGCCGCCGAGCGCGCCGCTGACCCACGTGGTCGATCGGCTGCGGGAGCTGCATACGTCCTACCGGGACGACTACCGCGCCTACTACGAGCGGTACGCCGACGACGCGACGCCGCCGATGCGTGGTGCCGACCCCGCGATCGTGCTCGTGCCCGGAGTGGGGATGTTCAGCTTTGGTGCCAACAAGCAGACGGCGCGGGTGGCCGGCGAGTTCTACGTCAACGCCATCAACGTCATGCGCGGCGCCGAGGCGATCTCGACCTACGCACCAATCGACGAGCGCGAGAAGTTCCGCATCGAGTACTGGGTACTCGAGGAGGACAAGCTGCGCCGGATGCCCAAGCCCAAGGCGCTCGCCGGCCGGGTCGCCTTCGTGACCGGCGGCGGTTCCGGAATAGGGCGCGCGATCGCCCACCGGCTTGCGGCTGAGGGCGCCTGCGTCGTCGTGGCCGACCGCGACGGCGTCGCAGCACAGACCGTGGCTGAGGAGATCGGCTCTGCCGACGTCGCCGTGGCGGTGACGGCGGATGTCACGGACCCAGCGGCGGTTGCCGTCGCGTTGCGCCACGCCGCACTCGCCTTCGGCGGGGTGGACCTGGTCGTCAACAACGCCGGCCTGTCCATCTCCAAGCCCTTGCTCGAGACCACCGAGGCCGACTGGGACCTGCAGCACGACGTCATGGCCAAGGGATCGTTCCTGGTCGCCCGCGAGGCCGCCCGCATCATGATTGCGCAGGGCATGGGCGGGGACATCGTCTACATCTCCAGCAAGAATTCCCTGTTCGCCGGTCCGAACAACATTGCGTACGGCGCGGCCAAGGCTGACCAGGCTCATCAGGTGCGGCTGCTCGCCGCAGAGCTGGGCGAGCACGGCATCCGGGTCAACGGCATCAACCCCGACGGGGTGGTGCGTGGATCCGGGATCTTCGCCAGCGGCTGGGGAGCCAAACGGGCGGCGGTCTACGGCGTACCCGAGGAGGAGCTCGGCGCCTACTACGCGCAACGGACGCTGCTCAAGCTCGAAGTGCTCCCCGAACACGTCGCCAACGCCGTCTTCGCGCTCACCGCCGGCGACCTGTCACACACCACCGGGCTGCACATTCCGGTCGATGCCGGGGTCGCGGCAGCATTCCTGCGGTGAGTTGGGCCGGCGCGTGAGCCTTTCGCACCCGTCGCAGCCGTCGACCTGGGTGCATCGACGGCCGGCCTGCGGACTCTCCGCGTTCATGGCCGAACGGCTGCAGGCTTGACCAGGGACGGCGGCTGGTCCGACGGGAAGCCGGCTGCGGCGCGGGCGTCGCGAGCATCGAGCGTCTCGCGCTCCAGCAATGCCGACGCCAGCCCGTCAAGGCGATCGCGGTTGGCGCGCAGCAACTGCTGTGCCTGTTCGTAGCATTCGCCGACGATCCGCTGAACCTCGGCGTCGACTGCATCCAGGGTGGCCGGCGCCGGCGGATAGGTCGCGGTGACCAGATTCTCCTCCGTCAGCGCCGACCAGCGCCCGATCACCGGAGACATTCCCCACCGACCGACCATCGATCGCGCGAGGTGGGTGAGCTGGTCCAGATCGCTCTCCGCACCGGTGCTGGTCACTCCGAACACAAGCTCTTCGGAAGCGATCCCGCCGAGGGCACCGATGATGCGACCGCGCAGGTAGCTCTCGTCGTAGCCGTACCGATCGCCATCGGGCGTAGACAGGGTCACGCCGAGTGCATGGCCGCGGGGAATGATCGAAACCTTGCGCACCGGATCTGCGCCGGGCACGAGCATTCCGAGTAGCGCGTGCCCAGCCTCGTGGAATGCGGTTCGTCGTCGTTCATCCTCAGCCATGACGACCGACCTGGCCGCGCCGAGTTGGATCTTCTCCAACGCGTTGGCAAAGTCGGCCGCGGTGACCGTCTCCTCGCCGAGTTTGGCGGCGAGCAACGCTGCTTCGTTCGCGAGATTCGCCAGGTCGGCTCCGGTCATTCCTGGTGTGGACTTGGCCACCTCTGTCAGGTCAACGCTATTCGCGAGCGGGACGTCGCGGGTGTGGACTCGAAGGATCTCGGCCCGGCCCACCGCGTCAGGTGCGCTCACCTGGACGACCCGGTCGAATCGACCGGGTCTCAGCAGAGCCGGGTCGAGCACGTCGGCCCGGTTGGTCGCGGCGATCACGATGACTCCCTCGCGACCGGTGAAGCCGTCCATCTCGGTGAGGATCTGATTGAGCGTCTGCTCCCGTTCGTCATTGCCACCCAGGGCGTTGCCTCCTCGCGCCCGCCCGATCGCGTCGATCTCGTCGAGGAAGATGATCGCGGGAGCTACCTTGCGTGCTTCATCGAACAGCTTGCGAACCCGGCTGGCCCCGACCCCGACGATCATCTCGATGAATTCCGAAGCGCTCGCGGAGAAGAACGGCACACCGGCTTCGCCCGCGACCGCCCTGGCGAGCAGCGTCTTGCCCGTACCGGGCAGACCTGCCAGCAGGACGCCTCGGGGCACGGTGGCACCTAGCCGTCGATACTTCTCCGGATGCTTGAGGAAATCGACGACGTCGGAGAGCTCCGCAGTGACCTCGGCGATTCCGGCGACGTCAGCGAAGGTGACCCGGATGGTGCTCACGTCCACTGGCGTGCTGCTCTTCCGGTTCCCGAAGCCGGAGAGCATGCTCGTTCCGCGTCGACTGATCCAGATCCATATCCCGGCGATCAGCGCGATGGGAATCAACGACAGCAGCAGACTCTGCAGCCAGCTCTGCTGGGTGATAGCGGACTTCGCGCTGATCTGCACGCCGTTCTTGACCATGGTCGCGTAGACGGTGTCCTGCGCGAAAATCGGTCGGAACGTGCTGAACGTTGTGTAGGTCTGGCCTTTCGTGCCGCCGGGCACCGGCTGCGGCTTGCGCAGAGTTCCGTCGATGCTCCCGCCCGTCGCGTGGATGGTCGCGACGTTGTTCGCATCGACCTGCTGGGTGAAGGACGTGTACGGGATCGAGGTGACGTTCGCCGTGCTTCTCGACTGCAGGAGCAGTGACGAAAGCACGTAGATGACCAGCATCGCGACGCCGAACCGCATCCAGCGGAACTTCTTCGGCCCGGTCGGCCGCCCAGTGGACCCTCGCGGGCGCGACCTTGGACGGGAAGTATCCGCACCGGGTGGCGCTTCGTCGGTGATCGTCATTAGGTCGACACATTCTCCTGCTTGGCGAACGGCATTCACGCGGCCGAGTCAACGTCTGCGACCCAGTCTTCGACCTTGCACCGACTCGACGCGCCACCGCATCACACGCATTGACGGCCGCACGCGTGACCTTCGTCGCAAACGTGGTGGCGATGACCGTCTCTTACAGTGGACGCGTCACTTGCAGCTAGCGGGAAGGTCGCGGGTTCAGGCAGCCGTGTGACAGGGTTTCCTACTGCCTTCGATGCCAGTGCGGCTCACCGAGGGCATCGTGGTTGGCAATATCACGCCACCGAGCTGAGTAGCCAAAGCTGACTGACCAAGGAGGCCGAAGTGTCGAAGATCGAGTTCGTCCACGAGCCCACCCAAGATGTCTTCGGGGCCATCGCCATACCTGGCATTCGAGAAGCCATCGCGGGGGTTGACGCCCAGATCGTCAACGTCCGTTGGCGATGGTTACACGCCGTATGGGAAGAAGACTTCGACCGGCTGGAGCAGTCCAGGGTTACGATCGATCGACTCCTGGAGCAACGTTTCGAGATAACGCGAACCCGCACGGCCGCTGCGTGAGACTGTGTTGGACCGCGAGAGATGAGCCTTCCGATGACCGACACATCCGACGGCTCCCCGGCCGCGACGACCGTGCCGGCCACGCTCGCTGAGGAGCACGCGTTGCTCCTGCGGGAGGTCACGAAGCGAGTGCGCGCCGTCCTCGAGGAGACCAGCCACGGTCGGATGCCCCAGTCCGAACTGCAGGAACTGCTCAACTACCTCCACCTGGAGGTTCTACGTCAGGCCACGGACGAGCAATGGCTGTTGTTCCGCAGCGATCGCGGCGATCCGGCGGCGCTGGCGCAGTTGCGCCGCGACCATCTGGACCTGCGTCTGGCCATCGACGTGCTCTCTGGGAAAGCTGCCACACCGTCGCAGCTAGCGGCGACCACCCACGACCTGCTCGTCCAGGTCGGACGCTACTTCGTCGACGGCGAACAACTGCTGGCCAATGCCGGCGTTGCGGCACCTGCTGCCGCCCTCATCGGCGGACAGCCGCATGAGTGGTATGAGGTCATGAAAGGCCCGGTCATCGACCTCGACGCACTGGATCGTCCTCAGGGGATCGATGCCGTTTTCGACCGACTGATGCGGCTGGAACCTGGCGAGCAGGTGGAACTGCGTTCCAGTTCGCATGATCTGAGTCCAGTGTGGCAGCGCCTCGCCCGAGTCGATCCTGGTGGATACGGCATCGTCTACCTCGAGTCCGGCCCGCCCAATTGGCGGGTCGAAATCACTCGACGCCCGAACGATTGGGCCCCACATCCGTTTGCGTAGGGCTGCCGGCCTCGGCTCGCGGCGCCGCGGCAGTGCGCAAACCGCGTGAGCCCACTAAGTACGGGGCTCATCGAGTCGCGGAATCGGTAAAGCCGGACGCGAGCGCGCGAAGCGCTTGGTCGAGGTAGTAGGTGAGGTCGTTGTCTGCGCGGGCGACCCACAGGTCGAAGGCGGTCCGGCAGGCAGCAAGTGTGGTTCGGCCGATTGCCAGCGGGTACAGCGAGTCGGGGGGCTGTCCGAGACGGGTCGCGGCGAAGTCGCTCACTGCTCGTTCCCAGTCGTCGTAGTGCGGTGCCGCGCTGGCTTGCAGGGCCGGCACCGATCCGATGAGGTTCATTCGCGCTCGCAGTTCTGGCACGTCCTCCGCGCGGTAGTGATTGACCGCGACGACCACCTGCAGAATTGCGTCCATCATTTCGAGGTCGTCGGGAACCTCGGCGAACGTCGCCCGCAGCGCCTGAACCTCGTTGTCGAACTCATGCCAGAGCACGGCGGCCTTGGTGTCGAAGTACCGGAAGAAGGTCCGTCGGCTGACTCCGGCCGCCGCGGCAATCTCCTCGACGGTGGTGTGGTCGAAGCCCTGTTCGGCGAAGAGGCGTAGGGCTATCAACTCCAGGTCACGGGCGCTGGTGCTGGGCGGCCGGCCGCGGCGGGGGACCTGTGCCGACCGCTCGATCAAGGTCATCGGACGCTCATTCCGCCGAAGGGGTTGATTCCGTCACGCAGTGACGTTAACGTACCGGTATTCGTCACCCCATGCCGAAATGCGAGGAGACGCAGATGGCTGACAGTCCCACAGTGCCCGCCGAACTGATCGAGGCGCCCGAAATTAGCCCAGTCGAGGACACCGTGGTCGAGGACGTGCTCGTCGAGGAGGTCTCGATAGACGGTATGTGCGGTGTCTACTGAGACGCTGCCGCGCCCATTCGACGTCGACGCCGGATGGCGACTGCATCCGCAGGTGTCAATCCGTCCGGAGCGGTTCGGGGCACTGCTCTACCACTTCGGCACGCGGCGGCTGTCGTTCCTGAAGAGCCCGACCCTGCTGGACGTGGTGCGTGCGCTCGATTCGCAGCCCAGCGCGCGGACGGCATGCCTGGCGGCCGGTGTCGCGGCCGCGGAGATCCCCACGTACACGCGCGCGCTGGCCACCTTGGCGCAGTCGTCGATGATCTGTGAGTGGACGGGCGAATGACCGCGCTCGCGACCCCCGGCCCTGGAGTCGGCTCGCTCGTCGACCAGTTCCAACTCGGGCTCGACGCGCCGATCTGCCTGACCTGGGAACTGACGTACGCGTGCAACCTGTCGTGCGTGCACTGCCTGTCCAGCTCCGGGCGGCGTGATCCGCGCGAGTTGAGCACCGCGGAATGCAAAGCGGTGATCGACGAGCTGGAGCGGATGCAGGTCTTCTACGTCAACATCGGCGGTGGCGAGCCGACCGTCCGCCCCGACTTCTGGGAACTCGTCGACTACGCGACCGAGCACCACGTCGGGGTGAAGTTCTCGACCAACGGCGTGAAGATCACGCCCGAGGTCGCCCGGCGGCTCGCAGCAAGTGACTACGTCGACGTGCAGATCTCCCTCGACGGGGCCAGTGCCGAGGTCAACGATGCCGTGCGGGGTTCGGGTTCATATGCGACGGCGTTGCGGGCTATGCACAATCTCGCCGACGCCGGGTTCACCGGATTCAAGATCTCGGTCGTGATGACCAGGCACAACATCGCCCAGCTCGACGAGTTCCAGGCGATCGCCGACCGCTTCGACGCGCAGCTTCGGATCACCCGGCTGCGTCCGTCGGGTCGCGGCGCGGACGTGTGGGACGAGCTGCACCCGACCGCCGCGCAACAGCGTGAGCTCTATGACTGGCTGTGCGCTGGTGGCGAACAGGTGCTGACCGGCGACTCCTTCTTCCACCTGTCCGGCTACGGCGAGGCGCTGCCGGGGCTGAACCTGTGCGGCGCCGGTCGGGTGGTGTGCCTGATCGACCCGGTCGGTGACGACTACGCGTGCCCGTTCGCCATCCACGACAACTTCCTGGCCGGCAACGTCCGGGACGCTGGTGGATTCACCACCGTGTGGCGCGAGTCCGAACTGTTCACCGAGCTGCGCCGGCCGCAGAGCGGTGGGGCGTGCACGAGTTGCTCGGCCTTCGACTCCTGCCGCGGCGGCTGCATGGCGGCGAAGTTCTTCACCGGCTTGCCGCTGGACGGGCCCGATCCCGAGTGTGTGAAGGGCAATGCCGATGCCGCGCTGCTCGACGTGGCCGCAGGGACCGCGCCGAAACCGTCGGCGGATCACTCCCGCGCCAGGTCGCGTCCGGTGCCGGTGCCGGTGTCGATAGGACTTCGGCCGGTCCAGCGGGCGGCGCCCGAGCGAGCGTGCGACGAGAATCCGTTGGCTGGGTTCGCACCGTCGCCAGCGGGCTAGGCAGATGCGTGTCCGTGCGACGGAGCTGGCCGAGCTGAGCTCGCCGCAGGTCGGCGCCCTGGCCGACGCGAGTGCGGTACTGGCGGTGCCGCTCGGCGCGACCGAGCAGCACGGCCCGCACCTGTCGTTGTCGGTCGACACCGACATCGCTGTCGCGCTTTGTGAACGTCTGTCCGTCGCACGTCACGACGTGGTAGTCGCCCCGGCAGTCGCGTACGGCTCCAGCGGCGAGCACGCCGGGTTCCCCGGGACGCTGTCCATCGGCCACGTCGCGCTGGAGATGCTGATCGTCGAGCTCGGCCGATCCGCGGCGGAGACCTTCGAGCATCTGCTGTTCGTTTCCGCGCATGGTGGCAATGCCGAACCGGTGACGCGTGCTGTCGCGCAGTTGCGGGCCGAATCGCGCGACGTCTGCCTGTTCATGCCGCGCTGGCAAGGGGAACCGCATGCCGGCCGACACGAGACGTCGATGCTGCTCTCCCTTCACCCGGAGCGTGTGCAGATGCAGCACGCTGCACCAGGCGACACCCGTCCGATCGAGGACATCTGGCCGCTGCTTCGGACCGGAGGCATTCGCGCGGTCAGTGCCTCCGGCGTCCTTGGTGATCCGACCGGCGCGACTGCTGCGGAGGGCGAGACGTTGCTCGGCGAGCTGGCCGAGGCGCTGATCCGCGACGTGGACGCGTGGCTGGCCCGGGTGTCGGTGTGAACGGGACCGGCCGCGTCGCGGTCGTCAC
>JAOPWD010000367.1 GCA_025965875.1 Pseudonocardiales bacterium
CGAACCCGCCCGTCGTGGCCACGAGCATCTGGCACATCCACGACCCGAAGGCGAGTACCACGGTGTTCCAGAAGTAGCGCCCCACGCGCACGTCCGTCCAAGCCTTGCTCAGGTTCGACCACGCAAAGCCGTGGCTGAAGAAGGCCATCGGCGTGGTCAGCGTGTCGTTGGTCGGCGTGATCGCCGCCTTCGCCAGCCAGAGGAGCGGCCCCAGACACCCGACGACGAGCAGCACCAGCAGGGTGAGATGGGCGGCACCCAAGCCATAGCGCACGGTGGGCCGCCGCCAGTCCGTGGGAGAGACCAGTGCGGTGTCCGGCGCGCGCCGGTCGCTGAGCAGCCGTGCCTCGGTGTCAGTCATTGTGTGCTCCAGGAACGCGTGGCGCGCAGATATATCAGCGAGAGCAGCGCCAGGAACAGTGCAAGCATCAGGCTGAGCGCGGTGGCCGCGCCGTAGTCACCACCGAGGCTGTTGCCGAAGGCGTAGTTGTAGATCATCAACAGGATCGTCATCGTCGAGTTGGTCGGGCCGCCGGACGTGAACAGGTACGGCTCGAGGAAAACCTGTGCGGTGCCGATGATCTGGAGGATCAGGGTCACCAGCATCACGCCGCGCAACTGCGGCAACGTGATGTGCCAGACCTTGTGCCACAGCCCCGCGCCGTCGACCGATGCGGCCTCGTAGAGCTCGCGGTTCACGCCGGTCAGCGCGGCGAGGTAGATGATCACCGTCGCGCCTGCGTTGGCCCAGGTCGACTCGAGCACGAGCGAGGGCATCGACCAGGTGGCCGACTGCAGCCATGGGTACGGCCCCAGGTGCACCCAGCCGAGGATGGTGTTGAAAACCCCTGTCGAGTCGGGGCTGTAGAACGTCTTCCACAACAGCACGGCAACGACCGGCGGGACGACGACCGGCAGATAGGCGAGCGCGCTGTAGACCCCGCGGAAGCGTCGCGCCTCGCTCATCAGCACCGCCGCCGCGAGCGGGATGGGATAGCCGAAGATCAGCGCGAGAAGCGCGAAGTACGCCGTGTTTTTGACCGCGGTCGGAAAGAGCGGGTCGTGGATGACCGTGCGGAAGTTGCCCAGGCCCACCCAGGACGCCGGCTGCACCAGGTTGGTGTGCTGGAGCGACATGATCACCGTGCGGACGATCGGGTACCACGAGAATGCGCCGAAGATCAGCAGCATCGGCAACATGAACAGCAGTGCGGTCAGGCCGCCGCCCCGGACCCAGGAGAGCGGGGTTCCGATCCGCCGACGGCGTGGTGGCGATCCCGGCGCCGTCTCCTCGGTGATCGGCACGGCCGAATCCGCGTGACGTCGCGCCGACGCGCTCAGCGGTTCATGCACAGTGGACATCGGGTTCCTCTCGCGGTGTCAAATGCGTACGGGTGACCGGACACCGGATCTCGGCGTCCGGCCACCCGTGTACACGTGGGAGCGTTACTTCCCCTGTGAGATCAGGCCCTGTGCGGCGTCGTTCGCACTCTTGAGCAGCTGATCGATGTTCGCACCGTTCTGCGTGAGTACGGCCTGCACCACCGTGTCGAGCGAGTGATAGACGCTCTGTGTCGACGCCGCCGGCTCAGGGACCAGTGTCTGCTTGAAGATGCTGTCCGTGAACGGCTTGATCTGGTCCTGAGGGACGTTGATGTAGGACTTGATCCAGGTGTTGGCAAGGTCGTACTGCGCCTGGTTGAACACCGGCAGGGCAGGCACGCCGATCGGCTGCTTGCCGGCCTGCAGCGTCTGCGCGTTGCGGACCGCCTGTGCTTGGTCGACCAGGGGCTGCTCGTAGTAGAAGTCGATCCACTTCACCGCGGCCTCCTTCTCCGCGTCACTCGCGTCCGGGCGGACGGCCGCGAGCGTGCCGCCGCCGAGCACTCCGGCGTCGCTGCTGTTACCGAGCGGGACCGTGGTCAGGCCGTAGATGGTCGGGTCGATCTTGCTCGCCTGCACGAGGTTTGTGTAGATGTCCGAGCCGCTCACGTACATGCCGACCTTGCCGGCCGCGAAAGCCTGGTTGATGTCGGACCAGCCGTAGGAGAAGTCCGACCCCATCGAGTTGTCTACCCAACGCATGTCGTGCAGCAACTGCAGCGCCTGCTTCGTCCCGTCGTTGTCGAGGGTGGCCTTGGCGTCCTTGCCGGAGCCGGTCTCCATCCGCGCACCGAGCGAGTACGCCAGGGTCGTCAGGATCCAGCCGCCGGTGTTGTCGTTCTTTGCCATCTGCGCGAAACCGGTCTTACCGGTTTTCTGGGCGATCTGCTTGGCGTCGGCGCGAACCTCGTCCCACGTCGTGGGCGGCTTGTCAGGATCGAGGCCGGCCTGCGTGAAGAGCTTTCGGTTGTAGTGCAAAGCCTGCGCGTACGCGGCAGTCGGCAGCGCGATGACCTTGCCGTCCGAGGTCTTCGCCTCGGCCAGCACTGCCGGGTTGTACTTGTCGTAGTAGGGCAGCGCTTGGGCCTGCTTGGTGATGTCGGCGAGCTGACCGTTCTGGCCGAGCGTGCGCCCGTCGGTGAACGGCACGGTAAAGACCGTGGGCAGCGTGCGGGCGGCGAGCTTGGCCGCGAAAGTCGGGCCGGTCCACTGGTACTGCTCGGACTTGACCGTGATGTTCTTGTTCACCGCCTCGAACGAAGCCACCTGGGCGTTGAACTGCTTCGTGGCCTCGGGAGTGCTGCCCGGGATCAGCGACGCGACGCTGATGGTGACCGGCGCGGTCGAAGCGGACTTGCTCGCGCCCGTGTCGTTCGCCTTCTTCTTCCCACTGCTGCTGCAGGCGGCCAACATCGTGGCCGCGGTGAGCACCGCGACCACAGCCGTGATCGATCTGGACTTCATGGTCACTCCTTGTCATGGACGCCGTGGCGTCGACGGTGCACTGCGTGGTAGCGGGTGTGCGGTCAGGACTCAATCGGCAGGCGGAGCCAGACCGTCGTGTCCTGGGGCAGCTGACCTCCTTCGACTGGGTTACTGGCGAGCAGGACGGTTGAGCCGCGGGGCAGGTCTGCCGGACCGGCCCCGAGATTGGTTACGCATGCGAACGTGTCGCCGCGACTGAACGCGAGAACCTCGGGATCGCTGGGCAGCCACGCGAACGCGCCGGCCCCGATCACGTCGCTGCGCCGAAGCCGGAGGCCCGCGCGGTACAGGGCGAGCATCGAGGTCGGGTCGTCGGCCTCCGCGGCGACGGTGAGGGCAGCCCAGTCCGCGGGCTGGTCGAGCCAGGTGCGGACGTCGGCCTTCGGGCTGAAGCCGTATGGTGGCTCGGTTCCCAACCACGGCATGGGCACCCGGCAGCCGTCGCGCCCGGGCGACATTCCCCCGGAGCGGAAGTACATCGGGTCCTGGCGTCGCTCGGCGGGAATGTCCTCGACCTCGGGCAGCCCCAGTTCCTCGCCCTGGTAGACGTACATCGAACCGGGCAGGGCCATCGCGAGCAGGGCGGCGGCGCGGGCCCGCCGATAGCCGAGCGCCGGGTCGGTCGGCGTGCCCTCGCGCTTGGCTTCGAAGGAGAACGAGCTGTCCGTGCGTCCGTAGCGGGTGACTGCCCGCGTCACGTCGTGGTTCGCGAGCACCCAGGTGGCGGGTGCGTCCACCGGCGCATGCGCGTTCAGGGTCGAGGTGATGGACGTGCGCAGCGCGGTCGGTTCCCACGGACAGCTGAGGAAGTCGAAGTTGAAGGCGGTGTGCAGCTCGTCCGGACGCAGGTAGCGGGCGAATCGCTCGGCGTCCGGCAGCCAGAGCTCGCCGATGAGTACGCGCGGCTGCGGGTACGAGTCCGCGATCGCGCGCCAGCGCCGGTAGATGGCGTGCAGTTCGTCGCGGTCGGTGAACGGGTGCTCCCCCGCCTCGTGGTCGGTCCGCTCCTCGGCGAGGCCGGGGTCCTTCACCAGCAGGGCGGCAGAGTCGATCCGGATGCCCGCCACGCCGCGGTCGAACCAGAACCGCAGCACATCCTCGTGCTCGCGCCAGACGTCCGGGTGCATCCAGTTCAGATCGGGCTGTTCGGGTGCGAACAGATGCAGGTACCACTCCCCGGGCACGCCGTCGCCGTCCTTGGTCCGCGTCCACGCCGGTCCACCGAAGATCGACTGCCAGCCATTGGGCGGGATCTCGCCGTGCTCGCCGGCCCCGGGGCGGAACCAGA
>JAOPWD010000370.1 GCA_025965875.1 Pseudonocardiales bacterium
ACGATCCTGGCCGCGGCCCACCGCGCGAAGCGGTCCGGAGCCGACATCGTCGTGCTGTCGATGCACTGGGGCACCGAGTACGACCACCTCGCCACCCAGGAACAGCGCGCCGAGGCCACGGCGCTGCTCGCCTCGCCCGATATCGACGTCATCCTGGGCGATCACGCGCACGTGGTGCAGCCGGCCGAGCGGATCCACGGCAAGTGGGTCGTCTACTGCATGGGCAACCAGATCTCGCGCCACGCCGACCCGGTGGACGAGAGCCGCGAGGGCATCATGCCGAAGTTCACGTTCACCGAGACAGCGCCGCACAAATTCGCCGCCACCTTGGCCGAGGCGATCCCGACCTGGATGGAGATCACGCCGAAGCTGCGGCTGATCGACCTGCCCGCGGCGCTGGCCGATCCTGCGACGCCGGCCGATCGCCGCGCCGCGTACGAGCACGCGCACAGCCAGATCAAGACCTACCTGGACGCGTACGGCGCCACCCGGGCCGGCTTCATCGTCGAGTGACGTATCCGCAAGATCAGAGACGGCAGAAAACCCCGTCACTCAACGTGGAGATACGTCACTCACCGGATTGTTTGCGGTCGTGGCGGTGCGCGGCGTCGAGGAAGCCGCCCACGGCAATGCCCGCTGTGACGGTCGGGATCCACACCCACAGCAGGTAAATGTCGGCACGGCCGATGACGGCCAGCACAGCCGTATAGAGCAGGAAGGGCACGATCGCGGCCGCGGCGCAGCGGGCCCGCAGCGCCGGGCGCTCCCGCAGCAGGCGGAGGTCTCCGTGCGTCCCGCTCTCGGCTCGCGGCTTAGTGCCCTCGACCGGCGGCGTGCTGGTCTCGATCCGCGGCAACGTCGTGGTCTCCGCGTCGGCATCGGCGTTCTCGTGGCGACCGGGTGCCGCGCCGACGG
Source organism: Pseudonocardiales bacterium (assembly GCA_025965875.1). Lineage (GTDB taxonomy): Bacteria > Actinomycetota > Actinomycetes > Mycobacteriales > Jatrophihabitantaceae > QHCC01. The sequence goes on from JAOPWD010000370.1 coordinate 916, forward strand.
GCGCGGCGACGTCGACGTCAACCGCCGAGTAGGGCGGCGCAGCGGACGGCTCGTCGTCCTCCGGTGCCGAATGCCGTCCCATGCGTCCCAGTCTCCCAAACTCCACTGTGCTCACCGCACACTCCCGCCCAGCGGCCTTAGACTGCCGCCAGGGTTCGACCGGAGGGAGCCGTCGTGCAGCGGCGATTCAGCAAATCGATGCGGGCGGCGGCGATTGTGGTTGCGGCGACGTTGGTCCTGAGCGCGTGCGCCACCGTCACGGACGGCACGCCGTCGGTGCAGGTAGCCCCGAACGCGACGCTGAACGTCGTGGGTGATTCCGGCCAGGCCTTCGACACCACGGTCAAGAACGCGATCAGCGACGTCCTCGCCTTCTGGAAGATCAACTACCCGAGCATCATGAACGGCGCCTCGCTGCCCCCGCTCAAAGGTGGCTTCTTCTCGGTCGACGGCCAGGAGGTCCTCGACAGCGGTGTCGTGAAGGGACCGGCGGCCAAGGAAGGCTGCCTCGCCCGCAGCGCAAAGACGATCGTCAACAATGCGTTCTTCTGCTTCGTCGACGACTCGATCGCGTGGGACCGCAACCAGGATCACCTGGTGCCCGTCCTCGCCGAAAAGTACGGGCCGCTGCTCATCGCGCTGGCCTTCGCGCACGAGTTCGGCCACGCGCTGCAGTACCGCACCGGCAACTACAAGCTGGACCTGCCCACCATCGACTTCGAGTCCCAGGCCGACTGCGCCGCGGGGGCCTTCCTCGACTTCGTGCAGAAGAACCAGGCCCCCCATTTCCGCGCGACGCCCGAGGAGCTCGACCAGGCCCTCAACGGCTACCTGCAGGTGCGCGACTCGACGCCCACGTCCCCGGACGACATCTCGCATGGCAACGGCTTCGACCGGCTCAGCGCGATCGACGACGGCGTGCTGCACGGTCCGAAGTTCTGCTTCGCCAAGGACTACTTCAACCGCAAGTTCACCGAGCGCCCCTTCGTGAGCGACACCGACTACCTCACCGGCGGCAACGAGACGCTCGCGCAGGTTCTCGACCCGCGTCCGATCGCGACCGACGGATCGGGCGGCGGCGGGCTGCAGCCCGACCTCAACCGGTTCTGGAAGGCCGCCGCGAAGTCGATCAGCAAGGACTGGACCGACGTCAAGATCGCCGAGGCTCCCCACCCGAAGTGCGGCGCGAGCGCCACCAGCGAGTTCGGCTACTGCCCGGACGACAACACCGTCTACTACAGCAAGTCGATAGCCGAGCAGGCCTACAACAGCCTGGCCGACAAGAGCGTCGATCCCACCACCCACAAGGTGACGCTGCTGGAGAACCAGCCCGCCGACTTCGCGCTCGGCACGCTGTTCGCAGTGGGCTGGGGCCTGGCGGTGCGCCACCAACTGTTCAAGCGCTCCAACGACGGCCCGGACGCGCTGCTCGCGGCGAGTTGTTACACCGGCGCCTACGCCAAGGACATCAACATCGCAAACGGCGACGCCGCCCACCCGTTCATCCTGTCGCCGCCCGATATGGACGAGGCGACCTCAGCGATGCTCAACCTCGTCGGCCAGAACAACACCTACGGCGCGCGGGGGACGACCGGCCTGCAGCGCATCCAGTCCTTCGTGAAGGGTTACCAGGGCGGCCTGTCCGTCTGCTGATCCCAGTACGGGCACGGTGCGCCCGCCCGGTGCCAGCCTCGCGGCCGGGCGCGCTAGGTTCGACGGATGCCCGATATCGACCCATCCTTCCTCGCTCTGCCCGCGCGCGAACTCGCCGGAGCCGCGCTCAACCGGGCTGGTGAGCTGGGCGCCGAACACGCCGACTTCCGTCTCGAGCGGATCCGCGTCGGCAGCCTGAGCCTGCGCGACGCCCACCTCGACTCGAGCACCGACACCGAGGACGTCGGCCTCGCCGTCCGGGTCGTGCACGACGGTGCGTGGGGGTTCGCCAGCGGCATCGCCCGCACCGCCGACGCCGCGGCCCGGCTGGCCGAGCAGGCCGTGGCCACCGCGAAGATCAGCCGGGTGCTCAGCTCCGAGCCGGTCGTGCTCGCGCCGGAACCCGTGTACTCCGACGTCACGTGGGTGTCCGCGTACGACCTCAACCCGTTCGACGTGCCCGAGGCCGAGCGCATCACGCGGCTGACCGAACTGTCCGAGCGGCTGCTGTCCGCCGACGGTGTCGACCACGTCGACGCCCGCTACCTGCAGGTCCTGGAGAACAAGTTCTACGCCGACTCGGCCGGCACCATGACCACGCAACAGCGCGTCCGGGTGCACCCCGAATTCACCGCCGTGAACGTCGATCGAGGCGCGGGCGCGTTCTCGTCGATGCGCACCGTCGCGCCGCCGGTTGGCCGCGGCTGGGAGTACCTCACCGGCACCGGCTGGGACTTCGACGCCGAGATCGCCGAGCTGCCTGGGCTGCTCGCCGAGCACGTCAAGGCACCCAGCGTCGAAGCCGGCCGCTACGACCTGGTCCTCGACCCGTCCAACCTGTGGCTCACCATCCACGAGTCGATCGGGCACGCGACCGAACTCGACCGCGCGCTCGGCTACGAGGCCGCGTATGCCGGGACGTCGTTCGCGACACTCGACAAGCTGAACACGCTGGCCTACGGCAGTTCGGTCATGAACGTCACCGGTGACCGCACCGTCAAGCATGGCCTGGCCACCATCGGCTACGACGACGAGGGCGTGGCCACGAGTCAGTTCGACATCGTCCGCGACGGCACGTTGGTCGGCTATCAACTGAACCGGCAGATGGCGCAGGCCAATAACTTCGGCCGCTCCAACGGCTGTGCGTTCGCGGACTCCTCGGGCCACATTCCGTTGCAGCGGATGGCGAATGTGTCGATCCAACCCGCCGGCCCGACTGGACCTTCAATCGACGAACTCATCGGCCGGGTCGAGCGGGGGATCTACATCGTCGGCGACCGGTCGTGGTCGATCGACATGCAGCGGTTCAACTTCCAGTTCACCGGCCAGCAGTTCCACCGCATCGAGAACGGCAAACTCGTCGGCCAACTGCGCGACGTCGCCTACCAGGCCACGACCACGGAGTTCTGGGGGTCGATGGAGGCGGTCGGTGGCCCGCAGACCTATGTGCTGGGCGGTGCGTTCAACTGCGGCAAGGGCCAGCCGGGGCAGGTGGCGGCGGTGTCGCACGGCTGCCCGGCCGCGCTGTTCCGCGGCGTCAACGTCCTCAATACCGTGTCGGAAGGTGGGCGATGACCCAGCCCCAGGAACTAGTCGAACAAGCCCTGGCCGAGTCGGGCGCCGACGGCTGCGTGGCCATCGTCTCGGAGCATTCGGAGACCAACCTGCGGTGGGCGGGCAACAGTCTCACCACCAATGGGCAGATGCGCTCGCGGTCGGTCACCGTGATCTCGACGTTCGACGGTGCCGACGGCACGAGCGCGGGCGTCGTCACGCGGTCGGTCACCAACAGCGAGGAGCTCAGCGATCTGGTGCGTGCGTCGGAGCGGGCCGGCCGCGACGCCGGTCCTGCCGACGATGCCGCCCCGCTCATCGAGAACTACGAGCACGGCGACGACTGGTCGGCTGACCCCGCCGAGACGAGCGTCGAGGTGTTCGAGCAGTTCGCCCCCGCGCTCGGCGCGGCGTTCGAGAAGTGGAAGAGGGCCGACCGGCTGCTCTACGGCTTCGCCGAGCACCAGCTCACGTCGTACTTCCTCGGTACGTCGACGGGCCTGCGCCGGCGCTTCGACCAGCCCGACGGCCGCATCGAGATCAACGGCAAGTCCGGTGACCTGACCCGCTCGGCCTGGTCGGGCGCGCACTCGCGCGACTACACCGACGTCGACATCGCTGCGCTGACCGACGCTCTGGACACCAGGCTGGACTGGGCGGGCAAGCGCATCGACCTGCCTGCCGGGCGGTACGAGACCATCCTGCCGCCGACTGCGATGGCCGACTTCATGATCTATTCCTACTGGACCGGCTCGGCCCGCGACGCGGAGGAGGGTCGCAACGTCTTCTCGCGCACCGGCGGCGCGACCCGCATCGGCGAGGAGCTTTCGAAGTTGCCGCTGACGTTGCGATCGAACCCGAGCGAGCCGGGCTTGCAGTGCCCGCCGTTCGACGTCGTGACGGAGTCCGAAGGCGGCCTGCAGTCGGTGTTCGACAACGGCGCTGCCGTCGGGGCCACGGACTGGATCAACGAAGGCACGCTGGCCAATCTCGTGCGGACGCGAGCGTGGGCGGCCAAGACCGATTCGCAGCCGCGGCCGTTCGTCGGCAACCTGATCCTGGAGAGCACTGCCAGCGGGGGTAAGAGCATCGAGCAGATGATCGCCGACACCGAGCGCGGGTTGCTGCTCACCTGTCTCTGGTACATCCGTGAGGTCGACCCGCAGACGCTGCTGCTCACCGGGCTCACCCGTGTCGGCGTCTACCTGATCGAGAACGGCACGGTGCAGGGTGCGGTGAACAACTTCCGCTTCAACGAGTCGCCGGTCGATCTGCTGGGCCGGATCAGTGAGGTCGGGCGCACCGAGCCGACGATGTCGCGGGAGTGGAGCGACTACTTCCGCCGCACCGCCATGCCCGCCGTCCGGGTGCCGGACTTCAACATGTCCACCGTCAGCCAGGCCTCCTGATCAAACCCGGTGGCCACCCTTTGAGTGACGGAGTCCCATGATCAGAGACGGCACTTTCCGGCGTCTCTGATAATGTAGATACGTCACTCACCGGCTCATTCGTGATCACGGCTCGGCCTGCCCAGTCAGAACTCGTTGGCGCGGCGCATCGGCCGGGGCCGGCCGTCCGGGTCGTAGAACGTGCGGTACAGCGCAGTCGCCCACACCAGAGTTCGCCGCGGAATCGGATCCTGCCGGTACGGACGCAACCGCCCGGGCGGCCGCTCGCCCGGGCGCCCGTCGGCGTGCCACCGGTCGAGCCGCTCGGCGGTCTGGGCGAAAGCGTCGAACACCGACACCGGATCCAGCAGGTCGCCGTCGTCGCCCTCGGCCCGGTCCAAGTGCTCGCGGGCCAACTCGAGGCGCAGGTCGCGTGCGAAGCGGCGGGCCCCGTCGCCGAAGCGGTCGATGCTGTGCGGCTCGCGCCCGTCGAGCGTCTCGTCCAGCACGGCGCAGGAGAGCTCCGAGTCGTGGGTCCACGAACGCCGGTTGACGTTGTCCGAGCCCACCGAGGCCCAGACGTCGTCAACGACGCACACCTTGGCGTGGACGTACACGGGCGTCCCGGCGTGGTTCTCGATCCCGTAGATCGCGACCCGGTCGCCGCCGGCAGCGCGCACCTCCGCCAGCGCTTCCTGGCGGCCCGCGAGGTTGGGTGGCAGGGAGATCCGCCCGTCCTGGTCGGGGAACCGCGGGATCACCGCGATCAGGCGCAGCTGTGGGTTCTCGGCCAGTGCGTCGGCGAAGCAGCGCGCGATCTCAGCGCCCCAGAAGTACTGGTCCTCCACGTAGATCAGGCTGTGCGCCAGGCTGATGACCTTCTGATACGCGCGGGCAACGCTGCGCTCACCGAGTGGTGCGAACGGATACCCCGGCCGCCGCGCCGGATAGGTGCGCAGTACCTGGACGGTGTGCGTGCCCAGCGCAGCCGGGTCGGGCAGTTGATCGGGCAGCGCATCCGCGTGCTGATCCTCATGCCGAATGGCGTCGACGAGGCGGTAGTAGGGGTTGCGGGTCAGCGGGGTCGGGTCGTTCCAACGCTCCCGGAAGGTGGCCTCGACGTCGCCGACCGCCGGCCCGCGGATCGCCAGCTGCGCGTCGTGCCACGGTGGCCGCGCGCCGTAGACGGCCGCTATCGGCTGGGGCTGCGGATCGCCCAGGTGCGCCGCGTCGTCGCGGCGGCTGTGGCACAGGTCGATCCCGCCGGCGAACGCGACGTCGAGCTCCGGGCGTCCCGGATGGCGCAGCACGATGTACTTCTGGTGGTGCGAGCCGCCGGGTCGTACCCGCATGTCGCGCAGCACCTCGCCACCGGCCGCCTCGATCTCCTCACCGAGGTGCCGGTTCTCCTGCTCACTGAAGGCAAAGCGGTCCAGGTGCGAGCGCCACACCAGACCTTTGACGATGACGCCGCGCGACGCTGCCTCGCAGAACACCCGCGAGACCTCGGTGCCCGGGCCGTCGAGCCGCTCGTCGGGATCACCGCGCCAGTCGGTGAACATCAGCAGGTCGCCGGCGCCCATGGCCCGGACGCAGGCCAGCAGTTCGGCGAAGTACACCGCTCCGTGGATGAGCGGACGCACCTCGTTCCCGTCGGTCCAGGGGGTGCCGCCGTGCCGGCGATCGAGCACGGTGTGCCGGTTGCCGCGCTCGTCCGGGCCGAGCAGCCATCGATCAATGTGCACGCCTCCTGTCTAGCCCATCGACACCAGATCTATGCAGGTGCAGGTCCGCGGAATGTCCGGACGCGAGATGCGCCGCAAGGCCCCGACGGGCGCTTGTAGCGGCCCGCTGGCGGGCTATCTGAATGGTGAGCCATGCCTCTCTGTGACGAGGCACGCACGTTCTCGATGATCCTGTAAACGCTGTCAACGACTAAAGTCCGACGAATCCCACGTAACGCGCGCCCGCTGAAAAGCTAGGCGCGATGTCGACGTTGACTCGCGAGGAGATCCGTATGACGGCACGCACGATTTCGGGTATTGATTCGGCCCCCACCACGCACGCAGCGCTGCTCACCTGGGTCCGCGAGACCGCAGAACTGACCCAGCCCGACGCGATCGTCTGGGTCGATGGCTCCCCGGAGGAGTGGGTGCGCATCACCGATCTGCTCGTCGACAACGGCACCTTCACCCGGCTCAACCCGGACACGAAACCCAACTCGTTCCACTGTTGTTCGGACCCGTCCGACGTGGCCCGCGTCGAGGACCGGACGTTCATCTGCAGTCGCGATTCGCGCGACGCCGGTACCACCAACAACTGGATGGACCCGGACGACATGAAGGCGATCATGATCGAGCGCTTCCGCGGCTCGATGCGCGGTCGCACGATGTACGTCCTGCCGTACTGCATGGGCCCGCTCACCGCCGACGAGCCGATGCTCGGCGTCGAGATCACCGACTCGCCCTACGTCGTCGCCTCGATGCACATCATGACCCGGCTCGGCGCCAAGGCGCTGGCCCTGTTCGCTGACGACCGTCCGTTCGTCCCGGGCCTGCACTCGGTGGGCGCGCCCCTGGAGGACGACGCCACTGACGTCCCATGGCCGTGCAACGACACGAAGTACATCGTGCACTTCCCCGAGGAGCGGCTGATCTGGTCCTACGGGTCGGGCTACGGCGGCAATGCCCTGCTGGGCAAGAAGTGCTACTCGCTGCGCATCGCCTCGGTGAAGGCCCGCGACGAGGGCTGGCTGGCCGAGCACATGCTCATCGCCAAGCTGACGTCGCCGGAGAACAAGGTGCACTACATCGCGGCCGCGTTCCCGTCGGCCTGCGGCAAGACCAACCTGGCCATGCTCGAGCCGACGATCGACGGCTGGAAGCTCGAGACCCTGGGCGACGACATCGCCTGGATCCGCGTCGGCGACGACGGCCGGTTCTACGCGGTGAACCCGGAGAAAGGCTTCTTCGGCGTAGCCCCGGGCACCGACTGGCACACCAACCCCAACGCGATGCGCACGATCGCGAAGGGCAACTCGATCTTCACCAACGTCGCGCGCACGGACGACGGCGACATCTGGTGGGAGGGCATGGGCGAGCCGCCCGCACACCTCACCGACTGGAAGGGCCAGGACTGGACGCCGGGGTCAGGTCAGCTGAGTAGCCACCCGAACTCGCGGTACTGCACGCCGATCGAGCAGTGCGACACGCGAGCACCCGAGTGGGACGACCCCAAGGGTGTGCCGCTGGACGCGATCTTCTTCGGTGGCCGCCGCCGCGACACGGTGCCGCTGGTCACCGAGGCACGCGACTGGCAGCACGGCGTGTTCATGGGCGCGACGCTGTCGTCCGAGACGACCGCCGCGTCGACCGGCGAGGTCGGGGTCGTGCGCCGCGACCCGATGGCGATGCTGCCGTTCATCGGCTACAACGCCGGCGACTACTTCGCGCACTGGATCGAGGTCGGCAAGGGCGCCGACGCCGCCAAGCTGCCGAAGATCTTCTACGTCAACTGGTTCCGCCGCGACGCTGACGGCGGCTTCCTGTGGCCGGGCTTCGGCGAGAACATCCGGGTGCTCAAGTGGGCGCTCGGTCGGATCTCCGGGACCGCGGCCGCGACGGACACCCCGATCGGACGCGTCCCCACTACCGAGGCCCTCGACACCAGCGGCCTCGACCTGAGCGAGGCCGAACTGCAGGCCGCGCTGGCGGTGGAGGTCGACGAGTGGCGCAACGAGATCGGCGGCATCGAGGCCTGGTTCGACAAGATCGGCAACTCGCTGCCGACGTCGATGCGCGACGAGCTGGATTCCCTGAAGCTGCGCCTTAACACCTAGCCAACACCTAGCGCACACGTAGCGCACACCTGGCGAGCACATAGCGCACACGTGGCGAGCACATAGCGCATCCCCCGCGCCGTTATCTCCCGCTTTGCACCTTTCAGCGCCCCAGATAAGCCGAATTTCGGGCGCTGAAAGGTGCAAAGGCTATCCATAGCTGACGCAAATGTGGTCAACATCTGCCCGGGCACAATACGGCTTTTTCGCGCTAGCCTCCGGCGCAACGGACCCGGGGATTGGGCCGATCGCCAACGGGGGGAGTCCCTGCAATGCGCATGAGCCGACGGTTGAAAGCACCCACGGTAGTAATCGCGACGGTCGGCCTCATGGTCGCAATGCCGTCGCAAGCAAGCGCCGCACCAAAGAAATTCACCGCGCAGGGGCTGAGCCCGTCGTCGTCGATCATTGCTGACAAGTCGCCCTCCGGCCGGCTGGCGCAGAACGACACGGCACTGCTCAACCGCACCGATTCCAAGCCGGTGCACGTCATGGTCAAACTCGACTACGACGCCACCGCCAGCTACCGCGGCGGCCTGACCGGCCTGCCCGCAACCAGCCCGAGCGTCACCGGCAAGCGGCTGACCGGCAAGAGTGCAGCCGAGCAGGCCTACGTGCGGTACACGGCCAAGCTCGACAGCAACTTCCGCTCCGCGCTGGCCAGCAAGGTTTCGACCGCACGCGCCGGACAGTCCCTGCGCAACGTCTACGGTGGCGTCGCCCTGACGGTGCCGGCCAACCAGGCGAAGTCGTTGCTGTCGATCAAGGGCGTCGCGGCGGTGCAGTCCGACAGCCTCCAGCACGTCGACACCATCGAGAGCCCTGCGTTCATCGGTGCACCGACCGTCTGGGCCCAGGAGGGCGGCCAAGCCCTCGCGGGCAAGGGCGTCATCTTCGCCGACCTCGACACCGGCGTGTGGCCCGAGCACCCGTCCTTCGCCGACAACCCCGCGCTGGGCAGCCCCCCGCCCACCGCGGGCGGCACGCCGCGGGCCTGCGACTTCGGCGACAACCCGTTGACGCCGGCGAGCGATGTGTTCGTCTGTAACCACAAGCTCATCGGTGGACAGCCGTTCCTCGACACGTACAACGCGAACAACACCGGCGAGGTCTTCCCCGACTCGGCACGTGACAGCAACGGCCACGGCACGCACACCACCAGCACGGCGGCCGGCAACATCGTCGAGCACGCGAACCCGCTCGGTATCGACCAGGGCCGGATCAGCGGCGTCGCGCCCGGCGCGTTCCTCATCGAGTACAAGGTCTGCGGATTCAACGGCTGCTTCAGTTCCGACTCGGCCGCTGCCGTGCAGCAGGCGATTCTCGACGGTGCGAACGTCATCAACTTCTCGATCTCCGGCGGCGCCCAGCCGTACAGCGATCCGGTCGAGTTGGCCTTCCTTGACGCCTACAACGCCGGCGTCTTCGTGGCGGCTTCGGCGGGCAACAGCGGCCCCGGTGCCGGCACCACCGACCACCGCGGACCGTGGGTCACCACCGTGGCCGCGTCGACGCAGAGCCGGGAGTTCCGGTCCACCCTGACCGTGACCAGCGGCGCCGACACGGCCACGTTCACTGGCACCACGCTGACCGCGGGCGCCGCCCCAGCGCCAATCGTCCTCGCCCAGAACATCCCCGGCTACGACAAGCTGTGCTCCACGCCGCTGGCTCCCGGGTCGGCGACGGGCAAGATCGTCGCCTGCCAGCGTGGCGTTGTCGGCCGCGTCCAGAAGGGCTTCAACGTCAAGCAGGGCGGTGCCGTCGGCATGATCCTGTACAACTTGCCGTTGGCTGATGTCGAGTCCGACAACCACTTCCTGCCTGCCATCCACCTCGCCGACGGCACCGCGTTCCTGGCGTTCATGACCTCGCACCCGGCCGTCGTGGGTTCCTGGCCCAACGGATTCAAAGCCGACGGTCAGGGCGACGTGATGGCGGCGTTCTCCTCGCGTGGCCCGGGTGGCCAGTTCCTCAAGCCGGACATCACCGCCCCGGGCGTGCAGGTCCTGGCCGGCAACACGCCGGTGCCGGATGACGTGGCCAGCGGTCCAGCCGGGAACTACTACCAGGCCATCGCAGGTACCTCGATGTCGTCTCCGCACATCGCCGGATCGGCGATCCTGATGAAGGCGCTGCACCCGACCTGGACGCCGGGCAAGATCAAGTCGGCACTGATGACCACGGCGAACACGAACGTCGTCAAGGAAGACCTGACCACGCCGGCCGATCCGTTCGACTTCGGTGCCGGTCGGGTCGACCTGACCAAGTCCGGATCCGCACCGATCGTCTTCGACGAGACTGCGGCCCGGATGATCTCCGTCGGTGCCAACCCGTTGACCGCAGCGAACCTCAACCTGCCGTCGGTGAACGTTGCGTCGATGCCGGGCACCGTCCAGCTCACACGTACGGCCACGAACGTGACCAACACGACCTACGAGTTCAAGGTCTCGACGAAGTCGCCTACGGGGGCGTCGATCAGTGTGTTCCCACGCGAGGGGTCGATCGGTGCCGGCAAGAGCCGCACGTTCCTGGTGACGATCACCTCGAACGCACCCACTGGCCAGTACTTCGGTGAGATCACGTTCAAGTCCAAGGGCGTGCAGGTGCACCTGCCGGTTGCGTTCTTCAACAAGCAGGGCGACGCGACGCTGACCCAGACCTGCGCGGCGCCGAGCCTGACGGTGAACCAGACAACGGCCTGCACGGTGACGGCGCGCAACGATGCGGCGACGCCTGCTCAGGTTGCGGCCACGAGCACCGTCTCGAAGGGCCTGCGCATCGA
>JAOPWD010000421.1 GCA_025965875.1 Pseudonocardiales bacterium
GCGCGTAGTTGGCGAAGTAGTTCAGCGGCTGGTGGTGGTACTGGAAGAGCGGACCGGGGTGCCCGGCGGCCGCGTCGTTCCAGCCACCGGAGTACCAGTTCCACGGGATGTCCTTGGCGCTGAGCCGATCGCCGATATTCGGGTACTTGGTGTCATCGATGAGCGGCAGCAGGGGCGCACCGGCATGCGGCGGGTTCGTGGGCTGAATGGTGTTGACCGCGTAATCACCGCAGGCGACGTTGGGGTTGAGGTCGGGGTTGGGATTGGCGGGCGTGTCGCAGGCCTGGGTGAGCTGCGCGTCCTTCACCGTGGTGTTCGTCGGGGTGTTCGTTGGGGTGTACAGCGGATACTTGTTGGGGAACCCGTTGCTGTCGACGACCGAGTGCAGGCCGGCGTCGGCACCCCCGGGACCAGCCGCGGTGTCGATCGGCGAGCGCGCCGCAACCAGCCACTGGTGGTTGAGGAACGACCCGCCGAAGGCCGCCTGGAAGAAGTGGTCGGCGATCACGTAGTTGGGCGCGTGCGTGCCGTGCAGGTAGTCATAGATGGGCAGGCTCTTCGTGTCGTACTGGCCCATGGTCAGACCGACCGCGTCGCTGCCGGTGACGTACCGGTTCTGCAGGCCGCCGTTGAGCTGGTACTGCTCCTGGTAGAAGCGGTGCACGAGGTCACGCGTGCAGCCGCCTGGCAGGGCTCCCGGGCTGTTCTTGAGCACACCGCTGGCCGCGAACACGCCGGGTGCGGGGCAGGTCTTGTCGGTCGGGGCGATGTAGTTGTCGATCTTGAACGGGTCGTTGGTGAAGTTGCTGGCCGCGACGCCGTGCGCCGAGTCGACGCAGGTGGTGGGCAGCGGAGTGGGCGAGGTGAGGTTGACGTCGTTCTGGAGCAGGCAGCCGTAGGCGTCACCGTTCTGGGCCACCTGGGTGGTGTGCACCTGATCGGCCGAGGCGAGGCCGTCGACCCGCTGGCCGTTGACCGAACCCCACGTCCCGTACAGGTTGTCGAAGCTGTGGTTCTCCTCGTAGATGACGACAATGTGCTTGTACTGTCCGATCACGTTCGGCCCCGTGCCGCCATGGCGGTCGGGCGACGCGCTCGCCGCGGCTGTTAGCGCACCCACGGCCAGGACGCCTGCTGCGCCGATTCCCAGCGCTCTCATCCTTCGCATTTAGGCCTCCATAGTCGAATACCCATCATCTCCACCCACCCTGGACTACCCGCCGGGCGACGACAACAGCGGAAGATTCAACAATCGGGGGCGGCCGGCTTGGCAATAGTTGTGCGTCAGGGCAGCGTGACTTGTGCGTCAGCGCAGCTTGGCGAGCACCGCGCGGCGGGACTCGTCTGCCCGACGCTGCTCCAGCGCGTACAGCAGGCCGTAGGTGAACCCGTTCTCGTTCGCGGCGGTGCCGGCGCGGATACCGATGCGCAGCAGTGCCTGGTGCGCAACGATGCTGTCCTGGAACTCGCCCAGGGTGTCTTGGATCGCGCGGGTCTTCTTGATCGATTTCTTGGCGACCTTCGACGGCAGGACGGGCGTGGCCAGCTCCGCCGCGTACCGAGCCCGCTTGGCTGCCTTGCGGGCGCGATGCACCAACTCCGGCTCGTCGGGGCTGCTCGCGGCAGTCCGCAGCCGTCGGTCGAGCGTGTGCTGTGCCCGCTCGGCCCATTTGGCGGCGTGTTTCTTCGGGGCGTGTGCGGCCGCGGTGAACGGGGGATCGGCAAGCCATTGGTCGACTGCGTCGAGCAGCGCGTAGTAACGGCGGCTGTTGAGTGCTCGGAGTAGGGCCCGGTGCTGCCGCGCGCGTTCGCCGATCAGGTCCTGGTCGATCCGGCTCACGACGGGCCCCAACACCAGGTGATCGGGCAGCTCCGCGATGACGCCGCGCAGGTGCTCGCGCAGCACGTCGGGATCGCGGACGGCGCCGAGCAGACCCGCGTACCAGCGCAGTTCGGCGTCCAGCGCGGCCGCGCGATCCGCATCGAACAGCGCCTTGTAGGTTCGCAGCGTGCTGCGGAACCGCCGCGACGCGACCCGAGTGCGGTGGACGGCGTCGAAGCCACCGCGCAGTTCGAGATCGCCGTCGAGCAAGCCCCGCCGCTGTTCGAGCAGATAGGCAATGGCCAGCGCGCCGACGGTGGACCACTCGGCCGGTGGCACAGCCTCGACCTGCGCAGCCTGACCGGCGGACTCACGAATTGTTGCCTCATCCATAGCGCGAGCAAGTTTCGAGGCGTCAGCCGACGGGCGAGCACCTGCTGCTCGCAACCGTTTCACGATCGCTCGAACGAGGTTCTCGTCGCCGGTGCCGAGTTCGACCTCGACCTCGCGCCAGGTGCTGATCACTGCGGTATCGCCGAGTGTGGTCGCGCGAACCTGGTCATCGGCCACCTCGACCAGCAGGTCGCCGCGGACGTCGCACAGCCGGTAGGTGGTGCGTTCGGAGCGGATCCGCGCCGCCTGCCGCAGGCCCCGACCGCGCCGTAGGCCTGCAGTCAGATCGCGCAGTTCCTTGGGAACGCCCGCGCCCTCTCCCGGAGGCAGTCGGACCTCGGTGCGGTCGGCTCCAGTGGGCAGCTTGAGTTGCCAGCCGGTGTCGGTCGGGCCGCCATCGCGGCGGCGCAGGGTCACGTTCGCGTTCAGCAGATCGCGGCCGGCGGTGTCGAAGTACGTGCTGTCGAGATGGATCAGCGCCGTCTGGAGAATGCCGCCCGCAGGGACGAGAGCGCCGAGATCGGGCATCTGGAAGTCCTCGCCCACAGCTAGCTTCACCTCGCGTTCGAGATATCGCTCAGCCACGCCCGTCATTCTGTCCGTGTCGCGGGTCTACGGGAAGCAG
>JAOPWD010000426.1 GCA_025965875.1 Pseudonocardiales bacterium
CCGACCCGCCACCCAACTACGCCTCAAAGCACTAGCCGACGCCCACCTCATCCGATGGAACGGCAAATCACCCAAAGACCCCCGCGCCGTCTGGGAACTCGAAGACCATTGACCGATGCTCCGGACGAAGCGTCAGTCAGCGAGCGAGCACCCGAGCTTCCATAAAGAACGCCAGGATCGAGCCGGCCCAGGCAGTAACTGCCGCAACCGCGATCCGAAGCACCCGGAATGCCAGAGCCACGACCGCATGGCTCGGAGGCGACAGACCTGAGTCCCCCGCCATGGCGAGTGGACCACTCGAACGCGGCCGCCATCAGAGAACCGCAGCCGCATCAGCTGTGACCAGGTGTCCAAGTGTCAACGGCCAAGTGTCAAATGAGACCCAAACTGAGACCAGGGATGAGATCTCACTAGATTCGGGGCCAGGTATGCCCTGGCTTTGCTGGCGCGCCCGGCAGGACTCGAACCTGCAACCTCTTGATCCGTAGTCAAGTGCTCTATCCGTTGAGCTACGGGCGCTGAAATGTACCGACCGGCGAGTCTACCGGGTGGCGTGGTGCCGCCCGACTGGGTTGTCGAGGGCGAGCAGCGGAGGCTCCGGGATTCGAACCCGGGATGGGCTTGTGACCCAAACCGCATTAGCAGTGCGGCGCCATAGACCAGACTAGGCGAAGCCTCCTGGGGCCAACCCAGCACACCGAACGCGCTGTAGAGGCACCGGGCGGAAAGCCTACAAGGTCTCGCCGGACCCTCAAAACACGCGCGAGTCGCACCCGATCAGCCCCGCCCCAGCAGCTGCTTGAGCCGGTGCGGACGGACGATGAACGCCTCCGCCTCCAAGGCCGCGATCGCGATCCGCGGTATGTCGCGGGTGGACGGGAACGAGATGAAGCGCGGCTCCCAGTACGGCCGGAACTTCACGTTGAACCGGTACAGCGTCTCGATCTGCCACCACCGCGACAGGAAGATCAGTACCCAGCGCCAGGCCCGCAGAATGGGTCCCGCACCGATCCGCTCACCGCGCTCGATGGCGTCGCGGAACGCCGCGAAGTTGAGCGAGACCCGGGCGACCCCTAGTTCGGGAGCGTGCTCGATCACCTTGGCGATCATGTACTCGTTCAGGCCGTTGTCCGAGCTGCGGTCGCGACGCATCAGGTCGAGCGACAACCCGTCGTCACCCCACGGCACGAAATGCAGGATGCCGGCCAGCACGCCGTTCTGGTACGCCGTCGCCACGACGCATTCAGTGTCGGTGGGATCGCCCAGGCGCGACAACGCCATCGAGAATCCGCGTTCGACCGCGTCGCCCCGCCAGGCCGCGGCGGCGCGGACGAGCTGGGCCATCTCGTCGCGGTCGATCTGGTGGGCACGGCGCACCCGAACCTCATAACCTGCCCGGCAGACCCGGGTACACGCCTGCCGCACGCCCCGCATCGGCCGTCCCTCGAGGCTGAAGTCCTCGACCTCGACGATCGCTTCGTCGCCGAACGCGAGCGCGGAGAGGTCGCACTCGCGCTTGTAGATCGTGGCCCCCAGCTCGCTGCAGCCGATGACCGCGGCCGTCCAGCCGTACTCGTCCACAAGCTGCCGGTAGGCCGCCATCGCGCCCGGCCACGCCTCGGGATCGCCGATCGGGTCGCCGCTGGCCAGCGCCACCCCCTGGACGACGCGATAGGCGATCGCGGCCTTTCCGGTCGGCGACCACACCACCGACTTGTCCCGGCGCAGCGCGAAGTAACCGAGGGAGTCGCGGCCGCCGTGCCTGGCCAGCAGCTTGCGCAACCGATCCTCGTCCTGCAGGGAAAGCTTCGCGATCGGCTCGGACGGACGCAGGACCAGCAGCGCGACCGCTATCACGGTCAGCAGGCCCATTCCGAACAGCGTGCCGTGGAAAATGTCATCGAACCGCTCGCCGCGCATGCTGATATGGCCGCCGGCTCCGACCAGCGAGGCCAGCACTTCGCTCAGCTGCGTCCAGAAGGACGGATGGCCGACGAGGTGGCTGCGGTAGGCGTAGAGCATCAGCATGCCGTAGACGACCGCGACCCCGACGAACTGGCAGAAGACCAGCGCCGCGAACCAGCGACTGCGCGGGTCGGACTTGGCTGTGAAGCGCGACCGGGCGGTGATCAGCAGGACCAGCAGGATCAGCGCGACGGCGGCCTCGCCCGGGCGGCGCTCCTCGCGGATCAGGTTGGCGAAGATCATCACGAGCCCGATCGCCACCGCAGCCCGCCACGCCCGCCGTTTGCGCTTGCCCAGCGCCAGCGCGAGCCGCACCAGCAGCAGCCCGGACACGGCAAGTACCGCCGTCGCCGCCGCGCTGGCCGGCACCGGGATGACGCGAGTGAAGAAGTGGATGCGGCCGCGCTCGCCCGTCCAGAGCGCGTCCAGCAGCGAGAAGATGCCCAGCAACGCCGCGATCGCTGCGATCAGCCTTGGCGCGCGGCTCAGGTATGCGCTGCGGAATCGTGCTCCCCGGCTCGGTCGCTCGGCCTCGACGGCCGGGCGTTGTACAGCCGTACCCACGCCTGGACCGACTCCCTTGCTAATCCGGTGCGGCCCGGTTTGCCGGGCGCACGCGCGCACCTGCGCGCACACCCATGGTGCCGTACCTAGGTAAGAGGGTCGTCAGCCGGTCCGTGGACGATCTTCGGTCAGCGGACCTCGACCAGCGGGATGAGGATCTGCTCGATGATGGCTGTGATGTCGCGCTCGGTGATGCGCTCGCGCTGGAGGATCACCCGGTGCATCAACACGGCCGGGAGGACGTCGGCGACGAGCGGGGTCACCGCTTCGGGGCGCACCTCGCCACGCTCGACGCCGCGCTGGAGCAGGGCGAGCATCGCTGCGCGCCTGGGGGCCTGAAAGCGGTCGTCGATCTCGCGGGCCAGTTCGGGGTCGGCCGTCGCCTCGAGCTTTACGGCCCGCATGGCCGCCCCGGCCGGGCTGGCCAACACCTTGGTGATCGTCCGCGCGATCTGGCGCAGCGCGTCGGCCGTCGACAGGTTCTTGTAGTCGCCCTCGAAGCCACACTGCTGCGCTGTCGGCAGCCACGCACACAGTGAGTCCATAACCAGCGCCTGCTTGGTAGGCCAGCGCCGGTAGATGCTCGCCTTGCCGGTGCGGGCGCGGGCGGCGACCGCCTCGACCGAGAACTGGGCGTAGCCGACTTCGGTCAGCTCCGCGTAGGCGGCCTCGCGAATGGCATCTTCCAGCGCGGCGCCACGCTTGCGCTGTGCGACGAGCGGGGTGGCAGTCATGCGCTGTCGGACCCCTCCTTCATGCTGTGAGTGAACGCCGATTAGTGCACGCTTGCGTTCCTTAAGCGACGTGTTCTAGTCTACCCGAATAGGGAACGCGCGCGTCCACTAAAAGAGTTTGTGCCACCTGTGATTATGAACGTTCGACCACCTCGAAACGGAGCTTCCCGTGACAAACACCAAGCCCGCCAAGGCTGCCGGCGCACGAGGCGCCAGGCGACACGCGAACCCGGTGCTGGTGCTGCTCATCATCGCCGGTGCGCAGCTGATGGTGGTGCTCGACGGCACGATCGTCAACGTCGCCCTGCCGTCCATGGGCGAGTACTTCGACAAGAACCAAACCGATATGACCTGGGCGCTCAACTCCTACTCCCTCGCCTTCGGCGGCCTGCTCCTCCTCGGCGGCCGCTCGGGTGACATCCTCGGCCGGCGCCGGATGTTCATCGTCGGCCTGTTCCTCTTCACCTCCGGCAGCTTCCTGGCCGGTATCGCGGTCAACTTCCCGATGCTGCTCGCCGGACGCGTCGTGCAGGGTCTCGGCGGGGCCATCGCCGCACCGACTGCTCTGTCGCTGATCACGAACGAATTCGAGGAAGGCCCCGAGCGCACCCGTGCGCTGGCGGTCTATGCCGCAGTCTCCGGTGCTGGCGCGGCCCTCGGCCTGTTGGCCGGCGGGGTGCTCACCAACTACTTCAGCTGGCGCTGGGTGCTGTTCGTCAACGTGCCGATCGGCGTGGCCCTCATGGTCGGCGCATTCATGTACCTGCACCAGACCGAGCGTCTCAAGGGCAAGTTCGACTTCCTCGGCGCAGCAATGTCCGTCGCCGGCATGGTCTCGCTCGTCTACGGCTTCATCCACGTCGCGCACGACGGCTGGGGCAACACCGAGACGTTCGTGGTGTTCACCGCATCGGTCCTGCTGCTGGTCGGCTTCGGGCTCTACGAGGCCTTCGTCGCGCCCACGCCGATGATGCCGATGCGCATCTTCGAGAACGGCAGCCGGCTCGGTACCTACCTGGTGATGCTCGTCGTCGGCGCCGCGATGTTCGGCATGTTCTACTTCATCACCTTCTTCATCCAGGGCGTGCGGGACTACAGCGCGCTCAAGACGGGCTTCGCGTTCCTGCCGGTCGCGTTCGTCATCGGCATCACGTCGCAGATCGTGTCCAAGCTGCTGCCGAAGTACGGGCCCAAGGTGTTGATCGTCATTGGCACGTCCATCCTGACGATCGCCATGCTGTGGCTGTCGACGGTCGACGCACACTCGAGCTTCGCCGGCGTCCTGCTGCCTGGCGAGTTGGTGCTCGCACTGGCGATGGGCTTCCTGTTCGTCCCGCTGACCACGGTTGCCGTGTCCAAGGTCGCCGACACCGACGCCGGCTTGGCCTCAGCGCTGCTGAACGTCGGCCAGCAGGTCGGCGGCGCGATCGGCCTGTCCGTGCTCGCCACGGTGTTCGCCACGTCGGCGAAGAGCTACGCCAGCGACCACGCCCAGGGCCTGCAGAAGGCCATCGGCGCGCTGCCCGCGCCGCTGCGCGAACCGCTCGGCAAGTTCGTCAGTAACGCGGGGGGCAACGGCGTACAGCAATCCGACATCACGAAGTTCATCAACGGTCTGCCGGCGAATGAGCGCGGCCCCGCGTCCGGGTTCTTCAACGGCCCCTACCGCGACTTCGCGCACGACCTACAGGCGCACGCCTCGGGGCGTGGCTTCTTGGCGGGCGCGATGTTCGCTGTCGCGGCCATCCTGATCGCAGTGTTCGTCATCAAGATCAAGAAGGACGAGGTGCCGGCCCAGCCGTTGGCGGAGGCCGCCGTCCCCGTCTAAACCTTGCCGCTTTGCACCTTTCAGCGCCCCATTTCAGGCCGATTTGGGGCGCTGAAAGGTGCAAAGGCGAAGGTCAGCACTCGATGACGTTGACGGCCAGGCCGCCGCGCGAAGTCTCCTTGTACTTGTCCTTCATGTCCGCGCCGGTGTCGCGCATCGTCTTGATCACCTTGTCCAGGCTGACGATGTGCTGGCCGTCGCCGCGCAACGCGATCCGGGCCGCATTGATCGCCTTCACGGCGGCCATGGCATTGCGCTCGATGCACGGCACCTGAACCAGGCCGCCTATCGGGTCGCAGGTCAGGCCGAGGTTGTGCTCCATCCCGATCTCGGCTGCGTTCTCGGCCTGCTCGGGGGTCCCGCCCAGCACCTCGCACAGCGCACCGGCGGCCATCGAGCAGGCCGAGCCGACCTCACCCTGGCAACCGACCTCGGCACCCGAGATGGACGCGTTCTCCTTGTACAGCACGCCGATCGCGCCGGCGGTCAGCAGGAAACGCACGACGTCGTCGTCGTCGGCGCCCGGCACGAACCGCGCGTAGTAGTGCAGCACGGCCGGGATGATCCCGGCCGCGCCGTTCGTCGGGGCGGTGACGACCCGGCCTCCGGCCGCGTTCTCCTCGTTGACGGCCAGCGCGAACAGGTTGACCCAGTCCATGACCCGCAGCGGATCGGTGGAGTACTGCTCCGCGCACAGCCCCGCATACAGTTCGGGCGCCCGGCGCCGGACTTTGAGGCCGCCGGGCAGCATGCCCTGCTGCGAGTAGCCGTTGCACACGCACTGCTGCATCACCGCCCAGATCTCGAGCAGGCCGGCGCGTACCTCGGCCTCGGTGCGCCAGGCCGTCTCGTTGGCGAGCATCACGCCGCTGATGGGCAGGTCCGCCTCGGCGCAGCGCACGAGCAGTTCGTCGCCGGAGTTGAAGGGGTAGGGCAGCACGGTGTCGTCGGGCTTGATCCGACCAGCGCCGGCCGCCTGCTCGTCCACGACGAACCCGCCGCCGATCGAGTAGAACGTGCCCTCACGCAGCAGGTCTCCGCCGTCGGAGTAGGCGAAGAAGCGCATGCCGTTGGGGTGGAACGGCAGGCTGGTGCGGCGGTGGAACACCAGATCGTCGTGGGCCAGGGTCGCCTCGTGCTTGCCCAGCAGGCTGAGCCGGCCGGCCTCGCGCACTGCCGCCGTGCGCTCGCGGATGGTCGACGTGTCGACGGTCTCGGGCCGCTCGCCGGCCAGGCCCAGGATGACTGCCCGATCGCTGCCGTGGCCGCGTCCGGTCGCGCCGAGCGAGCCGAACAGTTCGGCGCGAACGCGGGTGACGCCGCTCAGCAGTCCGTCGTCGGCCAGCCCTTGGGCGAACGTACGGGCTGCCCGCATGGGGCCGACGGTGTGCGAACTGGACGGCCCGATGCCGACGGAAAAGAGGTCGAAGACGCTGATGGCCACGGGACCATCATGCGCTGGTACGCCGAATCGCGGGCTCAGACGGCCCGGACGGTGACGTCGATGTTGCCGCGGGTGGCATTGGAGTAGGGGCAGTACTGGTGGGCCAGCTCGGCCAGTTCTTGGGCCGTGGCCTGGTCGACACCTGGGATCTCGACCGTCAGCTCGACGGCCAGGCCGAAGCCGCCGGTCTCGACCTTGCCCAACGACACCGCCGCGGTGACCGTCGAATCCGAGGTGTCGACGCCCTTCGTCCGGGCCCGCTTGAACAGCGCGTTCTGGAAGCACGCGGCGTACCCGGCGGCAAAGAGCGTCTCCGGGTTGGCCTTCGGCACCCCCGCCCTGCCGGGCGTGGCCAGGTCCAGGTCGATGACGCCATCCGCGCTGGTCACGTGCCCGTCGCGACCGCCCTTCGAGCTGGCGGCGGTGGTGTAGACGACCTGAGTCAGTTCGACGGGCATTGACGCTCCTCGGGGCTGCTGGCGGGAAACGTGCGTAGCGCCCGTAGCTTTCCCACATACGCCGGGATTACCGCATCAGCCCGCCGATAGGGTCCGTGCGTGAGCAGTCCGGTCGTGCGTCGTTCCCCGACCCACGCGGCTCGGGTGGTTGCCACTGCCCAGCTGACGCCGCGGATGCGCCGCGTCACCGTGCAGGCCGACGCCATGATCGGTGTCGTCACGCGGCCGGCGCAGGACGTCGAGCTGTTCCTGCGCGAGGACGGCGGCCGGCGGGTGAAGCGGCGTTACACGATCCGCCATGCCCGTCCCGACATTGGCGAGCTCGATCTGGACGTCCTGCTGCACGGGCACGGACCGGGCGCGACGTGGGGCGCGAGTGCTGAGCCCGGTGACTCCGTCGAGTTCCAGGGGCCGCGCGGCAAGCTGGAGCTGACTGCCGCCGACTGGCACCTGCTCGCCGGCGACGAGTCCGCGCTGCCGGCCATCGCCGCCGTCTGCGAGGCGTTGCCGCGCGACGTACGGGCGCTTGCTTTCGTCGAGGTCGACGACGAATCCGACGAGCTGCCGCTGCCGGCCTCGACGCAACCGCACTGGGTACACCGCCGTGGCGCCGACATCGGCACGCCCACCCTGCTGCGCGCAGCGATCGACGCCCTGCCGACCCCGCCGGGCAGCGGGCACGCTTACCTGATGGGCGAGACGCGGTCGATGGTGGCGCTGCGGGCAGTGCTCGAGGCGCGCGGGGTGGCTCACGACGCGATCTTCGTCAAGGGGTACTGGAACATCGGCCGTCCGGATCGGATCGAGGGCCGCTCGCCCGGCCGGTGAGGTCCGTGCGGGGCTCCCCCGGGGGGCCGTGATCATCTCGCGTTTGCTGTGCGGAACCTGGCCACGCCGCGCACCAAACGTGAGTTGATCAGTGTTGCCGGCCGTTGCGGAAAGCCGATGCACGACCGGCTGATCAGCCGGTGCAGTCCTGCATGACGATGGGCACGAGTAAACCCTCCATCAGCACGAACGCTGCACCGTCGCGTGAGGTCACCGCGCCTTGAACCCGTGGCCAGTACTGCAGGATGCCGCCGGTCCGGCCGTCGACGCACCACAGTCCGTCGCCGTCGCCGCCGCTACGGATCCAGATGTCGTGGTCCCCGGCGGCTTCGATCCAGCTACTCCCTCCGAGCCGGCGTGCCAACGGGCTGCCGAACACCGGCTTCAGCGTCTTCGGGTCCAGCCGCACCAACACCGCGCCGTCGATCGCGGACCCGAAGCCGCCGAGCCAAATCGTTCCGTCGGTGGTGACCCGCAGCATCCCGCCGCCGACCGGCACCGGCGCCGGCCCCGGCGCACTCGACACCGTTCCGGCCACCGTCACCTGCCGAATCGAGGCGCCATTGCCCAGCACGAGCGCGAGCAACCGGCCGCGCATCGGGTCGGCCGCCACGGACGCGACGAAGCCGCTCAGGCCCGGGAGGATCCTCAGCTCGCTGGCGCCGGGAGCGACGTCGGCCAGGCCGGATGAGGTCGCCAGGTACAGATGCCCGCGCAGCGCGGCCGCGTCCCTGATTGAGTCCTGCGAGTGCATCGTGCGCAGCCGATGCAAGTTGCGTGCGTCGAACT
>JAOPWD010000427.1 GCA_025965875.1 Pseudonocardiales bacterium
GCGCAGCATCGCGAAACAGAGCTTGCCGCCATTACGCACGAAAATGACCCGGCCGGTGGCACCCACAACCTGGCCCGTCTCGGTGTCGGCCGCCAGTTCGGGGTACGCCGCGCGGATCTCGGCCAGCGAGTGCGTCCGGTCGACGCCGACGGGGAACGGCGCCGTCGCCGGATCGCCCATCAACCGGTCGTACTTGGCGCGGCGGACCTGCAACTGCTCGGGCAGGTCGTCGTCGGGGGGTTCTGTGGGCTCTGGCGACACCGCGCCACCCTATCCAGGGAGCGCCTTCTGACGAATGTCACCCAGCAACACTGATTGCCAGCACTGTGATCAATTTTCCTGCCGAGGCAGAGTTGTCCCCATGACGACGAACCTCGCCAGCCCGCCGACGACGGGCATCCAGCTGTCTGGACTCACCAAGACCTTCCGCACCCCCGACGGGCCTGTTCAGGCCGTCCGCGGTGTCGACTTCTCGATCGCACCCGGCGAGACGGTAGCCCTGCTCGGCCCGAACGGCGCGGGCAAGACCACGACCATCGACATGATGCTCGGCCTGCTGCCGCCCGACTCCGGCACAGTGTCGGTGTTCGGCATGACACCCGAAGACGCGATCAAGGCGGGCGCGGTCGGCGGCATGCTGCAGACCGGTGGCGTGATCCAGTACCTCACCGTCCGCGAGCTCATCACCATGGTGGCGAGCCTGTACCCCAAGCCGCTCGGCGTGGACGAGGTCATCGCGCTCACCGGCGTCGGCGACCTCGCCAACCGCAAGACCAACAAGCTGTCCGGTGGCCAGACGCAGCGGCTGCGCTTCGCCATCGCGCTCGTCAGCAACCCGGACCTGCTGGTCCTCGACGAGCCCACGGTCGCGCTGGACGTCGAGGCCCGGCGCGAGTTCTGGACGACCATGCGCGCGTTCGTGTCCCGCGGCAAGACGGTGGTGTTCGCCACCCATTACCTCGAAGAGGCTGATGCCTACGCCGACCGGATCATCCTCATGGCCAACGGGCGAATCGTCGCCGACGGACCCGCCACCGAGATCAAGGCGGCCGTCGGAACCCGCACGATCCGCGCGACGCTGCCGCAAGCCGACCTGGCCGCAATCGCCGCGCTACCCGGTGTGACCAACGTGGATACGCGCGGCGCGGCTGTTGTCATCAACTGCTCGGACTCCGACGCGGCGTTGCGTGCGCTGCTGGCCGCATTCCCCCAGGCGCATGACATCGAGGTCACAGGTGCAGGGCTGGAAGAGGCATTCCTGCAACTGACCGCCGACGCCGACCCCGAGATCACGAAGGAAATCGAAGCCCGATGAGCACGCTGACCTACACTCGCTTCGAGTTGCTACGCACCCTGCGCAACCGGCAGACGTTCATCTTCACGGTCGCCTTCCCGGTCGTCATGTACTTCCTGCTCGCCAGCCCGAACAAGAACAACCACAACTTCGGCGGAGACGCCAATACGCACACCGGGCTGTTCGCGCCGCAGTACTACATGGTCGGCCTGCTCTCGTTCGGTGCCATGGTCGCAGTGCTCTCCGGCGGCGCCCGCATCGCTGCGGAACGCACGATCGGCTGGAACCGGCAACTGCGGCTCACCCCGCTGTCGGCCATCGGCTATCTGCGCACGAAGCTCGTTACCAGCTATGTGATGGCCCTGGCCACGATCGTCTTGTTGTACGCGGCAGGCATCGTCATGGGCGTCCGGCTGCCGTTGGTCAATTGGCTCGAGATGACGGGGCTGATCATCCTCGCGCTGATCCCATTCGCAGCGCTGGGCATCGGTATGGGGCACCTGCTCAACGACGATGCCGCTGGCGGCGCGATCGGTGGTGGCGTCGGGCTGTTCGCATTCCTCGGTGGCACCTGGTTCCCGATCACCGGTGGCGGCCTGTTCGTCAGCTTCTGCCAGTCGCTGCCGTCGTATTGGCTGGTTCAGGCCGGCCACGTCGGTCTCGGGGCGAGCAGCCCGTGGGGAGCGAAGGCGTGGTTCGTCATCGCGGTCTGGTCGGTGGCCACCATCTCGTTCGCGACCTGGGCCTACCGCCGCGACACCAAGCGCGTCTGAATCCCTTAGCCTCAGACCTGTCATGACTCGCCCCCCGGTCGCTGCGAACGAATCGCCTGTCGCGATGAGCAGGCAGATGTTCACCAACGGAATCGGGCGCTGGGTCTTTCCCGGATTCTGGCTCATCTACCTGCTGCAGACGGCCAGTGGCGTCAGCAAGCACGCCCACGGCGCCGGCGCCGGGCTCGGTTACCTGATCATCGTCGCGTTTGCGGTGTGCTACATCGTCGCCATCGCGACGCGGTGGACGGCGAACGAGCGGGTGTTCTGGGCGTTGTACCTGGCGACATTCGCCCTCACCGTCGCCGAGTCGTTCTTCGCGCACGAGGATGCCCTGGTCTTCTGCGTGTACATCGCGGTGCTCACGGTGGCCGAGCGGACGCGGCTGGCGCCCGTCATCGTTGGCGCACTGGCGCTCATAGGGATGTTCGCGCCCCGATTGATCTCGTCGTGGGGTGGCCAGATCAACTACGCCAACGGGCTGACGATCCTGTTGGTCTCGCTCGCGATGATGGGTTTCTTCGGCCTCGTCCGGTCCAACGTCGAACTCGACGCCGCCCGAGCCGAAGTCGCGCGACTGGCAGCCGAGAACGAACGCTCGCGCATCGCCCGCGACCTGCACGACCTGCTCGGTCACTCGCTCACGACGATCACCGTCAAGGCCGGACTGGCGCGACGGCTGGCCGAGCGTGGTGAGGCGGACCGGGCAACTGCCGAGATCACCGAAGTCGAGGAACTCACTCGTCGCACGCTCGGCGAAGTTCGCTCGGCGGTGAGCGGCTACCGCGATGTCACCCTCAGCGGTGAACTGGCCAGCGCTCGTGAGGTGCTGCGGGCTGCCGCCATCGATTTCACGTTGCCGGGCTCGGTCGACATCGTCGAGTGTGACGCGGCGCTGCTGTTCGGTTGGGTGGTTCGCGAGAGCGTCACCAATGTCGTGCGCCATTCGCGCGCATTGCATTGCACGATCACCCTCGGTGAACGGTGGATCGAGATCGTCGACGACGGGCGCGGTGGTACTTCGGGCGCTGGCAATGGCCTGACCGGCCTGCGCGAGCGCCTCGTCGCGGCCGGCGGCACCGTCGAGGCCGGCGGGAACGGCCGAGGCTGGCGGGTGCGCGCCGAGGTCGGCGCAGTGCCCGTCGCGGCCGACCGGGATGCAGCCGCGACCATCGTCGCCACGTGACCGTCCGGCTGCTGCTCGCCGACGACCAACAGTTGGTCCGCTCGGCCCTCGCGGCACTGCTCGAACTCGAAGACGACTTCGACGTGGTCGCGCAGGTCGGCCGTGGTGACGAGGTCGTGGCCGCGGCTCGGGCCGCGCACGCAGACATCGCGTTGCTCGACATAGAGATGCCCGGCCTGGACGGGCTCGCGGCCGCGGCCGCACTCACCCACGAGATGCCGTCCTGCCGCGTGATCATCCTGACCACGTTCGGCCGGCCTGGCTATCTGCGCCGGGCCATGGAGGCCGGTGCGCTCGGCTTCGTCGTCAAGGACGCCCCGGCCGAGCAGCTCGCGGACGCGGTACGGCGGGTGGTCCGCGGCGAGCGGGTCGTCGACCCGGCACTCGCGGCCGCGACTCTGGCCGGCGGCCCGTCGCCGTTGACCGGCCGCGAACGCGACGTCCTGGTGGCCTCCCGCGACGGCGCGACCGTCGCCGACATCGCCGGCAAGCTGTTCCTGTCCGAGGGCACCGTGCGCAACTACCTGTCGGCGGCCATCGCCAAGACCGGGGTGCGCAACCGCGTCGAGGCGACGCGGGTGGCCGACGAGCGCGGCTGGCTCTGAACTCCCGATTGTCCAACTTCTGCCGCTCTGAGGGAGCCTGTTGCACAACCGGGGCTAGAGCTGTGGCGCCACCTCTGTCGCCACCAGCTCGAGGTGGTCGAGGTCGCTGAGGTCGAGCACCTGCAGGTACAGGCGAGTCGCGCCCAGGCTGGCGTACTCGCCGATGCGGTCCACGACCTCGGCCGGTGTGCCCCCGAACGCGTCCTCGCGCAGGTCGGCCACGCTGCGGCCGATCACCGCCGCCCGCCGCTCGAGTTCGGCGTCGTC
>JAOPWD010000432.1 GCA_025965875.1 Pseudonocardiales bacterium
AACTTCACCGGGCTCGCGGCTGCTCGGCAGCAGGTGCTGGCCGACGCTGGCTGGGACCTCGACCACCTCGGCCTCAGCGGCGGGCCGCGGGTCCGTAGCCTGGTCGGCACCGAGCGGCACGACACCATCGATCTAACGCTGCGCTACCTGGGGCTGGGAGCGCCGACCGTCGTGGCCGCCGACGAGCAGGGCCGGATCCGGCTCGACGCGCTGGCTGATGCACTCGATGCAGGCAGCGGCCCGACGATCGTCTGCCTGCAGGCCGGCAACCTGCACTCCGGGGCCTTCGACCCGATCGCGGCGGCGACGGCGCTCGCGCACGAGCACGGCGCGTGGGTGCACGTCGACGGCGCGTTCGGGCTGTGGGCCGCGGCGTCACCCGCGCTGCGGCCCGTCCTGGCCGGGTACGAGACAGCCGACTCATGGGCGACGGACGCGCACAAGACGCTCAACGTGCCCTTCGACTGCGGCGTCGCGATCGTGGCCCACCCGGCCGCGTTGCGGGCGGCCTTCGGCGTCCACGCCAGCTACCTCATCTCCGACGTGGCCGGCGTGGGCGATCCGCTGGAGAAGGTGCCCGAGCTGTCCCGCCGGGCTCGGGGGGTGCCGGTGTGGGCAGCGCTGCGCTCACTGGGCCGCTCTGGAGTGGCGGATCTCGTCGACGACCTGGCCCGCCACGCCCGCGAACTCGCCTCCGGCATCGCCGAAATAGATGGCGCCGAGGTGCTCAACGAGATCGACTTCACCCAGGTGTCCGTCGCGTTCGGTGACGACGCGCGCACCCGCGAGGTGACCGCGCACGTGCTGGCCGACGGCACGGCGTGGATGTCGGGCTCGCGCTGGCACGACCGCGACGTCCTGCGCATCTCGGTGAGCAACTGGTCAACCGACGAGGCCGACGTGCGGGCTTCGATCGACGCGGTACGGCGGGCAGTGACCGCGACTAGTCCGCAGTAAGGGCAGTTCGCGGCCACGGGCGCAACTGCTCGAGTTGGGCGGCGAGGGCAAGCAGCATTGTCTCCCCGCCCGGCTTGGCCACCAGCTGCACCGACAACGGTGTGCCGTTGGGATGCAGTCCCGCGGGCACCGCCATCGCCGGCCAGCCGGCCAGGTTCCAGTGTGCGGCGAACGGCGCGAAGTGGGTGTTGGCCCAGATGTTGGCCAGCCAGCCCTTACGCGCCCAGGCTTTGGCCACGATCGGTGGCCGTGCGAGCGTCGGGGTGACCAGTAGGTCGAGGTCGGCGAAGAACCCCTCGGCCCGGCGCCGCCAGCGTTCGCGGCCGTTGTCCCGAGGCAGGCCGAAGCGCAGGGCGAGCCGACCGGCCGCAGCGTGCCGGCGGGTACGCACCGCCAGCTGGTCGCGGTCGGCCAGCAGCCGGGCGTCGAGCTCGGTGCCGGCGAACCAGCGCACCAACTCCGAGCCCCCGGAGACCTGGCCGTACGGCGGGTTCTTCTCGTGCACCGTGTGACCGGCCCCGCGGAGCAGGTCGGCGGTCTCGCGCACCCCGGCCGCCCAGTGCTCGTCGACCGGCGTGCCCGGCAACGGCGCCTTGGTCGAGACCGCGATCCGCAGGGTGCCTGGATGGGGGATCGTGGCCAGGTCGGGGCGGCCCGCCATCACCGACAGCAGCAGGGCCGCGTCGTCGACCGTCGTGGCCAGCGGGCCGTTCTCGGCCATGTCGAACCACGACCCGTTGCCGAGGTCGGCCGGCACGACGCCGAGGCCGGGCTTGATGCCGACCAGCCCGCAGCAGGCCGACGGGATGCGGATCGATCCCATACCGTCGTTGCCGTGCGCGGCGGGCACCATGCCTGCTGCCACGGCCGCCGCGGCGCCGCCGGACGAGCCGCCCGGGCTGCGGCCGAGGTCCCACGGGTTGCGAGTGATGCCGAAGCCGGAGTCGGTCGCACCGAACACGCACAGCTCGGGCACCCGGGTGAGGCCGACGACGATCGCGCCGGCGGCGCGCAGGCGGCGCACGATCTCGTGGTCGGTGTGCTGCGGCGCCGGGTCGCTGCCCGTCGAGCCCATGCGCATCGGCTCGCCTTCGACGGGGATGTTGTCCTTGATCGGGATGGGGACGCCGGCCAGTGGCAGCGAGTCCCGGTCCGCACGGGCGTCGACGGCGTCTGCCTCACGCAGCGACTTGAACACGCGAACTTCCTGGAACGCCCCGATCGGGTCGTCGAGTTTTTCGATCCGTTCGAGGGCACGTTCGGTGACGTCCCGGGCGGTGAGCTTGCCGCTGCGTACGGCAGCGGCGATTTCGGCGACGGTCTGGGTCATTCCCGGACGCTACCGGGACCGCAGCGTATCCAGGCCGTAGCCGGACAGGTCATCCATCGCGGGGATACGACCGGTCATGGCGAGCGTCAGCGACAGCAGCGGCCCGGTGACCTCGGGGCCGCGGCCGTGCGACCAGTCGGCGTCGGTGGCCTGCAGCCGCAAGCCGGCGATCCGGTGCCGGGCTCCGACGAGCAGGTTCGTGCGCTTGTAGTAGTTCGCGACGCGCAGGACGGCACTCTGCGGATAGCTGTGCTGCATCTTGAGCGGACGGCGAATGTCCTGTCCGTGCAGGATGATTTCGCCGAGGATCAGCACCGTCGGCCATGGCGGGCCGGTCGTGCTCATGAGGCGGGCGCGGTACTCGCTGAGCAGGTCGGCGGTCGTGCCGCGGTTCACTTCCAGCACGTCATTCGCGTTCATCGCGTTGAGGCGCATACCCGCGCCGGCGTGGCCGATGAACCGGCCGGGCGTCATCTTCTCCATCGCGGTGAGATGCGCGGCCACCTCGCGCACCGTCCACCGGATGCACATCGACTGGGCCTCCCACTGCCACGGCCGCAGCCGGGCCAGGTCGTGGGCCAGCGCCGAGCGCTCCGCGTGGATGAGCGGCCACAGTTCGCGTCCCTGCACTGTTCCCCCGGTCGACCTCGTTGATCATCTAGGACTTGCCGCGAGATGCGACGCCAGGTCCTAGATGATCAACACTATTCGGCGGTGAGCGGGACGCCCAGCAGCGCACCGTCGGCGTGCAGGACTTCGAGTCGCTCGACTGTCGGTTCGCCGGCCGGGCGCTGAGCACCGAAGGCGGCGTCGACAGCCGGATGGATGCGCTCGTCGAAGGCACGCTCGCAGGCCTGTTCGGACTCCCACACGTCGATGTAGCGCAGTCCGCCGTCGGCTCGCCGCACGCAGAGGTGCAGCAGGCTGCCGGCCAGTGGCGCGGGTCCCAACTCAGCGATGATCTTGTTGTAGAGGTCCATCCCGATCGGGACGTCCTGCGTGTACGCGTACACCATGACTTACCTCTCCTAGGTTTTTAATCCGAAGGCGCTTCGGATGAATAGGAGTACGGTAGGCCAGGTGGCCAGCACCGTCAAGAAGCCCCGTCGTTACGACGCCAGCCGCCGTGCCGCGCAGGCCGCGGCAACGCGCGGTTCGGTGCTGGTCGCGGCCCGGGAGTTGTTCGTCGAACACGGGTATCGCGCCACCACCGTCAGCCAGATAGCCCAGCGAGCCAGCGTGGCCGTTGACACGGTTTACGCGTCGGTGGGCCGAAAGCCACAACTGCTGCGCGAACTCGTCGAGACGTCCTTGTCGGGGACGGATCAGGCGGTCCCAGCCGAGGACCGCGACTACGTGCAGCAGGTCCGCGCGGCGCCGGGCGCAGCGGAGAAGATCGCTATCTACGCGCGGGCGGTCGCGCAGATCCATCCGCGGTTGGCGCCGGTATTCCTGGCCCTGCGCGACGCGGCCGTCACCGAGCCTGACTGCGCGGCCCTGTGGACGTCGATCGCGGAACGGCGCGCGGCGAACATGCGCGTGTTCGCCGCCGAACTGCGCGCGACAGGCGAGTTGCGCCCGGACCTGTCCGATGACGAGGTGGCCGACATCGTCTGGAGCATGAACGCCGTCGAGTACTGGGTTTTGCTCGTCGATCAAAGGGGTTGGTCACCGCAGCGCTTCGGCGACTGGCTGGCCGACGCGTGGACGCGGTTGCTGCTCACGCCTCACCGCGAGGCGTGTGCCACCGAGGCCACCGCATTGTCGTAGTGCTCGCGCGCCGTCAGGACGGAGCCGACGTGCCCCTCGGCCCAGTCCTGAATCACCGCGATCGGGTCGGCCAGCGACCGGCCCAGCCGGGTGAGGGTGTACTCGACGCGCGGCGGCACTTCGGCGTAGACCTTGCGGCGCAGGATGCCGTC
>JAOPWD010000433.1 GCA_025965875.1 Pseudonocardiales bacterium
TGGCTACGACTTCGTCGCCGAGGCCTTGTTCGGCGGACTGGACGTCGACGGCTTCTTCCTCGAGTTCGACGACGCCCGCTCCGGTTCCTTCGCGCCGCTGCGCCACGTGCCACCCGGCAAGTTCGTCGTGCTCGGCCTGGTGACCACCAAATCGCCGGAGCTGGAGTCGAAGGACGATCTCAAGCGGCGCATCGACGAGGCCGCGCAGTATGTGCCACTCGAGCAGCTGTGCTTGTCGCCGCAATGCGGGTTCTCCTCGACCGTCGAGGGCAACGACCTGACCCGCGACGAGCAGATCGCGAAGCTGGCGTTGATTGTCGAGACCGCGACCGAGGTGTGGGGGTGAGTTTGGAGCAGCACTCCCGCGCCAGGTAGGGTGGAGTCACGCGACGCGGGGTGGAGCAGCTCGGTAGCTCGCTGGGCTCATAACCCAGAGGTCGCAGGTTCAAATCCTGCCCCCGCTACAACGACGAAGGCCCCGGATTCCGGGGCCTTCAGTCATTCTCGAAGATCCTCTTTGTTGATCTTGAAACGCCAAATGTCCGTCAAATGTCCGTCGCGCTTGCGCCCGTCCGAGCCCGCTGAGGCCTGCTGGGACGGCCGAGAGCGCCGGCTGTTGCAGGTGGGACTTTCCCGGAGCGCCATCCGCGGTCACGGATCGTGACGCATGTCCTGAGGCCTGGCGACCGTGATCCGTAGATCGGGTCGGCCCGCTCGCGTCCGACAAGTACGCGCTATTCGCGCCGAACAACCGTTCCGGCGGCTACGTAGCTTGAGCGCGGTGGCGTGCGTCGTCGCTAGGTCAGCGCGGTCCGGCGGCCTGCGGTGGCGGCCAGTCGGCGGGTGGTCGCTGCAAGCGTCGTGCGTAGTCGGCCGGGTCTATCTCCCGTCTCTCCTTGACCGCCCCGTACACATCGTCGCTGATCAGGCGGGCGATCAAGTGCATGACGTTGTGCCAGTCGTAGCCCCTGCCTGCGAGTCGTCGCACCGTCTGCCAGGTCTCCGGCGGTTCGTCGACGAGCAACTGGTTGGCGACGATCTGATGCATCACCAGGTGCAGCCGCGGACTAAAAGGCTCGCCCTCGACGATCATCGCCTGACCGCTGTCCACCGCGTCGGCAAGCTCCGCGTGCTGCGCGTCGAGCAACAGTATGAGCTCGTCCTCGTCGCCAGGATCTAGCAGCTCCACCTCGAGGCCTCGGTAGCCGCCATGCCCGGCCGGCATCGCCCACGATTGCCGATCGTCGGCGACAGGGTCATCGAACCAGAAGGTCGGCGCCTCCTCCGACGCCAAATCCAGCTCCGGTTGTGGCACACGAATCGCTGACGAGCGGCCAGCGGCCGGCGAACGGCCCGGCCGCTGCCGACCCCGCCCAGGCGGCCGGCCACGGCTTCGGGGACTCACTGCGCGATTGTTGCACCGGCCTTGGTTCGGTGCCGAGCTTGATCGCCCAGGCTGCCGGTAGACCAAGATCAAGCGCGCTATATTGACGGCCGAAGCGCACTATATTGCCGATGTCCGGTACGCGGCGGGCATGGATCCTGATGCACCCGGATGCCGTGTGCTGCTGCGGATTCGGCATGAGCACCGACGGCCGCCTTGCCACATCGGACGCTCAGCGAGTCAGCGTGTCATCGCGGAAGAAGTACAGGATGTCGCCCGGCTCGCAGCCGATACGCAGACAGGTTTGCTCCTGATCGGCCGGCGCCAACTGCTTCGCGCAGATGAGCCCGTTCGCGTTTCCGGCGTCGTCGATCAGCTGCGGCACGTGATGGCCGAGGGCCACGAGCTCGGCGACCGAGAGAACTTCGTTGCTCGCCGGGCATCCCGTCACGGGAGGGGTGTCGACCGCGAACGCGCTGGTTGCCGGCGCGACCGCGACCATTGCGGTCAGGACCGCGGTGATGCTCAGGATTGCTGCTGATCGCTTCATGGTGGATTCCCTTCGCGCGATCTTGTTCGTCGCGGTTTGCTCGATCCCGCTCCGGGCGGGCTGACGGCGGTGTGCCGTACACCGTTGCCGCTCATGTTCGAGCCAGGATGCGATCACAGGGAATACGACGAATGGCGTATGCCGCCACCTCGCGTCCGTGCCGGCCAAGCGCTTCGAGCGGGGCTCCGCGGCGTGCGCAGACGGGCGGCGGACCTAGCCCTATCAAGGGAACGCGCGCTCGACGGCGGACGTGCGATTCGACGCGCCCAGGCGAACAAAGATGTTCTCCAGGTGCTTGCGCACAGTGCCCTCGGAGATGTTGAGATGACGCGCAATCTGGCGGTTGGTCTGACCACCGGCGACCATCCGCAGAAGTTCACGCTGACGGGCTGTCAGTTCATCGTGCCGCTTGCGTCGCCGAAATCCGGCGTCGCGCATCTCCGACAGGTGCGGGCGCAGCAGATTCAGCAGCACCACTTCGCGATCGGAGAAGTCACGCCCGTCGTCGCGCCACAACATGATCCGATTCGTCAGCGGGCCGCAGGGCGACAGCGGAACGACAAGCGCATGACGGCTCTCGATGAGTCGGTGGAACTCCGCGCTCGTCTCCGCCGCCCGGCGCGTCATGCTGAAATCGGAGGCTCGGATGATCGTCTGCCAGTCTCCGGTGCGCTCCGGATGACTGGCCGGCCACGTCCAGAAATTCGCCCAGAAGCAGGCGAGCAACTCCTCGATCTGCGATGCCGGAGGATCGTCGCGCTCGACCACCGCCACCGGTTGCTCCTCGACGCTGATGTGGGTGTGTGCGTCATAGGACACGAATACGGCACGGTCACACGGAACGAGCTTCGGGAGATCGCGCAGGACTGACCACGGCAACGGATCGCAGTCCTCGCGCATCCGGCTCGGATCAGTCATGTCGGCGAGAAGCTGCACGTCGCGTGCGGTGATGGTCTGCTGGACAGGCATCTTGCCCCCGATGGGTGACGTGCGCACCAAGGGTAGAGCCAATCTCTAGCCTGCGTATACGACCAAACCCGACGTTCTACGGGGCTTCCAGCCACTGTTTGAGTTCTGCGCCCATCCCGAGGCCGTTGCTGGGGACCGCGCACGACCGCCAGATCAAGCCAAAGGTTGCGTACCGTTGCACGGTCACACCGCTGTCCTTGCGTACCGTTGCAGGGTCACGCCGAATCGACACGCAGAACGTCTTACTACGCCGCGGACACGCGACATCGCCCGCCGCTCCCAACGACATCACGCGATCCCGCCCGAGCTGGATCCCACGCTCCCCGACCCTTTTGATCAAACCCGCGCCACCCAGACCACTCCAAGATCACGAAGCCACACACCTGGTGCATTTCGAGCCTTCACAAGATCATCTTGCGGCCGAGGTGGCATGGGGGCGTGTCACGGTCGGCCGGTGATGAGCCTGCACAAGCTTTCGGCATGCGACCGACGAAGAACGTCCAGGTCCTCCTCGACTACCTCGACAGCCACGCAGACCCCATCTTCTGGGGCTAGCTGCGCTTGTAGCGGCTCGCCCGGTACTCCTCGACCCAGCGCTGCGAGCTGCGCCACGATCCGTCATCGGCCTTCTGAGCACGAAGGCGCCCCACGGTCGATCGCGGCGCGCAACGCGGTGACCGTGAGGCCTTCCTTCTCATTCGCCAGACTCGCGAGCGCGACGAGGCGAGCGGGGCCGGCGACGGCTGGGACAACGAAGCGGTACAGGTTGTTCGTCACCGCCCGCGCCATGAGCTCACCCATCGGCCCGTACTCGTCCTTGTCGGCTCGCCGCATCGCCTTGAGGTAGGCGGCGCGCTCGCTCTTGAAGACGATCGCGGGCGGGTACCCGAGGCGCACGAGTACGAGGTTGAGCAGCAATCGCCCGGTGCGGCCGTTGCCGTCGAGGAACGGGTGGATGCGCTCGAAGTCGTTGTGGATCTTCGCGAGTCGCTCGGGGAACGGTACGTCGCTGTCCTTGCGCAGCTTGTTGACCGCTGCGACCCAGTCGGTCATGAGGTGGCCGACCTCGGAGAATGGTGGCGGGGTCATTCCCTCGGGGAACGGCTGGATGTCGTGCTGGCGCCAGTTCCCCGATTCCTCGGCCGGTGTCGCGTGCGGGTGCGCCGCGACGTCCCAGACCGGCTGCATCGCGGCGTGGTGGACGGTGCGCACCTCCTGCAGGGTCAGCAGCTTGCCGTTGGTCCAGTCGCCGGGATCGAGCGCCTGTCCGTAGTCCCATCGAGCCGCTTCGCCGTAGCCGACGACCTCCATGTACTCGCGCAGTTCTTTCGCGCCGACGGCACGGCCTTCGTCGAGCAGCTTGCGCACCTGGTTGAGGACGAG
>JAOPWD010000435.1 GCA_025965875.1 Pseudonocardiales bacterium
CACGTCGCTGCGGGCCCCGCCACGCGCGACCTCGACTCAATGCCCCGACCCCCCCGAAATACTGGGCCTGAACTAGAATCAATTGGACATGCGGGTGTAGCTCAATGGCAGAGTCTCTGCTTCCCAAGCAGATTGCGCGGGTTCGATTCCCGTCACCCGCTCCACGCGTAGGGCCTTTGAATCGCGGTCAGCGTCGAGCCCGAAGCTTTGACAGATGATTACTTCCTTGGAAGTGTCGCGCACACCTCACGTCGGTCGGGTGCGGAGTCGCGATAAATACTATTTGTTGGCATACCCTCCGAGCCGGCGCATCGTTAGACAGGTGTCAGCCCGCCCACAATCCCCCGAGTGTGGACGGGCTGACTATTTCGTTCGGCCGGGCTCCTTGGCTGCGGCCAGGCGGATCAGGACGTTCGCGACGTGCTCGGCCAGCGTGCGCGCGTGGCTCATTTCGTCGTTCGTCCAGCGGTGATGGATGCGATGGCGGAACTCGAGAACACCCAGCGGTATGCCGCCACCGATCACTGGGGTGAGCAACAGGCTGGCCATGTCCTCGCCGGCGAGCATGGTCCGCTCCGCTAGGTCGCTGGCCGGATCGTTCACGTGCGCCTCGACCATCATCGCCGACTCGAGCGCCACCTGCGTCGCCGGAAATTCGCGCAATGCGTACAACTGCGGGTCGACGGGGGCACCCGCCGAACTGATCTCTTGCAGCAGGCCACCGTCGACCACGGTGGACAGGCCGATCACGTCGATGCCGAGGCTGGCCGCGGCACTACGCAGCGCACGGTGGACATCGGACAGCGCCACGCTGCCCGCCAGCGCCGCGGTGATCCCCCCGATCTCCATCAGCGAACCCAGTTGAGACGCCAGCGACGCCTCCAGCAAGACCAGGGCGCGGGCGTCGCGACATGCCCGCACCGCCTCCGGTGCCGCCACCGGCAAGACGGCGGCCTCCGGTGCGATCGCCCATCCTTGCGCGTAGTCCACGTCGAGCGCGGCCAGATTGGTCAAGTCCTCGAGAGTCTCGACCCCCTCGCCCAGTACCCGCGCGCCGATGCGCCGGGACAGGCTCACCAAAGACTCGATCACCGCAATCTTGGCCTCGCTGCCGCGCGCTGCGGTGACCAACCCCCGATCGAGCTTGACGATGTCGGGCTTCAGGGTCGCCAACCGGAGCAGGCCGGCGTACCCGGTGCTGACGTCGTCGATCGCGATCAGCGCGCCGCGTCGGCGCATGTCGGCCAACGCGTCCAGCAGCAGGTCCGCGTCATGAGCCGGCTGCTCGGTGATCTCGACGATGACGCCGTGCAGGTCGCCGCTGAGTTCCTCTCGCACGGTGGGGTGCGTTGCCGCGTTCGGGCTCACGTTCACACTCAGCAGCACACCGCCGGGCAGGTCGGCACGGCGCGCCAAGCCCGCTCGCACACACGTTGCCTCGAGGTCGGGCCCGCGACCGTTGCGGTAGGCGTCGAACAGGGCAGCCTCGACCGTGCTGCCGCCGGGGCCGGGAAAGCGAGCAAGCGCCTCGGCCGCGACGAGGGCACCGGTAGAGACATCGATGATCGGCTGGAGGACGATTTCCGGCCGAGCGAGACCAGATCTGGCTCGCAGGCGTCGTCGGGGCCCCTCAACCGCAGTCACCGGCGACGTCCTCTCAAGTGAACTGGAGACGATCACAGCACGACCGGGCCCAGACAGGTCAGTGTATGTCCGCCATGGAAGATACTGCGGGGTCAATCGTAACGATCCGGACGCCACCCCTCGGGACATCCGCTGCGACATCCACGAGATGTCTAACCGCCGTTTCGTCGGGCTCCGGGGGGCTCTGGCCGCTACGGTGAGCGTGTGACGAGTCCGGAGATGAGCGACGAGGACCTGTTGGCGAGCTGGGAACTGGTGACTCATGCGGTCGCGCGCACCCAGGAGCGCGTCCTGTCCGGCATCGAAGATGCCGGTCTGCCGTCCCAGTGGGTGGCCGCCCTCCACCTGCTGCTGCGCACGACCGATCACCGGCTGCCGATGAGCCGGCTGGCCCGCGACCTGTCGATGACGTCGGGCGGGTTCACCAAGCTGGCCGACCGGATGGGTCAGGAGGGGCTGATCGACCGGCGTAACTCTGCGGGTGATCGCCGGGTCGTCTACGCGGAGTTGACCGAGGCGGGACTGCGCCTTGCTCGACGCACCGAACGCCAGTACAAGATGGCGCTGCGCGAGCACGTTCTCGAAGTGCTCACCCCCGAAGCGTTGTTGACGCTCGCACAGAGCGCCCGGGCTCTGAACGAAGCGCACGCTGATGCGGTCGAACCGACGCGCGCGCCCAAGGCCGGGCCCGAACGCGACCCCGCCCTGCCGGACCGCCGCGCACGCGGCACGCGAGTGCCGCCAGGGCAGACGTTGCACCGCAAGCCCACCGTCCCGAGCTGAGGGGGTCAGCGACTGCGCGGGCGAGCTCGACCCTCGACGTCGCCGGCGTCGAAGTCGACGAGCTGCGCTGGCTGCATTGCCACGCCCATCAGATGGCCTTAGCCAAGGCCGGCCAGTCGGCGCGCGTGCAGGTGGTTGGCACCAGCGTGCGAATCATGGGCGCCCGAGGCTGTGGGCAGATTGTCGCGGCTGGCCACCCTGTGGGATTACGTCCAGATTCCCCGGGTTAGGTGGCCTTTCGGGCGGTGTTCGTGGATCGTAAAGAACGTCATGGTCGAACCAGCGGGCGAGCGGGTCACTTTCGGCGCCGTTCTGCGCGTCGTCGAGTTCCGCGCGCTGTGGTTCGCCGAAGCAATGTCGATGGCCGGCGACCAGCTGGCCCGCGTCGCTGTGTCTGTACTCGTCTTCAATCGGACGGGTTCGGCGTCGCTCACCGCGTTGGTATACGCGCTCACGTTCCTGCCCGCGATAGTCGGCGGCGCCCTACTCTCCGGGTTGGCCGACCGCCTTCCCCGCCGCTCGCTCATGATCGCCTGCGACCTGATCCGGGCCGTGCTGCTGGCGGCCATGGCTTTGCCGGATATGCCCCTCCCCGTCGTGTGCACGCTGCTCGTCGGGTCCGTGCTGGCCGGCAGGCCGTTCACCGCGGCGCAGGTCGCGATCCTGCCCGAGATTCTCTCGGGCGAACGGTATGTCGTCGGCACCGGCCTGCGGATGGTGACCGACCAAGTGGCCCAGCTCGCCGGCTTCGCCGGTGGCGGGATCGCGGTGGCACTGATCGGCGCGCGGGGTGGCTTGGCGGTGGATGCTGCCACATTCCTGCTGTCAGCGATCGTCATCCGGCTGTTCGTGCGACGCCGCCCGCTTACGGCACCGCCCGAAACGTCGGCCGCGCCGGGCCGGCTGACGGTGTGGCGCCAGATCCGTGCGGCCACCGCGCTCGTCCTGGCCGACCGGCGGTTGCGGGCGCTGGCCGGATTGGGCTGGCTGGCCGGACTGCACGTCGTGCCCGAGGGGCTGGCGGCTCCCTATGTGGCCGACTTGGGCGGCGGTCCGGTGGCCATCGGG
The DNA here is from genome assembly GCA_025965875.1 of Pseudonocardiales bacterium. GTDB lineage: Bacteria > Actinomycetota > Actinomycetes > Mycobacteriales > Jatrophihabitantaceae > QHCC01. The sequence goes on from JAOPWD010000435.1 coordinate 3,496, forward strand.
ATCTTGATGGCCGCGCTGCCGGCCGGTACCGCAGTAGGAGCGATCGTCATGGTCCGTTGGCCTGGACGAGTGCGGGAGCGATTGATCGGCCCACTGGCGGTGGCTACGGCATTGCCGATGCTCGCTTGCGCGGCGCGGCCGGACCTGGCCGTCTCCATCGTGCTGTGGTTCGCCACCGGCCTGTTCGCCGCCTACCAATTGCCGGCTAGCGCCGCATTCGTTCGTTCTGTTCCAGACGCGCACCGCGGGCAGACCATCGGGCTGATCGGATCCGCGCTCATCGCTCTGCAGGGTCTAGGGATCGTGTTCTTCGGTGTGGTCGCCGATCACGTCGGGGCCGCCGACGCAATTGCGATCGCCGGCATCCCCGCGTTGGTGTTCGCTACGTCGCTCGCGTGGGTTTGGGCCCGGACACACCCGAGAAGCAAAACCGGGGTAACCGTCGACCCGACCGAGGCCGCTGCGCGAGTTCCATGATCTCCCTCGCGCGACTGCGCGAGATTTAGGTGCCGTTCGGCTGATCTACCAGCTCCAGTTGTTCATTGCGGTTGCTCCTCTCGCGGCTCTCTTCGCCCCGATGTTGTGCAGTTCGTTGTGCGGTTCGGACTACCAGCTCCAGTTGTTCACTTCGGTTGCTCCTCTCGCGGCTCTTTTTGCCTCTGGGGGTTGTGCGGTCGGACTACCAGCTCCAGTTGTTCATCGCGTCGGGCTCCTCCCGCAATCGTGTGTACCCAGCTGTCGTGCCCTGCGGACTACCAGCTCCAGTTGCTCATTACGCTCTGCTCCTCTCGCGGCTCTTTTTGCCTCTTGGGTGGTGCGCTGCGAGCTACCAGGTCCAGTTGTTCATCGCGGGCTCCTTCGGGTTGATGGTGCCGCCACCTACGTGTGTGGTATTTTACACCTACCTAACATCCGTGATTCCGTCACAAATGTTGCATTGGCAATCGGTAGGGCCGCAGGGACGGCGGGACTCGGGTCTACGCCGCTTGTCACCTATTGACACCCTCGCTGCGGTGGCCACCGGCAGGCGGATGCCGCGACGAGTCCAAGCGACGGCCCGTCAAGGCAACACTCTAGTGACTTACGTCCGAATCGGAGAAGATGTGGACGTATTAGGTAGAAACCGTCTAGGGCGTGGTTCACATCCCGTGATGAACTACAGGGGCAACGTAGGGCTCGATTCGCGTAGCATCGGTCCATGATCAAGATCCGCGAACACGTGTGGAGTTGATCACGTCATATGACGAGCAGGACGCCGGTTCCGAGTTCGTGGCAGGGCGCCCGGCTGCGTGGTGCACCGAGCCGCTTGATCGTCGCGCTGCTCTCGCTGGAACTCCTGGCGTTGGTCCTCGGTGGGTTCGCGCTTGCAACCGCTGAGCCCAATGGGGCTTCGTGGCGCCGGCTGGCGATCTTGTTCGCGCTCGGTGTCGTCTTCGAGGAGTTGGCTCGCAAGGTCGGCAAGCAGCGGCTGCTGATCAGCTCCGGCCCGCAGCCGGACATGACTTCCGTGTGGACGTTCGCCGGCACCTTGGTCCTCGCCCCGGGCTACGCGGCACTGCTGGCGGCCGTCCTCGCCGCATACCTGTGGATCCGGCAGCAGCGCGAGGCGGGCCAGTTCCTTTATCGCAAGGTGTATTCCGGTGCCACGATCGTGCTGGCGTGCCTCGCCGCAAGCGCGGTGCTGAGTCACAGCGGTGCTTCGGTGCTAGCGCCGACTCAGTACCCGGCCGTGTACATCGCGCTCGCTCTGGTCGTCTACACGTGCGTCAACCGGCTGCTGATCTCGCTGGCGGTTGTGCTGATGGGCGGTTCGATGACCCGCTCGATCATCCTCGGCAAGTGGGACGACAACCTGCTCGAGCTGGCCACCCTGTGCCTGGGCTACGTAACGGCAGTGATCATCGTGCACCAGCCATGGCTCACCGTCGTGGTGCTGATCCCGATGGTCCTGCTGCAACGAGGTGCGCTCGTCGAGCAACTCGAGCAGATGTCGACGATCGACGCGAAGACACAGCTACTCAACGCGCTGGCCTGGCACCAGTTCGCCGCGCGGGCGCTGACCCGTGCCGGCCGAACCTCCAGTGCGGCGGTCCTGGTTATCGACCTCGACCATTTCAAGGCCGTCAACGACGTGCACGGGCACCTTGTCGGCGACGCCGCCCTGTTCCAGGTCGGGCTGAGCATCAAGCAGGAACTCCGGCAGGGCGACATCGTCGGTCGGTTTGGCGGCGAGGAGTTCGTCGTCATGCTGCCCGACCTCGAGGTCGAGGTCGCCTCCCAGGTCGCCGAGCGGGTGCGAGCGCGCATCGCGACAATCCTGTTGTCCGATCTGCAGGGAGTGCACACCGATGGTGGGGACTGCCGACACGCACTGTCGGCGTCGATCGGTGTCGCGATGTTCCCCGACCATGCGGCCGATCTCGGCGGGTTGCTGCAGGCTGCCGACGCGGCGCTGTACGTCGCGAAGCACGGCGGCCGAAACCGCATCGCGCTCGCCGGGAATCGGGACCCTGACCAGGCGCCGGTGTCACTCGCCAGCTAGCTGCGCCGGTCAGATCCAGCCGTGGGTCCGGCGACGTGGACGGGCATCACGTCGGCCAGCCAGCTGAGCTGCGCCAGCTCGTGGAACGACTGGCCACCCTCGTGTTCGTTGTACGGGTAGACGCGAATCTCCTTGCGGCCGCCGTAGGCGTTGTACGCGGCGTACACCGTGGACGGCGGGCAGACGGGGTCCATCAGCCCCACCGAGAACAGCGCCGGCGCGGTTGCGGTGCGGGCGAGCACCGAGACGTCGAAGTGGGCGAGCGTGGCAAAGACCTGCTCCAAGTGGCCACGGTGCACCGCCAGATAACCGGCCAACTCCAGGTACGGATCCTCGGTGGCGAGCTGGGAGGCTCGTCGGAAGTCCGAGAGGAACGGCACGTCGGGCAGGACCGCGGTCAGGTCGGGGACGAGCCCGGCCACGGCCAGGCTGATGCCGCCACCCTGGCTGCCTCCGGCAACGCTCACCCGGTCCGCGTCGACTCCGGGAAGCGTCCGCGCGCAGTCGACGGCGCGTACCCCGTCGGTGAAGACCCGTCGGTAGTAGTAGGTCTCGGGGTCCAGAATGCCCCGGGTCAGGTAACCCGGGTGGGCCGGTAGCGAACCCGCCGGATCGGCAGTGTCGCCCGGCGTGTGACCGGAGCCCTGACCGCGGGTGTCCATCTCCAAGCAGGCGTAGCCGGCCAGCGGCCAAATCCCTACCTGGTGCGGGTGCCCCCGTCCGCCGCCGTAACCCTGATAACGCACGACAATCGGCAGTTCTGCGTCCGTGCCGGCCGGCCGGTGGTACCAAGCCCGGATCGGGTCACCGCCGAACCCGCTGAACGTCACGTCGTACGTGTCGACCAGACGCAGCCCGGTGTCGACCCGTTCGACCGTGGGCTCCCAGCCCTCGGCGCGGGCCTGCGTGATCGTCTCGTCCCAGAACGCCTGCAGACCTGGCGGTGGCGTGACGTCGGAGCGGTAGCCGGTGAGTTGGGTCCCGGACAGGTCGAAGATCGGCATCAGGTGGCCCTCATCCAGAACACGCTAATGCCGCTCCGCTGAGCGCGGGGCGTCGGCCTGCGGCATGACATACCGGTGCATTTGTCGCATAGCTTTTATTGCGACAACATGTAAGGGTTGTTTCGCGGCATTCGCCGCATCTGGTCGGCCTGCGGGCCTGCCGGCACAGGGTCGTGCCTCGGAGGTTCAGTACATGCGCAAGCCCCGGCGGGTCACCACAATCGTTTGCTGCGTCGCCGTCGGCGCGCTGCTTTCCGGATGTGTGGCTTCGAAGAAGACCAAGAGCGACCCGACGAAGAACGTCGGCGCCAAGCAGGTCTCGCTCACGATCAACGCCAACGACGTCGTCGGCGGCAAGAACGCAGCCGAAGCCAACTGGATCAACAACTACGTGATCCCGGGTTTCGTGAAGGCGCAGCAGGCCAAGGGCGTCACCGCCACCGTCAAGTTCAACGGCGCGGGCGTCGACGACGAGCAGTTCAAGACCAAGCTGGAGTTGGGGCTCAAGACCGGCAACAGCGCGGACGTGTTCTCCGGTGACGGGATCTGGCTGGGCGAGTTGGCCAGCGCCGGCTACGTCAAGCCGCTCGACGAGGTTGTCGGCAAGTCCGCCGCGAGCTGGGACGGCTGGTCGCAGATCTCGAAGTCCGTGCAGCAGAACATGAGTTACAAGGGCAAGGTCTACGGCATCCCGAACGGCACCGATGGCCGGGTCATCTACTTCAACAAGAAGCTGTTCGCCCAGGCTGGGCTGCCGGCCGACTGGCAGCCGAAGTCGTGGGACGACATCCTGGCTGCCGGGACCGCACTGAAGAAGGTCGCCGGGGTCAACCCGATCCAGATCAACGCCGGCACGCCGATGGGCGAGGCCACCACGGCGCAGGGTTTCCTGCCGCTGCTGGCCGGCACCGGCAAGCCGCTGTTCGACGAGGCCTCCAGCAAGTGGCAGGGCGCGAGCGCCAATGTCACGTCGGTACTGGACTTTTACAAGAAGATCTACGGCGGTGGGCTGGGAGACCCGAACCTCCAGCAGGACAAGGCCGGCCGCGACGAGTCCTTCGCCGACTTCAGCAAGGGCAAGATCGGCATCCTGGTCGAGGGCGACTACTTCTGGCGCTCGATCATCTGCCCCGACAAGACGGTCTGTAACACCACGGCCATGGCCTCGCGCAACGCCGACGTCGGCTACGCGAAGATCCCGGCCGAGAAGCCCGGCATGGGCATCAATGGCCAGGACTTCGTCAGCGTGTCCGGCGGCGGAGGCTGGCTGCTCAACCCGGCCAGCAAGTTCCCGCAGCAGGCGTGGGAGCTCATGACGTTCATGATGTCGGCCGACGCGCAGACGAACCTGGCCAAGGCCGAGATCCGCATCTCGCCGCGGGCGGACGTCAACGCGACGACCTTGGCGGGCGACCCGCTGATGTCCTACATCTCCAAGACGATCCTGCCGATCACGTCCTACCGGCCGTCAGACCAGAACTACAACACGGTGTCGGTCGCGATCCAGGAGGCCACCGCCGCTGTGGTGAGCGGCAAGAGCGCGTCTTCGGCCGCCAGCACGTTCCAGTCCATTCTGCAGAAGGCTGTCGGTGACGCTCACGTCGAAACCGGCTGACGCCGAACCCACCGCGGTCGGGGGGCCGGGCGCCACTGACGTCGAGCGGGCGCAAAAGCGCGGCCCCGGGCGCGATCCGGACGTCGTGGGGCTGGGCCGGGGCCGGGCCAGTCTGTTCGTCGCGCCGGCGCTTGTCCTGGTCGGGGTCTTCCTCGTCTTCCCGGCGCTGTGGACCCTGTACCTGGGGCTGCTCGACTACAGCCTCACCGGTGCGAGCGCCCAGAGCCCGACGTTCATCGGGGCGCAGAACTACACCGACGCACTCAGCGACCCGGCCTTCACGAAGGCGCTGTACCTGACGCTGCTCTACGTCGGGTTCTCGGCCGTGATCGGGCAGAACATCCTGGGCTTCCTGCTCGCGTGGTACTTCCGCACCGCCCCGCGGGCGGTGCGCACCACGCTGAACGTGCTGGTGCTGCTGGCCTGGATCCTGCCCGGCTCCGTCGTGGCCTTTCTGTGGCAGGCCCTGCTCGACCGGCGCGACGGGATCCTGAACACAGTCCTGCAGACCACGGGCGTGGCCTGGACGAACGACCACCCGATGGCGGTCATCGTCATCTTCAACATCTGGCGCGGCGCCGCGTTCTCGATGCTGCTCTACGCGGCCGCGCTCAACACCGTGCCGACGTCGCACCTCGAGGTGGCCCGGATGGCCGGGGCCCGGCCGTGGCAGCAGCTACGCGATGTCGTGCTGCCCACGGTGCGCCGGCACGTCCTGACCAACACCCTGCTCATCACGCTGTGGACGTTCAACGACTTCACGCCGTTCCTGCTCACCGGCGGCGGTCCGAACCACGAATCCGAGACGCTGCCGGTGTACATCTACAGCACCGCGATCCTGCACGGCGATCTTGGTTACGGCTCGGCCATCTCACTGCTGCTCCTGCTGGCCAACCTGGTGATCGCGGTGTTCTACATCCGGCTGTTGCGTGGTGGGGATGACGGGTCGCTGAAGGCGCAGCAGCGGGCCGAGCGCAAGGCGCGGCGAGCCGAGCGGGCGGTGGCGACATGACAGCCGCCGTGCGCACGGTGCCGGGTCGAACCATCGTGGGCCGGGTGCTCGGCCGGATCGGGCTCTACACCGGCATCTGCCTGCTGACCGTGTTCTTCGCCCTGCCGCTGCTGTGGCTCGCGCTGACCCCGTTCTCCGACAACCCGTCCTACCGGGCGACGCTGTCCGGCTTCTCGTTGGAGAACTTCCGCAAGCTGTTCAACAACCCGCAGACCTGGCCGTCGCTGCGCAACTCGATCTACCTGGCCGGCGGCTCGGCGATTCTGGTCATCGTCCTGGCGGCGCTGGCGTCCTACGCGCTGAGCCGGGTGCGCGTGCCCGGTCGCGACCAGCTGCTGTACGCGCTGTTGCTGCTGTCGTCGATCGTCACCGGCACGGCGGCCATGGTGCCGATCTATCTGATGCTCTACCAACTGAACCTGCTCGACCGGCAGTTCGGCGTGGTGCTGGTGCTCACCGGCGGCCTGCTGCCGGCGGCGGTGTTCATGCTCAAGGACTTCGTCGACTCCATCCCGCGGTCCTACGAGGAGTCGGCCCGGGTGTTCGGGGCCAAGCCCGGGCAGATCCTGCGGCACATCGTGCTGCCGCTGATCCGGCCCGGCATGGCCACTGTCGGTGTGTGGGCGCTCGTGCAGGTCTGGGGCAACTTCCTGGTCCCGTACGTGCTGCTCAGCAACCCGGATAAACAACCCGCGGCCGTCGTGATGTACACGTTCTATGACGCCGGCGGCCAGCCGAACTTCGCGTTGATCTCGACCTTCGCGCTCGTGTACTCCGTGCCTGTGGTCGTGCTCTATCTGTTCGTCAACCGGCGCTACGGATTCGCCTTCCAAGGGGGCATCAAGGGCTGATGGCATCCGTCGAGCTGACCGGCCTGGTCAAGCAGTATCCGAATGGTGTGCGCGGCGTCGACGGCGTCGACCTGAGCATCGGCGACGGCGAGTTCTTCGCCCTGCTCGGCCCGTCCGGCTGCGGCAAGACGACGCTGCTGCGCACCCTGGCTGGGCTCGAGGTCGCCACCGAGGGCACGATCAAGATTGGCGACGAGGACGTCACCGCGTTGCCGCCGGGCGACCGCGACATCGCGATGGTGTTCCAGGATTACGCTCTGTTCCCACATATGACCGTCACCGACAACATCGCCTACCCGTTGCGGATCAAGCGCATCCGCAAGGCCGAACGGGTAGCGCGGGCGACCGAGACCGCCGAGGGGCTGAGCCTCGGCGTGTTGATGGAGCGGCGGCCGTCGCAACTCTCCGGCGGCCAGCAGCAGCGCGTTGCGCTCGCGCGAGCGATCGCCTGCCACCCCAGGGTGTTCCTCTTCGACGAGCCGTTGTCGAACCTCGACGCCCGGCTGCGGCTCGAGGCCCGGACGTTCCTGAAGAAACTGCAGCAATCCCTCGGCGTCACCACGGTATTCGTCACGCACGACCAGGCCGAGGCACTGGCGATGGCCGACCGAATGGCCGTGATGGAGGCCGGGCGCATCCGCCAGATCGGCACGCCGCGCGAGGTGTTCCAGCGGCCGGCGAGCACGTTCGTGGCGAACTTCATCGGCGCGACGCCGATGAACCTGATCGACGGACAGGTGGTGTCCGGGCGGCTCGACCTCGGCGGCTTCACCTTGTCGGTGCCGCCGGAGTTCGACGTGGCCGAAGGCGACAAGATCGTGTATGGGCTGCGTCCCGAGTACCTGTCCTTCGCCGCCAGCGCGCCGGCGTCCAAGGACACCGTGCAGGGCACGGTCGCCGCGGTCGAGAACCTCGGCGTGAACGTGCTCGTCGCCGTCGATGCCGGTGAACACTCGCTGCGCGCCGTGGTGCCCGAGGCGGACGAGCCCGAGGTGGGCAGCACCGCGTGGCTGACACCCGCGCCCGGGCGGGCCCTGCTCTACCGCGGCGACGACGGTGAGCTGATCGGTTCGTGACGACACTTCGCGCGGAGCGCGGCCGGTGGACGCCCCAGGACCGGGCGTCGTCGGTGTGGCATTACGTGGACTTCGAGGTACCGCGCGGCTGCGCCGGCCTGCGCATCGACCTCGCCTTCGATCACTCGGCCGGCGTCCTGGATCTCGGTCTGATCGATCCGGCGGGCTGGCGGGGCTGGTCCGGCGGCGCACGTGAGCAGGTGCTGATCGGGCCGTCGTCGGCCACCCCCGGGTACGTCAACCGCGGGCTGCCTGCGGGGCAATGGCAGGTGGTCGTCGGACTGCATCGGCTGGCTTCGGCCGGCGTCGACTACGAGCTTGCGGTGGCGGCCGAGGCAGTCGAGGTGGCGCCGCCCGTCCCTGTCGCCGTGCCCGAACGACGGCCCCGGCGGGTGCTGCCGAGCGCCGACGGGTTGAGCTGGCTGGCCGGTGACCTGCATGCGCACACCGCGCACTCCGACGGCACGTTGAGCATCGACGAACTGGCCGCGCTGGCGGCGGCCAACGGCCTGGACTTCCTGGCCGTCACCGACCACAACACGGTGAGCCACCACGAGTTCCTGGCCGCGGCCGGCGCGCGCTACGGCCTCGCGCTGCTGCCAGGGCAGGAGGTGACGACCGCCGACGGCCACGCCAACGCGTTCGGCGACATCGGCTGGATCGACTTCCGCGAACCGGCGGACGGCTGGGTGGCGGAGGCGGCGCGGCGCGGCGGCCTGCTGTCGATCAACCACCCGTCCCGCGGTGACTGCGCCTGGCGGCAGGCGTTGTCGACCATGCCGCCGCTGGCCGAGGTATGGCACTCGTCGTGGCTCGACCGGCGCGACGGCGGGCCGCTGGCCTGGTGGCTGGCGGCCGGGTACCCGACGCCGGTCGGCGGCAGCGACTGGCACCGGCCGGGCAATAACGCCGCGCCGGGAACCCCGACGACCTGGGTGGCCTGCGGCGACAGCGACGTGTTGGGCGGGCTGGCTGCGGGCCGGACGGCGATCAGTGCAGGCTACGACGCGCCACTGCTGCTGCGCGTCGGCGACGAGTTGGTCGCGATCGACGCCGACGGTGCGATGCTCGTCTGCCCGCACGGCCGGCGCACGCCCGTGCGTGGCGCGCGTGCGTCATTCGTCGAGCACGACGGGCCGCACCTGATCGAACTCGACGACCGCACCGTTCTGGCCATAGCTGCGTGAAGGAGACTGCTCACTGTGCACGACGACCACCGGCTGATCGAGGGACGCCTGGCCCGCACGCTCCAGCGCATCGGCGACGCCGTGTACTCCGACCGGGTGCCGGTCGAGCTGGCCAGCTGGAGCGTGGCCGGCGAGCCGGTGCCCGTCGCCGAGGGAATGGCCGCCCAGTACACGCCGACGCGGGTCGGCGACCGGTGGGGGCCGCCCTGGGGCACGACCTGGTTCCAGGTGCGGGGCATCGTGCCGCACGTCTGGGCCGGACGCAGGGTCGAGGTCGTCCTGGACCTCGGGTTCGACGTGCTGCGCACCGGGTTCCACGTCGAAGGGCTCGTCTACGACCCGGCCGGTGAGCCGGTCAAGGGGCTCAACCCACGCAGCCAGTGGATCGCGGTCGGTGACCCGGTGAAGGGCGGCGAGCCGGTCGACCTGTACGTCGAGGCCGCGTCGAACCCGCTCCTGCTCGGCGGCGGTGGCTTCGACTTCCGACCGTCCCCGCTGGGTGATCCGGGGACGGCGGGTGACGAGCCGCTGTACCGGATCGTGCGCGCGGATCTCGCGGTGTTCGAGACCGAGGTGTGGGAACTGCAGCAGGACCTCGAGGTACTCGGCGAATTGGCGGCAGAACTCGAGTTGAGCGACGCCCGGCGCTGGCAGCTCCTGCGCGCCGTCGACCGGGCGCTGGACCGACTCGACGTCGGGGCGATCGCCCACACGGCCGCCGCCGCCCGGGCCGAACTCGTCGACGTGCTGGCCGCGCCGGCCCGGGCCAGCGCGCACCGGATCAGCGCCGTGGGCCACGCGCATATCGACTCGGCCTGGCTGTGGCCGGTCCGTGAGTCGGTGCGAAAGGTGGCCCGGACGACGTCGAATGTCACGTCGCTGATGGCTGATCACCCTGAGTTGATCTACGCGATGTCGTCGGCGCAACAGTTCGCGTGGCTCAAGGAGCATCGTCCCGAGGTGTACGCGAAGGTGGTCGACTGGGTAGGCAAGGGGCGCTTCGTCCCGGTGGGCGGGATGTGGGTGGAGTCCGACACGAACATGCCCGGCGGCGAGGCGCTGGCCCGGCAGTTCAGCCACGGCAAGCGGTTCTTCCTCGACGAGTTCGGCATCGAGACGAACGAGGTGTGGTTGCCGGACTCGTTCGGCTACACCGCCGCGTTGCCCCAGCTCATCGCGCTGTCGAACTCGACCTGGTTCCTGACCCAGAAGATCTCGTGGAACAAGACGAACCGGTTCCCGCACCACTCGTTCCAATGGGAGGGGCTGGACGGCACGCGCATCTTCACCCACTTCCCGCCTGCGGACACCTACGGCTCGAAGGTGTCCGGTGCCGAGGTCGCCCATGCCGCCCGCAACTTCTCCGACAAGGGCGCGGCCGGCTCGTCATTGCTGCCGTTCGGGTATGGCGACGGAGGCGGCGGACCGACCCGCGAGATGCTGGCCCGGGCGGCGCGGCTGCGCGACCTGGACGGCTCGGCGACGGTGCACATCGAAACGCCGGAGGACTTCTTCACCCGCGCCTCGGCCGAATACCCCGACGCGCCGGTGTGGGTCGGGGAGCTGTATCTGGAGATGCATCGCGGCACGTACACCTCGCAGCTGCGCACCAAACAGGGCAACCGCCGCAGCGAGCATCTGCTGCGCGAGGCCGAGCTGTGGTGCGCGACGGCCGCCGTCCGCACCGGCGCCGACTATCCGTACGAGGCACTGGACCGGATCTGGAAACTCGTGCTGTTGCAGCAGTTCCACGACATCCTGCCCGGGTCCTCGATCAACTGGGTGCACCGCGAGGCGGTGGCCAACTACGCCGCCGTGGCCGGAGAATTGCACGACCTGATCGCCGCCGCCCAGCGTGGCTTGGCGGGCGCGGGGTCCGGTCAGCTGGTCTTCAACGCGGCGCCGCACGCCCGCGACGGAGTCCCGGCCCTGGGGGCGGTGGCCGTGGCCGTCCCGTCGCTCGTTGCGCCAGAGCACGATGGCGATGGGTGGTTGCTCGAGAGCGACCTGCTGCGGGTGCGCGTCGACAACCAGGGCTTGATCACCTCGGTGTTCGACCTGGCCGCCGAACGCGAGGTGCTCGCCCCCGGCAGTGTCGGCAACCTCCTGCAGCTGCACCCGGACACCCCCGTGCTGTTTGACGCCTGGGACATCGATCAGTACTACCGCAACACCTCGACCGATCTGGTCGAGGCGTTCTCGGTCGAGGTGGCCGACGGCGGGGTGCGCGTGGTCCGCCGCTTCGGTGACTCGACGATCACCCAGGTCGTGTCCCTACCCGTAGCAGCCAAGCGGGTCGACGTCGACACCGAGATCGACTGGCACGAGTCGGAGAAGCTGCTCAAGGCCGGGTTCGACCTGGACGTGACCACCGAGCGCTCGGCGGCCGAGATCCAGTTCGGGCACGTCTATCGCCCGACGCACCGCAACACCAGCTGGGACGCAGCCAAGTTCGAGATCTGCGCACACCGGTGGGTCCACGTCAGCGAGCCGGGCTACGGGGTGGCCGTCGTCAACGACTCGACGTACGGGCACGACGTCACTCGGCGCGAGCGGGCCGGCGGCGGGATGACGACGCTGGTGCGCTTGTCGCTGGTGCGCGCCCCGCGCTCGCCCGACCCGGTGGCCGACCAGGGACTGCACCGGCTGCGGTACGCCCTGGTGCCCGGCGCGGGGATCCTCGACGCGGTGCGCGAGGGGTACGC
>JAOPWD010000144.1 GCA_025965875.1 Pseudonocardiales bacterium
CGGGCGCTCCGGCTCCGGCCGGCCCGGCACTTCAGGTCAAGGCGCCGGTGACCAGCGCAGCGCTGATCCGGACCGCTGACCTCGTCGTCGAGATCGCGCACGGCCCCGATGTCGCAGCCCAAGCGAACCGCGCCGAGCAGATCGCCACCGCCGCCGGAGGTCAGGTGTTCGCGGACGACCGCACGGCCGGGACGAAGCCGACCGCCGCGCTCACGCTCAAGGTGCCGGGTGAGTCGCTGTCCAGCGTCCTGGCCAAATTGGCCGCGCTGGGCAAGGAGAAGTCGCGGCAATCCAGCACCAAGGACGTCACGACGCAGGTCGCGGACGTCAGCTCGCGGGTACGCAGCGCGCAGGCCAGCATCAGCCGGCTGCAGGTCCTGTTCAGTCGGGCCGTCAAGGTCGGCGACGTGATCGCGCTGGAAAATGAACTGTCGCAGCGGGAGGCGGACCTGGAGTCGTTGCAGGCACAGCAACGCTCGCTCGAGTCGCAGACGGAGATGGCGACCGTGACGCTGAACCTGAGCACGGCTTCCGCGGCGGCGGTCGTGCCCAAGAAGAATCAGGACAGAGGTGGCTTCCTCGGTGGTCTGCAGCGGGGGTGGCGGGCGTTCACCCACGGTGCCGGCGCGGTGGCCACCGGAGTCGGTGCCGCACTGCCGTTCCTCGCGCTCGGGCTACTGATCCTCGGCGCCGCTGTGCTGCTGCGCCGCCGAATGCGGCACGCCGTACCGCCGGTCATCGCCCCGCCCGACCCCGCCTGACCCCTCCACCCGCTCCACCCGCTCCAGGTGATCAACTCGCGTTTGGTGAGCGATCTCGCGGCAAAGCGCGCACTAGACGCGAGTTGATCACCGACCAGGACGGCCGGCGGTTCACGGCCACAGGACACCGGCCACATCTGTCGATCGATCAGCCCGTCCGGCTGCGGCCTTGTCCACAGCCGCGCGGGTCGTCCACAGTTCCAGTTTGGAGGTGGACCGAGGCGAGCTGCGCGTCCACCGTCCGTACATGGACCTGCCCGTCTGGCTCGACGACCTCGTTCCGCTGCTCGATCCCACCGCGCCGCCGCGCGTAGTCACGCTGCATGAGGCGCAAGCGCTTGGCTATCCGTTCCACGTTGTCCGGCGCCGGGTGCGCCGCGGTCGTTGGCAGCGACTCGCCCCGGGCGTGTACTGCACGACGCCACCGGCTGGCCGGATCGATCACCTCACCGCGGCGGCGAAGCACGGTGGCGCCGGTGCGGTCGTCTCAGGCACCGCCGCGCTGTACGAGTACGGGGTTCGTGCGGCGCCGGTGCCGCAGCGTGAGTTGGTCCTGGTACCGCTCGACCGCGGCGCTCGAAGTCACCGGCGCATCGTTGTTCGCCGCACCCCGAACCTGCCCGCTCCCTGCGCTCGGCCCGGTCCTGCGTTGGCACCCATCGCCAGAGCCGCGGTGGACCACGCCCGGCTCCTCTCGCGACTCGATGACGTTCGGGCGGTCGTGGCCGAAGTCGTGCAGCGCGGACTGGTCGACGTCGAGCAACTCTGGGCCGAGGTCGAACTCGGCGCCCGCAACGGCCGGGCTCTCGTGCGCCGCGCGGTGCTCGAGGTGACTGCTGGGTCCCAGTCGGCGCCCGAGGCTCAGGCCGCGTGCCTACTCACGGCGGCGGGACTGGGCCCATTTGAACAGAACCCGCACCTCGTAATTGCCGGCCAGGATTACTTCCCAGACTTTCTCTGGCGTTCACTGCGCGCCATCCTCGAGGTCGACAGCTTCGAGCACCACTACAAGCCGCAGGACTGGCGAGGCACGCTCAAACGACACTTCGCATTGGAGGCGGTCGGCTACTCCGTCGTCCACGTCCCACCATCAGCATTGGCGGACGGCGCGGCCTTCGTCTCCCAAGTCCGAGTCTGGCTGTCTGCCCGCCGCCGTGATCAACTCTCGTCTGGTGCCGGACTCGGCCACGGATCGCTCACCTAACGCGAGTTGATCACGGCAAGGATCAGCGGGGCACGGACTCGACCAGGTCGCGGGCGGCGCGGCCTTCGTCGCCCAAGTCCGGCTCTGGCTGTCCGCCCGCCGCCGTGATCAACTCTCGTCTGGTGCCGGACTCGGCCACGGATCGCTCACCTAACGCGAGTTGATCACAGCAAGGATCAGCCGGGCACGGACTCGACCAGGTCGCGGGCGTCGTCGAGCAGACGGTCGGGCTGGCTGTTCGCCCGCCGCCGTGATCAACTCTCGTCTGCTGCCGGACTCGGCCACGGATCGCTCACCTAACGCGAGTCGATCACGGCAAGGATCAGCAGGGCACGGACTCGGCCAGGTCGCGGGCGGCGTCGAGCAGACGGTCGTTCTCGTCGGCCGAGCTGATCGTGACGCGGGCACCGTGGCCGGCGAAGGCCCGGACGATCACCTTGCGGTCCTCGCAGCCGGCCGCCCAGTCAGTCGTGTGCTCACCCAGCGGCAACCAGATGAAGTTGGCCTCGCTCGGCGGCACCTCGTAACCCATTGCCCGGAGTGCGTCGCTGACTCGCGTGCGTTCCGCGACGATCTCGGCTACCCGCTCCATCAACTGCGCTTCGGCCTCCGGCTCCAGGCTGGCCAGCGCGGCCTGCTGCGCCACCGACGTCACCGCGAACGGCACCTGGGTCTGCCGCAACGCGTTCGCCACAGCAGGGTCGCCCGCGATTGCGTACCCGACCCGCAGGCCGGCCAGCCCGTAGGCCTTGGAGAACGTCCGCAGCACGACGAGGTTGGTGAACTCGTCGAGCAGGGTCACGCCGTCCGGCACGTCAGGGTCGGTGACGAACTCGCGATAGGCCTCGTCTAGCGCGACGACAACGTCCGAGGGCACGCTGCGCAGGAAGGCGACCAACTCCGCGCGCCGCACCGCCGTGCCCGTCGGGTTGTTCGGGTTGCAGACGAAGATCAGCCTGGTCTTGCCGGTGACCCGCGCTGCCATCTCGTCCAAGTCGTGGACGTAGTCGCGCAACGGGACCTGCACCGCCGACCCGCCAGCCACGGCGGTCAGGATGGGGTACGCCTCGAACGAGCGCCACGCGTAGAGAACTTCCTCGTCCGCGTCGACCGTGGCCTGGGCGAGCTGGGTGAGCAGCGACACCGCGCCGCAGCCGACGGCCACCTGCTCGTCGGCGACGCCGTATTTCGTGGCCAGGGCGCTGGTCAGGGTCGTCGAGTTGCTGTCGGGGTACCGGTTGATGGTGCCGGCCACCTCGGCTATCCGAGCCAGGACGTGCGGCAGCGGCGGATAGTGCGTCTCGTTGCTGGCCAGTTTGACAGCGCCCGGGATGTTTCGGCCCGGCACGTAACTGGGCAGGGTCGCGAGCATGGCCCGCAGTCGGACGGTCACGTCGTCTCCGTTCTGTCTTCGCGTGGGCGGTAGCGCTCCACGCGGGCCTTGCGGCCCTTGATCAGCGTCGCCTGCAGCGCCGCGATGACCTCGTCGGCGGCAGCGTCCGGGATCTCGACAATAGAGAACTTGTGGGTGATCTCGATGGCTCCGATCTGACGGCCGGACAGGCTTGATTCGTTTGCGATAGCACCGACCAGATCCTGCGGGCGGATCTTTGCCGCGTGCCCGAGACCCACGAACAGCCGGGTGGTGGGGCCGCTGTCGGCCAGCCGGCCCTTGCCGGGCTTCTCGCGTCCGCGCTCGCGCGTCGGTGGGCGGGAGGTGTCGCGTGCCGACTCCCGCGATGATTCCCGCGGCGCGACCACGTCGGGAATCTCGTCCTCGGCCTCGACGGTGCCGCCTGCTTCGTGCGCGAGCTTCACCGCGGCGAGCGCGACCTGCATGAGGTCGAAGTCATCAGTGAGCGTGTCGACGACTACGCGGTACTGCTCGTAGTCCTCCTCGAGCAGCGTCTCGTGCAGCGCCGAGCGGGTCAGCTCGAGCCGGCGTGAGCGCAGGTCAGCGACAGTCGGCAGCGTCTCGACGCTGATGCTCTGCTTGGTGGTGCGCTCGATCGTCTTGAGCAGCCGGTGCTGGCGCGGCTCGACGAGGGTGATCGCGACGCCCTCGCGCCCGGCGCGCCCGACCCGGCCGATGCGGTGCACATAGGCGTCCGGTGCGGACGGCACGTCGTAGTTGACGACGTGGGTGAGCTGGTCGATGTCCAGTCCACGCGCGGCGACGTCGGTGGCCACGAGCAGTTCGGCCGCGCCGCTGCGCACCCGTTGCATGACGCGGTCGCGCTGGTCCTGGGTCATCCCGCCGTGCAGCGCCTCGGCACGGTAGCCGCGGGCCGTCATCGTCTCGCTGAGCGTGTCGACCTCTTCACGGGTGCGGCAGAACACCAGCGCGGCCGTGGGGGACTCGACGTCGAGCAGCCGGCCGAGCGCCGAGGCCTTGTGGGCACGCGGCACGAGGTAGGCGACCTGGCGCACCAACGAGGCCTGGGCTGAGGTGTTCTCGCGGCGGATGTGCACCCGCACCGGGTCGTTGAGGTAGCGCTTCACCAGACCGTTGATGCGCGACGGCATGGTGGCCGAGAACAGCACGGTCTGGCGCTCGTCGGGCACCGCCTGCAGGATCGCCTCGATGTCCTCGGCGAAGCCCATGTCGAGCATCTCGTCGGCCTCGTCCAATACGACGACCCGCAGGTCGCCCATCTTCAGGGTGCGGCGGCTGAGGTGGTCGATCGCGCGTCCCGGCGTGGCCACGACGACGTCGATGCCGGCCTCCAGTGCCCGGATCTGGCGCAGGATGGGCTGGCCGCCGTAGATCGGCAGCACGCGCGCGCCGAGCTCGCGGCCGTAACGGTGGATCGCCTCGGACACCTGAATGGCGAGCTCGCGGGTCGGGACCAGGACGAGCGCCTGCGGGTGCCGCTTGCCGCGGCTGAGCCGCTGCAGCAACGGCAGCGCGAACGCGGCCGTCTTGCCGGTGCCGGTGGCCGCCTGCCCCAGCAGGTCGCGCCCGGCCAGCAGCGGAGGGATCGTCTCGCGCTGGATAGGCGTGGGCTCCTCGTAACCCAGCGCGTCGAGCGCCCGCTGCAACTCCGGGCGCAGCGCCAGGTCGGCGAAGCTGGCGGCGTCCGGCTCGGCGCCAGCTTCCGCGGGCGAGCCCAGTTCGGCGGACGCGGGCGGGGCATCAGCCGGAGATTCAGTCACGCCCTCAAGCCTCCCACCCCGGCTTTGCACCTTTCAGCGCCCCCACGGAGCCCGATTCGGGGCGCTGAAAGGTGCAAAGCGGGAAGGACGGTGCTCAGAGGTTGCCGCGCAGGTCCTGCTCGCGCTCGATCGCCTCGAACAGGGCCTTGAAGTTGCCCTTGCCGAAGCCCAGCGAGCCGTGTCGCTCGATGAGCTCGAAGAAGACGGTCGGACGATCGCCCACCGGCCGGGTGAAGATCTGCAGCAGGTAGCCGTCCTCGTCGCGGTCGACCAGGATGTTGCGCGCCTTGAGCTCCTCGATCGGCACCCGCACGTGCCCGATGCGCTCACGCAGCTCCGGGTCGTCGTAGTACGAGTCGGGCGTCTCCAGGAACTCGACGCCGCGGGCCCGCATCTCGTCGGTGCTGCGCAGGATGTCGTTGGTGGCCAGCGCGATGTGCTGGCAGCCGGGGCCGTCGTAGAACTCGAGGTACTCGTCGATCTGGCTCTTGCGCTTGCCCAGCGCCGGCTCGTTGAGCGGGAACTTGACCCGGTGGTTGCCGTTGGCGACCACCTTGGACATCAGCGCGGAGTATTCGGTCGCGATGTCGTCACCCACGAATTCGGCCATGTTCACGAAGCCCATGACCCGGTTGTAGAAGTCCACCCACTCGTCCATGCGGCCGATCTCGACGTTGCCGACGCAGTGGTCGACGGCCTGGAACAACCTCCCCTGCCGGCTACGCCCTTCTTGGCTGGTGGACCCCCACGACGCTGGCGGCGTCATCGTCGACGTGCGCTCGACATAGCCCGGCAGATACACGCCGTCGTAACCAGATCGGTCGATGAGCGTGTGCCGCGTCTGGCCGTAGGCCGCGATCGCCGCGAGCCGCACGGTGCCGTGGTCGTCGCTGATGTCGTGCGGCTCGTCGAGGATCGTCGCGCCCTGCTCGCGGGCGTGCGCGATGCACTTGTCGACGTCGGGTACCTCGAGCGCGAGGTCGACGACGCCGTCGCCGTGCGCACGGTGGTGATCGGCGTACGGGCTGTTCGGGGCGACGGCGCCGATGATGACGAAGCGCGCCGAGCCGGCGCGCAGCACGAACGCCTTGTGGTCACGGTTGCCCGTCTCGGGCCCGGAGTAGCCGACGAGAGTCATGCCGAATGCGTGCTGGTAGAAGTAGGCGCTCTGCGAGGCGTTGCCGGACACGAACACCACCGCGTCCATGGCCGTGACCGGGAACGGGTCCTTGGCCTCGTCGTAGTCGACCAGGCCGACGAGCTGCTTGAGGCGGTCGATGGTGAGATCTGCCGCGCGCTCTTCCGGGGTCAATTCAACGGACGTCATGCGGTGAGCTTATGTCTCGGCTCACCTGCGGACGGCGCCGACCGCCGCAATCACCGCGAAGACCGCAGACAGCAGAACCACGGCAAAGGCGATCGCGGCAACGGCCAGGGAACTCGCCCCCGCTGATCCTGCCGTGTCGTGCAGGGTGAACCATGATCGCGCCCCTAGCCTGGTGACGATGACCACCTACGTCGCCGTCTTCGGAATGGTGCTCGGCTACGTCGCGCTCGTCGCGGCGTATTGCGCGCTGCGCACGCTGGCCAAGCTGCGCCGAGCGACGTCGGTGCTCGCGCGCGGTTCCCGTAGTGCCAGCGGCAAGGAGTCCCTGATCGAGGCGACTGAACGGCACGCCGCACAGACCGCGGCACTGGCCGAACAGATGACCCAACTGCGTGACTACGTCGACACGACCTGTGCGCAGACGATCGTGGCGGCGCAGGCCGAGCGCGCGGGCGTGTCCGATGCCCTGCGCAACATCGCCCTGGTTCGCTACGACGCGTTCGCCGACATCACCGGACGGATGTCGTTCTCGCTGGCCCTGCTCGACGAGCGCGGCGACGGGGTGACGATCAGCGCAATCGCGGGCCGCACCGACACCCGCGTCTACGCCAAGGGCGTTGCCGCCGGAAGGGGCGAGCACGAGCTGTCTCCCGAGGAGAGCCAGGCCGTCGCCGCGGCGCTGCACAAGGAGCGCACCGGCCTGCTCAAGCGCAAAGCCGGCTGAACGTTTCCGTAGGCTCACGCCCGTGACCACGCTGGCATTTCTCGGACCCGAGGGCACCTTCGCGCATGCGGCGCTGCGCGAACTGCCCGCGGCGCAGGACGCGACGCTGCTGCCGACGGCCAACGTGACGCTCGCGATCGACGCCGTCCGGGCCGGTGACGCCGACGGCGCGCTCGTGCCGCTGGAGAACTCGGTCGAAGGCGCGGTGCCGGCCACGCTCGACGAACTGGCCAACGGCGCGCCGCTGATCATCGCCGAGGAGACCTACCTGCACGTCGCATTCGAGTTGATGGCCCGACCAGGGACGGGCCTGGCCGCCATCCGGACCGTCGCCACGCACCCGCACGCCGAGGCGCAGGTGCGCCGCTGGCTGTTGAACAATCTGCCGAACGCGCAGGTCGCGCTCGTCGGCTCGACGGCCGGCGCCGCGCAGGCGGTGGCGGCGGGGGAGTACGACGCGGCGGTCGGGGCCGCGGTCGCCGGCGAGCTGTATGCGCTGGCCATCGTCGCGCACGACATCGCCGACAATGCCGGGGCGGTCACCCGCTTCGTGCTGCTGACCCGACCGGCGCCGCCCGGCCCGCCCACCGGCAACGACCGCACCACGATCGTCGCGTACCTGCGCGAGGACCACTCCGGTGCCCTGCTCGAGATCCTCACCGAATTCTCGGCCCGGGCGGTCAACCTGACCCGCATCGAGTCCCGCCCGACCAAGGGCGGCATCGGGCAGTACTGCTTCTCCATCGACTGCGAGGGCCACATCGACGACGAGCGGGTGGGCGACGCGATCGCCGCGCTGCACCGGGTCTGCGGCGACGTGCGCTACCTCGGCTCCTACCCCCGGCGCGACGGGATGCAGGGCGACGCCGTCATCGGCCGCGCCGACGCAGACTTCGTGGGCGCCCGCGAGTGGCTGCGCCGGGTTCGCAAGACCGGGGAGAGCTGACCGCTCAGAGGTACAGCCCGGTATTGGCGTCGTTGCGCACCGCGGCCACCGCGTGCAGGTCGCGCTCGCGCAGCAGCAGATAGGCATCGCCCGACAGCTCGACCTCATGCCGGTCATCGGGGCTGAACAGCACCTGATCGCCCGGCTCGACGGCGCGGACGTGGTTTCCCACCGCGAGCACCTCGGCCCAGATGAGCCGCTTGGAGACCTGGGCGGTGGCAGGAATCAGGATGCCGCCCGACGAGCGGCGTTCACCCTCGTCGCGTGGTTCCTTCACCAGTACCCGGTCATGCAGCATCTTGATCGGCAACCGGTCGGGGGTGTCCACGGGGGTTGAGCTTAATGCCGCAGCGCGGGCTAGCTCAGTTCGTTCGCGCTGGGCCGTAGGCGACTACGGCCGAGGCGCCGGCCGCGAACCGCGTCAGCATCGGCAACGCGTCGTCCATGGCCGCCAGGCTGGCGTCCAGCAGCCGCCGCAGCACCGTCGCGCTCGGCGGCCGGTCGTCGAGCAGCAGCGCCGTGCGCAAGACGATGCGCCCGGACGCCGCATCGAGGTCCAGACTGCCCACGAGCTGCTCGGAGTTCCACCGGCACAGCAGCTCGCACGCCTCGGCCCGGCGTTCCTCGGCGATCACGTCAGCGAAGACGGCGTACACGATCAACGCGGCATCGGCCGACGACTCGGCCACACACAGCCACGTCCCGGAGTCGCCCTCGACGCGGAAACTCAGGCCGGTGCCGTCGACCGAAGGCATCGGCTCGGCCCCGCCCTCGGTGAGCACGCGAGCGAGCAGCGGCATCGCCGAGGAACCGTCGGGCACGACCTCCGGTCCGAACGCGGCGCCGAGGACCTGCTCGACGCCGTCGGCGTATTCGCTCAGCTCCGGATGCTGCTCGCGCAGGAACGAGGCCACCGCCCGGGTGAGCTCGCCCGGGTCCAGGTCCTCCGAGGTGGTGCTGACGTAGTCCCACAGCGTGCGGGCATCCAGGGGCGGGACGGCGTCGAGCTGGGCGATGCGCGCCACGAACCAGGCATCGCAGAGGCTGCGCCGCGGGTCGCCGGCCAGCCACTCATCGATGGGCTCGCTCGGGCCGGCCGCGCCGAGTTCAGTGGCCAGCCGCAGCTCCAATGTCGCGGGCAGCGCCGCGTCGAGTTTCAGCTGCGCCGGTCGGGCCATGGCGACGAGGTGGAACAGCTCGTCGCGCTCGAGCGCGTCGAGGTCGCCGGGGTCGAGGACGGCCAGCAGCCGATCGCCGGAGCGGCGCACCCCCAGGGCGTACTCCGCCCCGGACGGCGCGCGCATCCTCACTACATCGGTCGCGGTCACTTTCTCAGGTTGGCCAGTTCCTGCTCGATGGCCGCCGGATCCATGAGCTCAGCGGCATCGGCACCGAAGTTCGCGGAAGCCGAGGCCAGGCGCTGAGCGATGGTCTGGGTCGTGTCGATCGCGCCGGCGTCGACTGGCTTCTTCGTCGCCGCGAGCTTGGCGGCGGCCGTAGCGGAGTCGGCGCCGCCCTTTCCGGCCAGCAGCATCAGCTTCTGAGTTTTCTGGTGGAAGCTGCCCATGTCCATCTTGTGCCGCTTGACGAGCGCGTCGATGCTGCCGTCGCGGGTCGCCGACTCGCTGGCCCGAGCGTCCTTGATCCACTTCGGCTCGTTGGTGGCAGCCGGGATCGGAGGAGTCGCCGCCGGCAATTTCTTGGCGACGGGACCCGGTACCGTCGCGGCCGCGGTCGCCTTGTTCTTGACGCGTCCCGCTTGGACGGTGTCTGCCATGCCGGTCTTGGCGGCCTCGACACCGATATTGCCGACTATCGGGACGCCGACGGTGGCACCAACCTGCCCGACGGCACCCAGCGTGGTCGCACCCGCCAACGACGGTGCAGCCTTCCCGATCCCGCTCAGGTTCTGCAGGTTGTCGACAGGATTGAGCAGTTTCGATGCGCCGTGCGTGCCGAGCTCACCAGCGTTGCCGATCGCCGGCACGCCGAAGGCGAGGCCCACCTTGACGGCGTCGCCGAGTAGTTCGCCACCCTGACTCATGCCCTGCGCGTTGAGCAGGTTGTTGTTCCGGGCGCTGGAGGTGATGGCCCGCTCCACCGCCGTCCAGCTGAGCAGCACGGCGTCGATCACGATCTTGAACGCCGTGAGCGCGAGTGCGATCAGCCCGAACGTGACGGCAATCCCCTTGATGAGCAGCCCGACCGGCGGCGCGAACGCCGTCACGAGCAATCCCAGCAGCCCGAGCAGCACGCCGACTCCGGCCATCACGTTGCGAACTTCGCGCAGCGCTCCGTTGAAGACCTGCAGTCCGGCGTGGAATGGGGTCGCCCGCTTGCCGTAGGTGCCCCGCTCGCGCAACTCCTCGGCCTTGTCAATCTCGGCCTCGAGGCGCTGCCCCATCGTGACGACCTCCATGCCCAGGGCGCCGTCCTTGGTCTCGGTGGTGCTGAGGATGCCCGCGGTCGCGAGTCCCAGCGCGGCGCCGGCGCCCTTCTTCATGAGCCACTTGCCGTTGGCGGCCAACCAGTCACCGGCCGACACGGCGGCCTCGATCGAGGTCTTGTGGGCCTTGAGCTGGGAGACCTTGACGTGCAGGCGTCCCTCGCTGAGGTAGGCCTCGCGCACTGCCAGGCCCACCGCGCTGGCCTGAGCCTTGGCCTGGCCCATGTTGGCGGTGCGATTCTCGTGCTTTTGCCGCTTGACGCTGCTCTTGTTCGCCAGCTCCGCCTCGCGCTTCTTGGCATGCGCGACCGACCTGCCGCCGGTCATCGTGAATACCGCCGTCTTGGCGTCGCGCGCCTTCTCGTAGACGCCGTCGATGAGCGGGATGTCCTCGTTGGCGTTGCTGCGGGCGACGGCCCCGAGGCGCGAACGCTCCTCGGCGATGCCCAGCACGACTTCCCAGATGTTCTCGCGGGCTACGCCTGCCGCCAGCTTGTCCGCCCCGACGCTGTCCTCGAGCGCCTTCTTCTTCGCATCGATTTTCTTCATGAGCTTGGCGTCGCCGCCCGCCGCAGGCAGGGCCTGGTAGTCGGCGTGGGCCTTGCTGAGGCGGATGTGGTCGGCCTCGACGAAGCGCGTGAAGGACTCGATCTCCTGGTCGTGCTTTTCGCCTTTCTGGTACAGCGAGCCTGCGTAGGCTGCGTAACCGCTGACGGCCTTGTACGGGTCGGTGCCTTCGAGTTCCTGCGCGACGCCCGGGATCGCGATGGCCGACAGGGTCGGCATCGCCTCCAGCTCGGCCCGCTCGCTGCCCATGGAGTTTTCCGAGGCGTCACCGGCTGCGATGCCGGCCTCGGCCCGGCGGTTCTCGTTGAGCTGGCTGCCGGGCACGTCCTCGACTTTGGCCTGGCCCATATCCGCGGTGGTACCCAGCGCGGCACCCACGCTGGCCGCGCTCGAAACCGGGACGGGCGCAGCTTCGCCAGTGCGGATCTTCACCTTCGTCGGGGCCGAGACGGTCATGGGCGTCGGGTCGCGGCGCACGGTCGAGCGGGCCGCTCCGGGCTGCTGCTGCACGACATGGGTCAGCTCGTGGGCGAGCAGCCGGGTGCCTTCGGGCGTGCGGGTGTCGGGCAGGCCGTCGCGGAAGAAGATGTCGTTGCCGAGCGTGAACGCACGCGCGGACATGCCCTCGTTCAGGGCCGTCGCCTGCGGGCCGGTGTGCACATTCACGGCGCCGAAGTCTGCCTCCAGCGCGTGCTCCATATCCCGGCGGATCGCGTCGGGCAGGGTGCGGCCGCCGGAACGGGCCGCGGCGATCTGGTTCTCGACGTCGGGGGAGACGGTTCCGCCGGCCATCCCGATGGGCGCCGTCGCGCCCACGTCCACCGATCGGTGGACGTGGTCAGTCGCGCACTGCCCCGGATGGGCCGGATGCAACTCGGCCACCACCGCCTCGGCAGCGCGGTCGGCAGCACGCTCGGCGGCATCGTCGGCCCCACCGACGTCCAGCTTGGCCCGGACGACCTCAGTGCCGTAGGCCAGGCCGGGGACCAGCACCGCTTCGGGCGCGGCAACGGCCTGCGCCACCGGCGGCGCCAATGAACTGATCCTGGCCGGGTCAGGCGTGCTCTCGCGGTCGCGAGCCTTGCTGTGTGCTGGCATGCGCCTCACCCGCTCGTGTTAGCGCACTGTAAGGGCGCGCACGACGATGTGTCGAATGATCACGCCCCGCACGCTACTGCGGCGCGATTACTGGGATCCTTTGCGGGGATTTGTCGCGGTCCATCCGCCGACCGAGCTTCTGGTACTCCCGCTGCACGGCTGCCACCAGGTGGCGCATGCCGACCGCGCTGTCTTGGCTCGCTGCCGCGAACGCCGAGGCCATCACGATGTTGCGGATCGACCCGCCGGTCACCTCGACGTGCCCGGCCAGCCAGTCCAGGTCCGGCTCGTCGGCGACGTCGAGGGCGGAGACGGCCTCCAGATGGGCGGCCCACAGCCGGCGCCGGGTCGGCGCGTCCGGGTCGAGGAACGTGATGACGTGGTGCAGCCGCCGAGAGAACGCCGGGTCGATGTTGCCGCGCAGGTTCGTCGCGAGCACCGCGATGCCGTCGAAGCGCTCGATGCGCTGCAGCAGGTAGGAAACCTCCTGGTTGGCGTAGCGGTCGCGGGCGTCCTTGACCTCGGAGCGTGAGCCGAACAGCGCGTCGGCCTCGTCGAAGAACAGCACCACGTTGAGGCTCTCGGCCTCGCGGATGACCCGCTCGAGGTTTTTCTCCGTCTCGCCGATGTACTTGTCGATGATCGTGGCGAGCTCGACGGTGTAGAGATCGAGCCCCAGCTCGCCGGCCACCGCCTCGGCAGCCAGTGTCTTGCCGGTGCCCGACGATCCGGCGAACAGGGCGGTCAGGCCCCGGCCCTTGCTGCCCTTGCCGGCCAGCGAACCCTCGGCCAGCAGCGCCTCGCGGTGGCGGGCCCACGCGATCAGCTCGTCGATCGCGGCCCGGGTGGTGTCGGTGAGCTCGAGGTCCTTCAGCGTCGCGCGCGGCGCGACCCGCAGGGCCGTGCCCTGCAGGCTGGTGCTGCCCTGGCGCCGGGCGACGTCGCGCAGCACCGCGACGCTCACCTCGGCCTGGCCGTCCGCGGCGGCGACCACGGACGCGGCACTGATCGAGGCGAGCATCTCCTGCGGGGTGAGCCGCAGGCCGACCAGATCGCCCCAGCCCGAGGCATCTTGCGCGATCGCTGCCGGGTCGAGCACACCGGCCCAGATCGCGGCCCGCTCCTCACGCGCGAGTTCGCTGGCCTCGACGTGCAGCGGCGCGCCGGTGAGCCAGCTGGCCTCCCAGTCCAGGGCGTCGACCACCACCGCCGGCATCGGGCCGCGCTCGACGGTGGCCAGCAGCGCGCGTTCGTGGGCGATCACGTCGTCGGCACCGGTGAGGATCAAGCCCGCGCCGCGCAGGCCGGCCTCGCGGACGGCCAGCCCGGTCAGATGCACGGCGTCGTCGGTGGCGCGGCGGCGCGAGAGGTCGACGGCGATCGACGGCAGGCCCAGCGCGTCGAAGGTGCCGCGGGCCAGCGCCAGGCCGGCGGTGCCCGGACGCGACTTGACGTGCCCGACGCGCGAGCCGGCCAGTAACGCCCGGCCGAGCCGCTGCGCCTCGGGCGTGTCGCGCCCGGGCACCTCGAGCAGCAGCGCGGCCAGTTCCGGATCGGGGCTGTCGTCGCCCAGCAATTGCCCGATGACCCGCTCGGGCACGGCCAGGGAGCGCCACAGCATCGGCTCGGTGCCCTCGACGAGCAGTAGCCGCTGGCTGCGCAGCGGACCGGCCGGGCTCAGCCGGTGGCGCGCACCGGCTGACAACGAGCCGTAGCCGCACAGCTCCAGGGCCAGCCCGGCGCTGGGCCGCTGCCGCTGGGAGTTGCCGAGCACCAGGCTGTACAGCGCCCCGAAACGCACGTCCAGGTCGGCCGCGGCCGCGACGAAGAACAGCTCGGTGTCGAGCTCACTGAGGTCGAAAAGTACGGCCAGCCGCGCCAACGGGTCGTCGGCGGCGGGCTCGGCGGCACCGTGCTCGTCGGCGAGCAGCGCGAGCACAGCGGTGGCGTCGGCGTGGCCGGCCAGGTGCGGCCGATGCTCCACCGCGAGGGCCAGCGCAGCGACCAGCCGTGCCAGTCGGTTCTTCACGCTCGCACCGGTAGGACCGGAGCCGGCAAGATCACAGTGGTGATATTACGGCCGAGGGGTGCCACTATTGGGCCGGGCTGCGCGCCGGGTACCGGGCGGGGGGTCGATACGCCCGCCGAAAGAGACGGCAACGATGTTCATCAGAACCGTGGACGATGGCCTGGAGAAACTGCTGCGCGCCGAATTGCCGCTGCCCGACGACCTCGGCGACATCACCTTCGAGGCGCCGACGAGCGGCTGGTCGGCCCAGCTGTCGCGGATCACCGTGAACCTGTTCCTGTACGACGTCGCGCGCAGTGAGCTGCCCTCGCGCTCGCTCACCCAGCGCCAGGAGACCAACGGCCGCCCGGAGCGACGCGCCCCGCAGCCCATGATCCGCCTCGGCTACCTGGTCAGTGCGTGGGCCGGCAGCCCCCGCGACGAGCACCAACTGCTGGGCGAGGTGATCAGTCGCCTGGCCCCGCTGGCGAGCATCCCCGCCGCGCACCTGCCTGCCGACATCGACTCCGCCGTGCAGCTTGCCCTGAGCACCGACGAGGGCAATCGGCTGCGCGAGATCTGGAGCGCCGCCGGCGGCCAGCTGAAGGCGTCGTTCACGCTGCAGATCACCGCCGCCGCGGACACGTTCGAGTGGCGCGACCAGGCCCCCCTGGTCACCCGGATCGAGGCGCTGGCAGCACCCAAACCGGGCGGGCAGCCGGGCTGAATCTCGGCTGCGGGCACCTACTCTCATCCAGCGCCGAAATTGCCACACTTCGGCGCTGGATAAGAGTCGGTGCACGGAATAGACAAACGCCCAGCTGACCCGCATTATTAGCCTTGATCACGTTGGCTTTGTGTTAATTGGGGGAAGCCGGCCCGGTCTTCATGACCCGCCAGGAGCCTCAGTGCACGCCGTTGCGTCCCCGCTTGCGTCGAGTTTGCGACTCGACCCGAGTGCGGCTCGGCGGCGAACGGGCAATTTGTCCCGACGCGGGTGGATATGCGGGTAGCCACCGACACTCGACTGCTCGAGGTAGACCCCGGTGGGACCGCCGCCGTGATCGTCGAGATCGTCAACACCGGCGAGGTCATCGACGGCATGACCGCGCACATCATCGGGCTGTCCGATCAGTTCGTGACGGCCCAGCCGGCGCTACTGCCGCTGTTCCCCGATGCCAGCGGGCAGGTGACGCTGTCACTGGCCGTGCCCGCGACCCATCCGGCCGGGCGGCACCCGCTCACGGTCGAGGTCGTCTCGCACGGCGCCCGGTTGCCCTCGCAGTTCCTCGACGTCGACATGGACGTCTCGGCCCGGCCGGCGCTGCGCCTGGCCGCCACGCCCCGGGTCATCCGGGCCCGGCGCGGCGCTCGCTTCGTGCTCGAGCTGACCAACGAGGGCAACATCCCGCTCGACGTCAACCTCAAGGCCGTCGACGCCGACCGCGCCACCACCGCCCAGTTCGTCCCGCCGTCGCTGCGGATCGAAGCCGGCGCCGTGGCCCCGGTGCTGCTCATGTTGCGCGGACCACGGATGTTCACCGGTGCCGAACTCGACCGGACGGTGACGGTCGAGGCCACCGCGCGCCAGCTCGCGCTCACGCCCGATCCCACCAGTTCGGACGAGGTCCAGGCGGTCCAGGAGGCGACGGTCCGGCTGCGGCAGCGCCCACTGATCAGCCGCGGCCTGCTCACCGCGCTGATCCTGGCCAGCATCGTCGGGCTGTGGGCCGCCGCGTTCCTGCTCGGCCTCACCAAGGTGTTCTCCGGAGACCCGGTCACCAAGCAGGCCCCGGCGTCGTTCTTCGTCGCGGCTGCGGCAGCCGGTGGCGCGGGCGGCTCAGCGGGCGCCAGCGGGGCGGCCGGCGCAGCGGCGGCAGGCGGCGGCGCGGCACCGGCCGGTGCGCTGCCGAAGACTGGTCAGCTGCCGCCCGGGATGGGTGGCGAGATCACCGGCACGGTGACGTCCGCGAACGACAAGCTGCCGATCGGGCGCATCCTGGTCCAGGCGTGGCGCGTCGGCCGCGACGGCCCGCACGTGGTCAGCTCGGCCGCCACCCAGGCCGACGGCACCTACACGCTTGCCGGGCTGTTCCCGACGTCGTACTACATCTCGTACAGCTCGGCCGGGACCCACCCGGCCTGGTTCCCCGCCGCCAAGTCCCGGGCCGCAGGTCAGCTCGTCACCGCCGTCGCGCAAGGTTCCACCACCGGCGTGGACGCGGTGGTCACCGGCCGGCCTGCGAGCATCACCGGCAAGGTGAATCCCGGTAACACCCTCAGCCCGGTCGTCACGACGGTGAGTATCAGCCCGCTGCTCGGCGCGGGGGCCACCGCCGGCGCCAAGATCCCGTCGGTCACGACCAAAGCCGACAACAGCTACACCCTCGGCAAGCTGCCGGCGCCGGGCACCTACCAGCTGACCTTCGTCACCAAGGGCTACCAGACCACTACCGTCGTCGACTCCGTCAGCGGCGGTGACAAGCGCCTGGAGCCGACGGTGACCCTCGGCGCGTCGGCGGGACAGATCAGCGGCACGGTCACCGACGGCACCACCGGGCTCGGCGGGGTCACGGTGGTGACGACCGTAGACGGCAAGGCACTCAGCGTCAGCACGCCGACGACCGGGCAGGTGGGTGCCTTCGCTCTCGGCAACCTGCCCACGCCGGCTACCTACGTGGTGACCTTCAGCGCCCCGGGACACGGCACCAACACGACGATCGTCGACCTGGGCGCGGGGCAGAGCAGGGGCGGCGTTTCGGTCAGCCTCGCCGGCGGGACGGGCAGCATCAGCGGCATGCTCGTCGACACCGGCGGCCATGGCCTGGGCGGCGCCACGGTCACCGTCGGCGGCGCGACCGCCGACCCGGTCGGCACGACACCCGGCACCACACCGGGCACCACACCGGGCACCACACCGAGTGGCGCCATGCCCACGACCACGACGCTCACCTCGGGCCGCATCGGCAGCTTCGCGATCAACGGGCTCACCGCACCCGGCGACTACACGCTCACGTTCACCCTGGACGGGTACGCCCCGGCCAGCGTCCCGGTCTCGCTCAGCGGCGACCGCGCGCCACCGACCGTCGCCGTGACGCTGGCGACCCAGCTCGGCGGGATCACCGGCCTGGTGCGCGAGATCCAGGTCGCGAACGGCCACACCACGGTGCTCAGAAACCCCTTCCCCGGCGCGACCGTCACCGCGACCAACGGCGCGCAGGTGTGGACGGCGACCTCGACCACCCAGGGCGGGGCGCTGCCCGGCGGCGGCTACCTCATCGGCGGGCTGGAGCCGGGCACCTACAGCGTGACGGTGACCGCGGCCGGCCTGACCCAGCAGACCGGCATCGTCACCGTGACCGTCGGCGCACCGATCCACCTCGACCTGACCCTCACCTTGCCGAGCGGCTGACATGCGCGTCGATATCACGCCCCGGCAAGCCGCGATCGTCCCCGGCCACCAGCAGCCGATCGCCATCACCATCACCAACACCTCGACGGTGATCGGCGGCTACGCCGTGCGCGTCCTGGGCGCGGACCCGGGCTGGGTGGCGCTGGACGCCGATCAGGTATCGCTGTTCCCGGACGAGACGCGCACCGTCATGGCCACGATCACGCCGCCTCAGGGCATCCCGGCGGGCACCCGGCGGATCGCGGTGCAGGTACGCGAACTGACCCCGCCCGAGGCGAGCACGATCGTCGAGCTGGACCTCACCGTGCCCGCCGCGAAGGCCGTGCAGTTGCGCCTGGACCCGCTGGCGGTCTCGGCGGGCAAGCGCGCCACCTTCAGCCTCATCCTGGAGAACACCGGTAACACGATCGTGGCCGGGCACCTGGCCGGCGATGATCCCGAGGGCAAGGTCGCGTTCCGCTTCGAACCCGAGACGGTGTCGCTGTCGCCCGGCGAGCATGCCGTCGTCGACATGCGGGCCAGCGCCCGGCGGCACATCACCGGTGCCCCGACCGTCCGGGTGCTCGGCCTGTACCTCGACGAACCGACGCCGGACGGATTCCTGTCCGGGGTCGACTACGACCGCACCCCGGCGCGCGGTGAGCGCGAGGCCCTGGCCAACGGCACGTTCATCCAGCGCTCAATGCTTTCGCGCGGCCCGCTGTCGCTGCTGGGCCTGCTCGCCGCCGTCACGGTGTTCGCCCTCGTCATCACGCTCGCGCTGTCGCGCCTGGTGAACCAGACAACCGCCGACCGCAACCTCGCGCTGCAGGTGGCCGCTGCTCGCGACGCCGCGGCCGCGACCGGCACGTCCGGAGTGAGCGGCACCGTCACGCTGCTCACCTCGGGCAAGGGCGCGCCCGGCGTGTCGGTCAGCGTGTTCACCGCGGCCGACACCAGCACGCCCGTGCTCACCACGGCCACCGACGCGAAGGGCGGCTATACGGTCGGCGATCTTGCGGCCGGCAAGTACAAGCTCTTCTACCGCGGCGCTGGGTTCGTGCAGATCTGGTATCCAGGCGCGGCCACCGATGCCGACGCCACCGCGATCACACTGGAAGCAGGCAAGCAACAGGCCGGCGTCAACGTCAGCGTGGGCGGCGTGCCGGCAAGCATCAGCGGCACGGTCACCGGCGATGACGTGTCGGCGGCCACGCTGTTCCTCGAGACCTCCGCGACGGGGGGCGCGGGCGCGGCAACGTCAGGCAGCCCCCTGCACCTGCCTGCGGCCGTGCCCGGTGTGACGCCACCGCCGGACAACGGCAGCGCGATCGTCAAGTCGATCCCGGTCGGCGCCGACGGCACGTTCAGCCTGGTCAACGTGCCCTCCCCGAGCGTCTACCAACTGGTCGTCACCAAGGCCGGGTACGCCACCTCGACGCAGTCCATCGACATCGGCGCCGGCGAGACGCGCACCGGCGTCCAGCTCACGCTGAGCAAGGGCGACGGGTTGATATCGGGCATCGTCAGCTCGGCGACCGGCGCGCTCCCCGGCGTGACGATCACCGCCACCGCCGGGCAGAGCACCGCCAGCACGGTCTCGCTCAGCGGCGCGAAGGCCGGTGCTTTCACCCTGCGCGGGCTGCCCACCCCGGCGTCCTTCACGGTCATCGCGAGCAAGCCGAAGTTCGCCTCGCAGACGCTCACCCTGACCCTGGCCGCCGGCCAGAAGCTGACCGGCGTCGCGATCACGCTCGGCACGACCTCGGGCAAGTTGCGCGGGATGGTAACCGGGCAGCCCCTCAACCTGGGTCTGGGCGGAGTGTCCGTCACCGTCACCGACGGCCTGCTGACGGTGCAGTCCGCGACCCAGAGCCAGACGGATGTCGGGGCGTGGTCGGTCGGTGGCCTGCCCGTCCCCGGCACGTACACGCTCACGTTCGCGCGCCGCGACCTGGCGTCGCAGACCGTCTCGGTGTCGCTCGACTCGGCAGGCAACGTCACCCCCGGCTCGCAAGGGGCCAGCATCACGGCGGCCGGCATCGCGGTGAGCATGCAGTCCTCGACGGCCACGGTGTACGGCCGGATCACCCAGCCGGGCAGCGCCTGCGCCGGCGGCGCGCTCGGCGAGGCGACCGTGACCCTCAGCTCGGGCTCGTCGTCCTACACCGTCACCTCCGCCAGCGTGCCCGCAGCCAAGTGCGGGGCATACCGGATCGAGCAGCTGCCGCCGGGCACGTACACGATCACGGTGACGGCGGGCGGCAGCACCAGCCCCAGCTCGGTCGTGATCAGCCTCAACGCCGGCGATTCGCTGCAGAAGAACGTGACGTTGGCCCGGCCGGCGTCGATGAGCGGCACGGTCCGCCTCGGCTCGGACGAACCCAAGGCCGGCTGGACGGTGTTCCTCTACGAAGCGGCGCAGTTCCCGGGCCTGGTCAGCCAGAGCACGCGGACCTCGAGCACCGGCGGGTTCGCCTTCACGGCGATCTCGGCGGGCAAGTACATCCTCGCGACCGGCCCGACGTCGGACCCCGCCAATGCGACCAACACGAAGCAGGTCACCGTGCAGCCCAGCCAGCAGCTCACCGGTGTACTCATCGTGGTGTCGCAGTGACCGGGCCGCGCTTCACCCGCGACCCCGACGAGCCGGCCCCGGCGGTGCTCGCCGACCCGCTGCTGCGTACCGGCGCGGGTACGGCCGTCATCGCGCACATCATGATCACGAACCGGGCACCGGAGCCGCGGATCATCGCGGTGACCGCGCTCGGGGTGGACGCCGGCTGGCTGCCGAAGCCCAGCCGCAGCCGTCCGGTGCTGCCCGGTGAGAGCATCGCGGCGGATGTCACCCTCAGCCCGGCCGCCGGAACCGTCCCCGCCCGCTACCCGCTGGCCATCGCCGTGCAGGCGCTCGACCCGGTGTCGGAGCGGGCCACCTCGGCCACCGTGATCTCCGACATCATGCTGGTTGTCGACGCGCCAGGGCAGATCGCCGTCGAGCTCAGCCCGGCTGACGTGACCGGCGTATTCGGCAAGCGAGTGACCGTGACGCTGCACAACAGCGGCGCGACGCCCGCGAGCGTGCACCTGGAGGCCCGCGCACCGCAGAGCACCGAGATCCGACTCGCCACCGACCCCATCGACGTGGGACCGGGGGAATCGCGCTCGGTCCCGGCCCGCGTCAAGGTGGCCCACCCGCGGCTGTTCGGTACCCGCGCGCGGCACACGTACACGGTCACCGCCCGCGGTTCCGGCGCGCCGCGTCACGTCCAAGGCTCGCTGACCACGCGGGCTGTGTTCGGCCCGGGCGGCACCAAGGCCGTCGTGCTCGTGAGCGTGGTCGCGCTGTGGCTCGTCCTCGCGGTCGTGTTCATCCCGAAGCTGGCCAACCATGTCAAGGGCGGGCAACCCCAGGCTGGTGCGCCGAACAAGCACGCCGCCACCAGCGCGGCTTCGGGTTCGGGCTCAGGTTCGGCGAGCGGGGGCACCAAGACAGGCAGCGGGTCCACGAAACGCGGCGGCGCCGCCGGCGGACTCGCCGGAGCGGGCGCCACCGCCGTGCAGCTCAACGGCACCGTCACCGGCGACTCACCGGGCGGCGTCCGGGTCGCGATGTCGCCCACGTCGCTGGTCGACACGTCCACCGCGGGCGCCACGCTGGTCGGCGTCGAGGTCCAATCGAGCGAGATCGGCAAGATCGCGCAGGGCGCGGTGCTGCTCACCACGCCGAGGACGGTGTCGCAGGACCGCTCCGCCACCACCGGCAAGGACGGCGCCTGGTCGTTCCCGCGGGTCAAGGCCCCGGGTTACTACCTGCTGGTGTTCTCCAAGCCCGGCTACCAGACTCAGCGCTTCGTCATCGACTCGTCGGCGGCGGTCGCAACGCAGCCGATGAAGGTGGCGCTCACGCCCGGGCAGGGCATCCTTCGCGGCAGCGTGTCGGGGCCGGGCGGGCGGCTCGGCGGGGCGCAGCTCACCCTCACCGACGGCACGAACACGATCACCACCAGCAGCGTCTCGACGGGCGACATCGGCAGCTGGTCGGTGAACGGGCTGTCGACGCCGGGCTCGTACCTGATCAGCGCGAGCAAGGACGGCATGGGCACCGAGTCCGAGCTGATCACCCTCGACGCCGGCGGTACGGCCAGCGTCGCACTCACGCTCAAGGCCGGCGTCGCGTCGCTCGTCGGCGCGGTCAAGGGCCGCAACAGCCTGGGCAAGATGACCGGCCTCGGCGGGGCGACGGTCACGGCGACCGACGGCTCGGTCACCCGCACCGCCTCGACCGTCACGAGGGGGCCTATCGGCAACTACACGCTCACCGACCTGGCGCCCGGCAGCTACAGCGTCACCGTGCAGGCAGCCGGGTATCTGACCCAGACACAGGGGGTGACTGTCACGAAGGGGCAGTCACAGGTGCGCATCGATGCGTCGCTCACCTTGGCCACTGCCGTCGTCACCGGGACCGTCCGCGGCGCGAAGTTCGACGGCGCGGGCGTGCCCACCGGGGCGACCGGCCCGCTCAACGGCGCGGGCCTCATCCTCGCTTCGGCCGCGAACATGTACAAGATCACCAGCGGGGTGGATGGCGCCTTCCGGTTCAACGGGGTGGCGCCCGGGACGTACGTGCTCAGCGCGCAGTACTCAGGACTCACGACCGGGTTCGTCACCGTCAAGGCCGTGGCCGGCGAGGAGTTCATGATCTCCGCGTCGGCATTGAACCTGGGCGTGGAGACGTCGGCGAACACCTCGACGATCACCGGGTTCGTCGCCAGCGCGGTCAGTCCGAACGGCAGTCTCGCCGCCAGTTGCCCGGACAACACCACGCCCGGCCACGGCTGTGAGGTCCGCTTCACGCTGGTCGACAGCGACGGCACCGCGGTCAACACGCACACCAAGGACGGGGACCCGTTCGTCGCGACGCCGCAGACCGACCCCGCCACCGCCGGCCCGACCGGCTACACGCTCTCTGCCGCGCTCGGACTCGCGCCCGGGCTGTACCACCTCACGATCATCGCCGACGGATTCCTACCGGCCACCATCGCCGTCCGCGTCCCGCTGAACGGTGTCGCGGTGGCCCCGCAGGTCAACCTGTTCCCGGGCAACGTCATCTCGGGCACGGTGGGGGCGCTCGGCAACATCATCGAAGACGGCCCGAGCCCGCCGTACGAAAACTGCGTGTGGGCGATACCGGTCGCGACCGGTGCGACGCAACCCACGGGCTGCGCCTTCACGCCGCCCGTCCCGTCGCAGTGCCAGTCGAAGGGTCTGCCCGCCATCGGGTTCGCCAAGATCGCGGCCGACAACAGCTACAAGCTCGCCGACCTGTGCGACGGCACCTACAACGTCTACGTCTTCATGCAGAATCCTTACTACATCAACCCAGCACCCACGGCGTCACAGACCGTTACCCACGGCCAGACCGTGACCTACTCGCCCCACGTCCTCCGTAAGGGCCGGGTCAGCCTCACGCTGACCAAGGCGAACTCGGCCAGTGGCGCCGTCTCGGCACTGGGGGCGGGCGTGGCGGTGACGGCCACGTGCACGGCGCCGTCGTTGTCGTCGCCGTTGTCGCCCGTGACGCGGGATCTCACGACCGATAGCGAAAGCAAGATCATCGTGGCTGGACTGACGACGGCCACGTGGGGCTGCACCGTCAAGGGTGGGACCGCGGCGGCTCCGACCACGCAGGTCGGCCAGACCAGCGGTCTGTCGGTAGCGCCCGACAATGACGCGCCAGGACAGATCACGCTCGCCGCCACGGTGGGCACGTTCTACGGACGCATCACCACGTCGTGGGAGGGCACCAGCGAGGGCGTCGGGAACACCGCCGTCGTCGTCACCGGCGTCACCGGCTACGCGAACGGGTCGGCACAGACCACGTCGGCATCGGTGACGACGGACACCAACGGGTGTTTCGCGTTCAGCCCAGACGGCGTCCAGGCTCTGGCCGGTCCCGCTGAGTGCAGTGCCGACACCACCATCCCCACCATCGCGTTTCCGCTGGTGGTCTCCAGTGCCACGTTCCAAGCCACCCCGCCCGACGGGTTCCAGGGTGCGTCGCGGTCCGTGCCGAAGCTGAGCGGGGTCTCGCTGGTCAACATCGGCGTCGTCCCCAACCCGGTGGCCATCACCGGACTTCTGACGAGCAGCCCGGCGCAGAACGCCACGACCTCACCGCCCGTCCCCGACCTGTCCGGCGCCAGCATCCAGGTCCTGCAGGCCCCGCCGGGCGCGGGCAGCATCGCGGTCAGTTCCGACAGCACGGGCCACCTCAGCTGGCACGACACGAACATCAACGACCCGAATCAGCCGGCCCAGCCCGGAACGTACAAGCTCGTCGCGAACCTGACCGGCTACGTCACCGCGCAGATCACGTTCAAGTGCTTGCGCGGCGTGCCGTGCGACATCAACGCCGCCAACGCATTCGTGCTCAACAAATTCGGTGGGCTCACGATCTCGACGGTGAACGCAGTCGGAGCGGCGATTCCCGACGCGAGCTTCACGCTGTTCAACGGGACGAGCCAAGTCGGCACCCAATCACCCGCGGCCGGCGGGAACTCCGTACCGTTCACCGGCTTGTCTCCGGGAGCGGTGTACCGGGTGCACATCCAGGCCGCCGGCTACCAATTCGGCGACACCGGCACGTCGTTGATCACGCTGGACTGCGGACCCTTGGACCCCACGCCGATCACGATCACTCCGGGCGCGGTCACCACGTGTACGGCGACGCTCATCCGCGACGGCGCCATCGGCGGCACCGTGACCGGCATCATCGCCCACCCGTCCGCGACAAGTCCCACCCGGCCGATCGGCGGCGTCGTCGTGACTGCCGCGCGGTGCACCGACACGAAGGACAACGGTTCGGACAGGCTGACGTACTGCACCGCAGTGAGCACCACCGCCGTCTTCACCGCTTCGAGCAACGTGAGCACCGGGGTCTATCGAATCATCGGCACCAGGTCCAACCAGCTCACTACCGGAAATTGGCTCGTAACCGCGGCCCCGACCGGTTTCATCATCCCTGCGGTGCCCGCCGGCGCGGCCGCGGGCGCACTGTCCGGCGCCCTGGTCGCCGTGTCGAGCCTGAGCGCCGACACCACGTACTCGCCGACGTTCTACATCGACCCCGTCGACGTGACCGTCGACGTCACGGACCAGGGCGCTAACCCGGTCGACGGGCTCACGGTGACTCTGGTCGGCACCACCTTGACCGCCGCGACGCAGTGCACCGGACCGGAGGCGGCCAACACCACCTGCCCCGGCGGTGGCCATCGCTCCTACCTGTTCACGAACGTGATCCCGGGGCTGTATACCGTCCAGGCCACCGGCAGCAACATCATCACCCAGACGATGAAAATCGACGTCACCCTCGGTGCCGGAGCCCAGACGTTCTCGATGCCCGTCAGCCTCGGCGCCAACCTCGCCAGCGGCACAGTCACCGCCCTGCAGAACGCCGACGCGGACACTACGGCGCACGCTGGGGTCAGAGTCTGCGTGATCAAGTCCCCCATCGTGGCCAGCAATACCTGCGCCGCGAACGCGGCGAACGGCACCGACGGGCAGCCCATGATCAACGCGGTGGGCGGCACCGCAGCCGACGGCGTGTTCGCCTTCGACACCATCCCGGACGACTCGTTCTACTTCCACACCGAACGGCGCTACGGGTACGCGAAATTCGACGGGCTCGTAGTGGCCTACAACCACACCCACGCCGCGCCGGCCCCGGTCACGCTGCTGGTGCCCCGCATCAAGCAGCAGGTAGTCGTCACGGTGTCGGCGTCGTCGACGAGCGACGACCTGACCGGGTCCACCCTTGGCGTCCTGACCACGGCCGGAGCTCCGCCCATCCCTGCCAACGCCCCGCTGGATAACCTGCCGGTCGCGCCAGTTGCTGGAACACCGAGCAAGTTCACGGTCACGATTTCCGATGTCCCCTACGGCTGCTGGACATTCTCGTTCACCAAGCCCGCGCAGCACTTCGGCACGTTGTCCGGACCCAGCGGGACCGGCACGGATGCAACGTTGACCTGCCCGGCCGGCGCGTTCCTCGTGTCCGGTACGGCACCCGCAGCGCCTGCGGACCTGGCCGTCGGATACAGCCTCACCGAGTACCAGCCGCACGTGGTGGTGACGGCCACGAAGCTTGCCTTGGACACGGCGCCCCTGACCGTGACGCTGACCGTCGGGCCTGTGGCGGCGCCGATCTTCACCGACGCGGCGTTCGCGATCGGCGCGGCCGGCGCGGCGCTGCCGATCTGGCTGAACAGCACGCAGACCGTGACGGCCGACGTCGGCCGCCCGGGGTGGCCGGCCGGCACCGGCTCGGTGAGCACCGCGTCTTCGTCAACGTCGATCGCGCTGGCCGAACAGGGCGCGACGGTCGTGGTGCACCTCACCGGGGCGTTCCCTGTCCCCACGGCACTGGCCACCGTGAGCCTGGTCTCGCCGGACGTCAGGATCACGGCGCCGGCGGCCAAGACCGTGGCGACCGGTGCGGCCGGGGCCACCGTGACGTTCACCAATGTGCCGTTCTTCGCCGGGTGGGTCGCGAATGCCACGGTCACGTACACCGTCGCAGCCGTCACCGGGCCGCCCGCCGTGGCCGCTCATGACGAGACCCAGACGGGCACTGCCACCTTCAACATCACCACGACGACCCCGGCGACGGTGCCCGTCCCGATGAGCTAGCCCTCGCGCTGGATCCTCAGCCGACGGTGTGGGTGACGATCAGGATGACGAGCACGACCGTCGCGACCAGGGCGGCACCGATCAGGGCCCACACCCACCACGCCACGCCCGGCTCGGGCTCAGGCTCGACGTACACCGGCGGCGGTACGTACACCACCGGCTCCGGGGCGGGCGGCAGCACTTGCACCACAACCATCGGTTGCAGGCACCGCACGCACGTCACCGCCGACACCGCATTCGGCTCGGCGCAGTGCGGGCAGACCAGCGAGGCGAGCGTCGCGCGACCGACGGTTCCCGGCAGCCGGCGCAGCGCTTGATCACCGGTGTCGAGGGATCGGTCGCGCAGCACCCGCGACGGCGTCCAGAACAGCGGGTAGTCGCAGTTGCGGCAGAAGTCCGACGAGTCGCGGCGGTTGAGGGTGACCGTTGCGATCGTCCCGCACTCGGGGCAGGTGATGGTCTCGGTCGCTGCCGGCGGCTGGGCAGCCGCGACCGGAACAGGAACCGGAACCGGGGCCAAACCATCCTCGGGCGGATCGGGTGTGTAGAAGTCCATCGGGCCCGTCACCATCGTCGGTTGCTCGTCGATGGGCAGCAGCTCACTCATCCGGCAGGACTCCCGTCAGACGTCCACACGCAGCGCGCGCCTACGTGCAATTCGGCGCGCACGTGGGCGGGCACCTCGTCACGCACGAGCGCGACGAAATCGGCCTCCGGCAGCCAGCCGGTGGACTCGACGCTCATGCGCACCCACGCGGTGTCCGCGGGCGCCTCGTCATCACGCCACACCCCACCACCGTCGGTAACCTGAGCCGGGCCGCCGCTGGACAGCTCCAGGAAGCGCTGCAGCCCGGACACCGTGCCCCGCCAGGTCAGCGTCTGCGCTGCGCTGCCGACGATGCGCCGCTGCAGCTCGTCGGGCAGGGACGGGTCGATCGAGCCGACGCCGATCCACGAGCCCAGCCACCGCACCATCGCATCCGGCGCGACGGTGAGATCGATGATGTTGTCGACGTTGTCGGCGTCCTCGAGCAGGGTGGTACCGAGCTCCTGGAAGATCGAGACGAAGCGGACGAAGAAGTCGCCGTCGAGCATGCCGACGGGCAGCTGGTTGAGCAGCCACTGCGGGCTGCGCCGGGCGCGCCGCATCCCGTCGGGTAGCTGCGTTACCCGCGGCACCACCGAGGTCATCGCACGACCACCTGGTGCCCAGCGGACAGGAACAGTGAATGCCCGTCCAGGCGGATGACGTCCTTGCCGGCGCCGAGTCGGGCCCCGGTGCGCAGGTCGTACTCGAACAGCAGTGCCTCTTCGACGCGCTCGACGCCGTCGATGGATTCCAGCAACTGGGTGACCACCGCCGCGTTGATGTCACCGTCGAAGGGCCAGCCGGTGCCCTCGGGCCCACCGGTCAGCGGGTTGATGTAGCGGGTCAGCGCGTCGATGGCGCGCTGGCGCACCAAACCAGCGGGCCGGCCGGGGCCGGTGTGCACGAGCGCGGCGACCGACACCCCCTGGTAATAAGGTGTGCCCACCTCGATCGCGCTGCCGACGAGCCGGTGTGCGTCGAGTTGATCGGTGATCTGGCGCATCAACGGGGCCGAGATCGCGAAGTCGTCGAGTTGGTGGCGGGTGGCGTCGCTGCGCACCTGCGGCACGACGAGCAGCCGCACCGATCCATTGCCCCGGTCGGTGGGCAGGCAGCGGGCGCGGGCGACCTCGGTCGACGTCTCCAGCGTGATCCGCTCGAAATCGCCGGCCGTCACCGCGCGCTGGCCGGTGCGCAGCGTCAGCGGCCCGCGCACCTTCGCCTCGGTCACGGTCTCGGCGTCGACGCCCCCGGTGGCCGGCGCCAGGTTGATGGTGCCCCGGACGTAGGGCACCGAGGTCCGCAGCACGGTCAGCGTCCGCGGGCCGACGTTGCCGCGCGCGCCGCCGCCGTGCCGGTAGCCGGTGACGCTGATCTGCGCCCCGTCGGCCGGCTCCAGGCCGTGTTGGCGCACCGTCCCGTCGGGGTAGCGCACCCGAGGCCCGAACCGCACCACGCCGGT
The DNA here is from genome assembly GCA_025965875.1 of Pseudonocardiales bacterium. Classification (GTDB taxonomy): domain Bacteria; phylum Actinomycetota; class Actinomycetes; order Mycobacteriales; family Jatrophihabitantaceae; genus QHCC01. The sequence goes on from JAOPWD010000144.1 coordinate 28,371, forward strand.
GCCGCTCTCCCACACGTAGTGACGGTCCAGCGGCCCGGACCGGGTGAAGTCCCCGACCTCGGTCCAGTCCGTCGTGTCGTCCCGGTCGGTCACCCGGACGAACTCGCCGTCGCGGCGCGGCAGCACGGGCGTGTGCGAGACCGGGAACGCCTGCGCGGGACCGCCCTCGCTGCGCCCGATCGTCTCCTCGCCCACCGTCTCGGCATGCTCGGCACCGACCGTGCCGCCCAGCGTGGCCACCTCGACGGCGCGCACCCGCGGCGAGGCCTGGTAGGTCGGCTGGCCGGGCTGCGGCGCGAGCAGTCGCGCGCGCAGCCAGTAGGCGGCGCTGTTGCCAACTGTCAGCAGTTCATGCTCGACCGGGACGAGCAGCACGATCTCGCCGGCCCGGTTCAGCCCGCCCGTCGAGTCGTCGTAAACCGTCGCGGTGATCCACCCCTCGCCGTTCCACACCTCCCAGATGAGCGGGGGGTCACGCGGGTCGACGCCGATGCCCTCGGCCTCGGCGGTGAGGGTCAGCCGCAGCACCGTCCCAGCCAGGGAGCGGTTGAACCCGAGGTAGAAGCCGTCGCCGGGGCTCAGCTCCTCGGAGGCGAAGCACGCCGCGCCGGCGACCCCGAAGCGCAGGTCGTCCCAGACATCGGCCACCCGGTTGTCGTGGGTGACCGTGCGGGCCATCCGCAGCTCCGGCGGGGCGATGACCAGGTCGCGCGAGGTCGTGAACACGACCGCCTCATTGGCGCCGCCACTTGCGCCGACCGCCGTCATCACCTGCGTGTTCGCGGGCACGACCACCGGCGCGTCGAGCACCGCTGAGAGCCAGAACGTCAGGTCCACGCGGGCTACCGACGGGGGGAACGGCTCGACGCCGACCATGTTCAGGAAGTGGACGTAGAGCCGCTCGGGCACCTGGTTGATGCGATACAGCACCATCTCGCTCATCCAGGCGAACAGTTCGATCAGCGCGACACCCGGGTCTGAGACGTTGTGGTTCGTCCACTCGGGGCAGTAGTGCGGAATGCGCCGCTTGGCCTCGTCGACGATGTCCTGGAACTTGCGGTCGTCCAGTTCGGGTGTGGGTAGTGGCATGGTGGCGGCTCGCTTATTCGGAGTCGTGGGGGATGACGTAGAACGGATAGACGAGGTTGCGTCGGTCGTTCGTGGCGCGCACGGTGTAGGAGATCTCGACGCGGACGAGCGCGTTCTCGTCGTCGTCGATCATCGGCTTGACGTCCTGCACCTCGATGCGCGGCTCCCACTGCGCCAGCGCGCCGCGGACCGCCTCAGCGATCAGGCCGAGCAGGTTCGGCGTCACGGGTTCGAAGAGCAGGTCCCAGATGCGGCAACCGAACTGCGGGCGCATGACGCGCTCGCCCGGCGCCGTCATCAGCACGATCCGGATCGACCGATCGAGGTCTTCGACCCCGTCGGTGAGCTTGATCGCGCCGGTGTGATCGACAGTCATCGGCCAGCTGAATCCACGGCCGACGAACGTCGCGTCGTAGCGCGCCGGCTCCTCGGCCCGGATGGGCAGTGATCCCGTCATCAGTTGATCTGCACGATCGCGCCCTTGAGCGTCAGCGGTCCGCTGGCCTCGACGCCCGTGGTGGCGCTGCCCTTGACCTCGACCATCGCGCCCTGCACGGAGGCTTTGACCTCGGCTTTCATCGTGGTCTCCAGACCTTCCAGCTTGACCGCCATCTTGGCCTTGATCGTGACGTTGTTGCCTTCGATGGTGACGTCGCCAATGGCGCTGATGTCGAACTTGGCATCGCCCGCCTTGATCGTTATCGGCTTGCCCTTCGCCACCTCGATGTCGAAGCGGTCGGCACCGAGGCGCACTTTGTGCTCGGCGGTGCCGAGCTTGAGCATGATGTGCTGCTCGTTGGGTGCGTCTCCGTCGGCGAGCTCGATGACGTGGTTCTTGCGCGAGGTGATCCGCCGGAAGTTGACCTTGCCGCTGGCGAACCCCGACCCGCTCGTGGGCAGGGCGTTGACCTTGCTGAACAGGCCACCGATGACCACCGGGCGGCGGGTGTCGCCGAACTCGAACCCGACCAGCACCTCGTCGTTCACCTCAGGCTGGAACACGGTCCCGCGTGCGTTGCCGGCACCGAGGGCGACCACCCGAGCCCACGGGCTCTCGATCGCGCCGCCGATCCCGGGATACTTGATCTTGACGCGCCCTACGTTGTCAGGGTCGTTGCCGTTGGTGACAATCGCGACCACCAGGCCGGGGGCGATGAACCCCGGATCGGCTGACGGTGCGCCCAGCGTGTCGACGAGCGCGGACGGACGGCGGGGCCCGGCAACCCAGCGGGTGAAGAACCCGGAGCTGTTGAAGATGTGCTCCACCTCGCTCACCCGGTAGGTGCCCGAGGCCGGTCCGGCGTCGGCCACCTCGACCTTCGCGGACGGCTTGATGTAGCTGCTGGCAGTGCAGGTACCGCGGGCGACCACGGCGCTGCTCGTCCAGTCCTCGTACAGCCCCGACGCGATCGAGTCCGCCTCGCTCGTGGTGCCCGCCGATGGGTCGGCAACGGACGCCGCCGCCGTGTCCAACGGGGACGAGGCACCGACGTACTTGCTGACGAAGGTGGCGTTCGGGCTGTCGCTCGGGTTGCCGTTCTTGCCGACGATCGCATCCTGCTTGTCGGGGTTCCATCCGTTCACCGTGAGCCCGGTCGGCCGCAGCCCCGAGGCGCGCACCGAGAAGTCGAGCAGCGACTCGTTGAGGACGAGTCGCAGCGCGACCTTCGGCGGCCCGGCCTTCTTCACCAGCAGCTTCTTGCCCTCGACCCACCACACGTAACCGACGCGTTCGACGATGCTGTTGAGGAAGGCCAGATCCTGTCCGGCCTGCAGCAGGTACTCGTGTACCTCCGAGGTGGTGTCGACCTCGACCGCCACGCCCGCGGAGCTGCCCAGCTGCGCGATGACGTCGCTGTACTTGGCCTGCAGATAGGTCTTGACGGTGGTGCCGCGGGTCAGCTTGTAAGCCACATCGTCGACGGTGACGGCCAGCTCGGGATGCTGGCTGTAGGACTGCTCGAGGCTGACGCCGGTCACCGAGCCGGCCATCAACTCGCCCTCGCCCTTCAACGTGATCGAGACCTCGGCCCCGAGGGCGAACAGGTTCGTCGCCGACAACGCGAAGCCCGGATCACTGAAGCGCAGGGTGGCGCGCCCGACCAGCCCGAGCGCGCGCCGGATCCGCAGGTCGACCAGCTCGTTCAGCCATTGCTCGGCCAGCGGCGCGCCGTTGACCTTCAGCGTGGGTGCATGGGTGGCGATTGCCGTCACGTGGACTCCATGCGCGGCACGCTCAGCAGTGAGCCGGGGCGGATCGCCAGCGGATCCTCGATGCCATTCGCCCTGGCCAGCAACCGCCAGCGGTTGGAGTCGCCGTAGTACCGGGCACTGATCCGATCCAGCGTCTCACCGGGCAGGACCCGGTGCACGCGGTGCGGCCGCGGGGTTCCCGAGGTCGGGTTCTGCGGCCCGAACGCCTGCGACGGCTCGAACTGCCGCAGCTCCATGCCCATCTGCGCACGCAGCGGCACACCGGTGGAGGAGAAGTAGGTGAACGTCAGCGCGAGGTCGCAGACCACGGAGGTGAACGAGTGCAGGTCGCCCCAGTGGAACGTCACCGTCGGGGGCCGGGCGTTGTTGGTCGTCTCGTCCGTCCCGGGCAGGTTCTTGTCGACCTCCATCAGGGCGAGGATCTTGCTCGTGTAGTTGGTGACCGGCGTGCCGCTCGACGTGGTGTCGAACACCAGGTCCAGCCGCATCCAGCCGGAGTCCGCGCCGGTGTAGCGCAGCTTAGGCACGCCCTTGCCCGGCATCGAGTCGGCGGCCCAGTTGTTACGGCGCCCGACGCTGATCGACTCAGGGTTGAACAGGCACGGCACCTTCGCGCCGCCCTCGATCTGCAGGAACGCCTTCTCGAGTTCGGCCATCAGAAGGCTCCACGGTTGTGTCGTTCGCCGCGGCGCTCGAGCTCGTCGACCACGCGCTGCTCGATGCGGTCGACGACCCGGTCGACCAGGTCGTCCAGCTCGCGGCCGTTGCCGAAGTCGGGCGGGGCGACGTTGTTGGGCGGGGCCACCGCGCTGACGCTGGAGTCGACGAAGCGGCGGACCGACCTGTCGCCGACGGTGGCCGGAAGGTGGTCGGACACGGGGGAACCTCCCGGTTGGTCATACCGCCTGAGGTTGCTGCTCCCCGTCGGTCCCATCGACCGAAACAGTTCCGCTGTTGAGTCTAGAAGCGTGCGACGCGCTACGACGCCACCTGCGGCAGAACCGGCGAAGGAAGTCGTGCCGGCACTGCCCGAACCGGCCGGCTCGCCGGTGGTCTGGCCGCTTGCGGCGTACCCACCGAGGGCGACAGCCGGCACTGGTGGTGCGCCCGCGCCGCCGGCCGCTGGCATCGCCGCGGGGTTGCGTACGACCTCGGCTGGTGTGCGGCGCACGCTGACCGGCGGTGGCGCGGGCAGGTAGGCGCGCGGCGCCGTCTGGGGGACTGCCGGTTGGTCGGTGCGCTCACCCGGCCGGGGGCTTCCGGCGCGGTTCTCGCGCCGCGGCGCACCCGGCAGGCGGGGATCGGCCGCTGCTGGAGCACTCAGGTTGGGTGCGCTGGCCGTCGACGGCCGGATGACCTCGACGGCACCGAAGCCCGAGGCCAGTGCCCCGGCCCGCTCGGGGCGCGCGCCGCGCTCGGGCTGGCGGCGGATGGTGAGCAGGTCCGGCATGGCGATCGCGGCCAGGCCGCCGGCGTGGCCGGGGGCGAACGTCGCGGCGCTGGAGCGGCTGCCAGCCGGCGCGCCGGGGGCCGCGGCGGGGGCGTAGCCGGCGGTCGCGGTGACGTCCGAGCGGGCCGCCGCCTGGTGCGGGTGGGTGGCCGGTTCCGCGTTCGCCGGCTGCGGGTGCACGGGTCGCG
>JAOPWD010000474.1 GCA_025965875.1 Pseudonocardiales bacterium
CAACCTGCGGGTGAAGGATCTCGCGGGCAACTGGAGCAAGGCGGTCAACACGTCCGTCGTGATCCGGCCGAACCTGATCTTCAAGAACGGGTTCGAGACGGGTGAGCCGCCGTGGAGTTCGACGGTCGGTGCGGTGAGCTACAACTCAGCCGCGGCAATGGGCGGCACGCGGGGCATGCAGGTCACGATGCCGGGTGGTGCGGCGAACGCGGCGAGTTATCTCACCGATTCGACGCCCAGTGCGGAGACCGGCTACCACGTGCGCTTCGCCGTCAACCCGAACACGCTCGCCTCCGGAGCGGCGATTGCGCTCACCCTGTTCGATGCCAGGACTGCCACCAACGGGCAGGTGTTCACCCTGGATTACCGGCTCAACGCAGGCGACCGGCAGGTCAGAACCGTGCTCTCGCGGTCCACAGGCGCCGTCACCGGCGCGTGGGTGACGCTTCCGCCGGGGATGCACACCCTGCAGCTGGACTGGGTGTCGGCAACTGGCGGCTCGTTGACGCTGTCGGTGGACGGGACCGTGCAGTACACCTCGACCGGCAACACGAGCGCGTTGCGGGTCGACACGGCGCGGCTCGGCGTGATCGCCGGGTACAGCACCAGCACCACCAACAAGACCGTGGGCGCCGTGTACTTCGACGCCTTCTCGTCGGGGCGCACGTCCGCGCCGTAACTCGAAACAACTACTCGGGGCCACGTCCAAGCGGGCGTGGCCCCGGGGCTCCGGGGGGAGTGCACATGAGCATGTCCAGTGTGTTGAGCAGGGTGGTCGATTCGGCCGGCCGATCCAGCCGCAGGTCACTCGCGATCATCTTGGTCGGGGTCGCCGTTCTGATCGCAGGTGTGGTGTGGGCGGCGTACGTGTATGCCGGCTCCGGCCCGCGCAGTACCGCGGTCCCGAGCAATGCCGCGATGGAGGCCCAACTGGGCATCCGGTTCTCGCGGGTGTCGGTCGTCGGAGACGGCGGTCTCATCACGCTCACCTACGTCGTGCTCGACAGCGAAAAGGCCACCCGGTTCCAGGCCGATGTGACCCACCCGCCGGTGCTGCTCAGCGAATCGCGCAACGGCTCGGCCAAGCGGGTCGCGCTGATGAAGCAGGGTCACGCCCTGCGGACCGGGCAGACGTACTACTTGGTGTACCAGAACACGAAGGGCGCGCTGCGGCACGGCGAACGCACCACGATCGTCGACGGCGCGCTTCGGCTCGAACACGTGCCGGTCCTGTGATGGCCGGTAGGGCAGGCAACTGGCCGCGGAGGGTGCGGCTCGCGGTTGCCGTACTGGCGATGTCGGCCGGCCTGGTCGTCCTGTCGCCGTCCTCGCCGGCCAGCGCCCACGCATTCCTCACCGACAGCAATCCGGCGGACGGTGCCGTTCTCGCGGCCGCTCCCGGCACGCTGCGGCTGCAGTTCAGCGAATCGGTGGTGATCGCCGCGACGAGGATCGACATCGTCGACAGCGGCGGGCACCACTACAAGCCGACGGCGCTGCGGTTGGTGCACACCGGCAGCGGTGACTCGACCGAGGAGCCGGCCCAGATCGTCGGCGATCTTCCGGCCCTGGCCCGCAGCGCCTACCGGGTGTCGTGGGAGACGTTGTCCAGCGACGACCTGCATCGGACCAGTGGGTTGCTCGTGTTCGGCGTGAACGAGCAGGTGACCGCGGCCCCGTTCGTCGAGCCGACGCCACGGCTGGAGGAGGCGGCGCTGCGCTGGCTGCTGTTGCTCTGCCTGGCCGGCGCGTTGGGCGCAGCGCTCGCAGTACGCCTCTATCGCCGCGTCGACGGCGACAGCCAAGGCGACGGCGTCGCGGTCGCGAGGGCCCGACGGATCTCGATCGTCGGCTCGGCCCTGGGGATCGTGGTGGCCGCCGGATTGCTCGTCGACCAACTGGTCTCCAGCGGGTCACCGGCCGGCCGGCTACTGACCAGCTCGTACGGAGCACGGTGGGCCCTGCGCGAGGTCGGGTTCGCTGTCCTGCTGGCGGCTACCTGGCTCGGCCAGCGCCCGGGACGGCGCTCGCCCTGGCCACGGGCGGCTTTGCCCCTGCTGCTCGGCGTGGGCGCGGCGTGCGCCTGCCTCGGCTCCGCACTGCTCGGCCACGCCGGAGCGGGCCAGAACCTCGCGCTCACCCGCGTGTTGGCCGACGCGGCTCATCTGGGTGCGGCCGCGACGTGGTCGGGCCTGCTGATCGTCGCGCTGCTCGTCATCGTGCCGCAGGTACGCCGCGGCGGCGCTGCCGCTGTGGCAGCGCGGGCAGTCCTGCGCGGCTTCGGGCTGCCCGCCGCCGGCTGTGTCGGCGTGATGGTCGTGACTGGCGTGTATCTCGCCAGCGGCGTCGTCGGTTCGGTCGACGCTGCCTTACTGACCTTCTACGGGCGAACGCTGATGATCAAGGTGGCGGTCTTCGGCGCGGTTGTGGTGCTCGGCTTGGTCAACGCGAGGCGCCTGCACGCCTCCGGGCCGCGGCCGACCCCGCGACGAACCGTGTTCGCCGAGGGCGTCCTGGCCGTGGTCATCCTCGGGCTGGCGGCCGTGCTCGTCAGTGGGCAGCCCGCGCGCGAGCCCCAATTCGTGAAAACCCCGGTCCTGGCCGCCGTCCCGGTCGTCGATACCCAGGTCGCGGACCTCCAGGAGTCACTGGCGATTCGGCCGAACCAGCCCGGTCGTAACGTCGTTCTCGTCGACGTCTTCGACACCCGGCGCCCCGCTCCGGCTCCGATCCGTCGGGTGTTGGTGAGCATCATCGGGCTGGACGGCCGCGACAGCGCCCCGGTCGCCGCTGATCGGCTCGCGGACGGACGATGGTCGGTCGCAACCGGTCTGGATGCCCCGGGACGTACCCGGGTCCGCATCACCGTCCAGCGCGCCGGACTGCCCGATGCCACCCATCTCTACCGATGGACCGTGGCAGGGGGAGCGCAACACACCCGGCCGGCCACTGTCTCCACCGCCCCGCTCGGCGGCCTGCTCGAGAACGTGGCACTAGCGCTCGCCGTGCTGCTCGGGCTGGGCGGGAGTCTGGCGCTCTGGCGCCGGCGGGCGAAGCGGCGGCCCACACCCCTACACCGTCGCCGTGACGATGCCCACCAGCCCGAGCACGCCGCGCCTGCAGACCGCGACCTGTTGGGCGCGGGTTGACGTGCAACAGTCTGGTCACGCCGAATCCCTAGCTTGCCCTGACGGGTCGGTCG
>JAOPWD010000476.1 GCA_025965875.1 Pseudonocardiales bacterium
GCAGATTCGGGTGTGTGGCCGAGTTCGATCAGCGCACCGATGGCACGGTTGATGGTCGCGAGTTCACGCAGGCCGGTGACGCCTTGCGATGGCGGCGGCACCGTCACGTGCTGGTCCAGCGCCAGAGCCGAGGGCTTGATCTCGAGCACCCAGGCCAAGTCTGCGGCCAGATCGACGAACGCCCCGGGAGTGGTTGCGTAGAGCACCAGCGAGCTTCCGGCCTCGCTGCCGGCCACCGCCGTGAGGGGAATGCTCAGCGAGGTCGCGGCCGTCGCGCCAGGCTCGCTCGTGGTGAAGCTGATCCGGTGCCCCTCGGCTGCGATCGTGATCGTCAGGCCGACGTAGGACTCGACGGCCGCATGTAACTGCTTGGCCAGCGACTGCAGGACGGGTTCGAGACCGCCGTCGGATTGCTGGATTGCGGCAGACAGCAGACTCAGGTCGGCCGCTAGTGCTGCCGAGAGATCCACGGCGTGCTCCGGGGCGTCCCGATCGCTGCTCGCTTCGTGCCGGTCCGGTGACGACAGTTGTCGTCGTCGGCGTCCGAGCCTGAGGCGGGTCGGGTCCCGGATCAGTGTCAGTACGCCGAGCTTACGCGCCAGAGCGTCCCAACCACGACTCGTGACGCCTCGACTCCGCGTCAGATGGATCAACGCGGACGGGGCGGAGCACACTCGACACGGCGTGGTAGGTACTTTGGTGGATGTTGGATAAACAGCCGCCCCGGATCCGTCCCGATGACCTAGAGCGCGGAAGGGCAGAGCACCCGCTCGCCGCCGGGGATTTCGGTGATCTCCTCAAGGATCATCAATGGAATTAACGACTCCAAGCACGCGCCTTCGACCTGACGCGACGCTCGCATGACCGGCACAGCGATCCCGCCCACGCTCAGCTACGACGCCAAGCGCGCGCTGCACTACCCCAAACCCGTCTGGCGGGGCTGGATGCACCTGGTGGGCTTCGAGATCTCTCTGGTCGTGGGCACGCTGCTCGTCGCAGAGGTACAGGCGCACGGACTGAGCCGCGCCGTCTCGGCCGGGGTTTACGCGGGGACGGTGAGCGGCCTGCTGGGCACCAGCGCGCTGTACCACCGCGGCAACTGGGGGCCGGTGGCGCACCGGCTGCTGCAGCGCCTCGATCACGTCATGATCTTCCTGCTCATCGCGGGAACGGCGACGCCGGTGTTCCTGCTCGTCGCCCCCGGAGCGATCGGCGTCGTACTGCTGAGCGTGATGTGGGCCCTGACCGGCGTGGCAATGCTGACCCATCTGGTGTGGATGGACGCCCCGGAGGTGCTCGTGGGTGCCACCTTCATCGGACTAGGCTGCGTGGGGGGCGCGGCCCTGCCGTTGGTATGGATTCACGTTGGTATCGCCGCGTTTGCGCTGATGCTGGCAGGGGGTCTGCTCTACGTCATCGGCGCACTGCTCTACCACCGGCGCCGGCCCGACCCCGTGCCGGCCGTGTTCGGGTTCCACGAGGTGTTCCACGCATTCGTCAGCGCAGGGGCGTGTGCACACTATGTTGCGATAGCACTACTGATCATGTAATCGCTCGCCGCTGACGGCAGCGAGCCGAGCCGCAACGAGAGGACAACGGATGGGCCGCAAGCGCAAGGTTCAGCGGGCACTTCAGCACAATGCCGGAGGCGCGCGAGATCTCGCCGGCTCCGCCGTCGAGTCGGTTCTCGAACACGCCGCGTCGGCGGGCGAGAGCGTAGGCAGCGCCGTCACGTCGGCGTTCGACGACGTCGCGGCCCGCAGCCGCCGGGCTCGTAAGAAAGCCCGCAAGAAGGCCCGCAAGCAGACGAGCTCCGCGCGCTCGACGGCGCAGAGCACCGTTCAGAGCGCCCGTCGGCAGTCCGCCCGCCAGCTGCGCAAGGCGGCCGTGGTCGCCGCTGAGCAGGCCGAGAAGCGGGCCGCTCAGCTCGACCCGCCCAGGCGCCGTCGCGGCCGGGTCCTGACGGTCGGCCTCGCCCTTGCCGCGCTGGGCGCGGTTGCGGCCAAGGCGCAGGGCGCCAAGGCGCAAGCGTCTGAGCCACCCACCAAACCGGAGTACTGACGATTCGCTTCCAGGGGGTAAGCCGATCACCAACGCACGGGTGAACGCCGCGCCGGCTGCCGATGCCGGCTCGGCGGATACGGGATTCACCCACCGGCAAATCCTGGTGATCATGTCCGGGCTGATGCTCGGCATGTTCCTGGCGGCGCTGGACCAGACGATCGTGTCGACTGCGCTGCCGACGATCGTCGGGGACTTCCACCGCAGTGACCTGCTGTCGTGGGTGATCACGTCCTACCTGCTCGCCAGTACCGCGTCGACGCCGCTGTGGGGCAAAGCCGGTGATCTCTACGGCCGAAAGCGGCTGTTCCAGCTCGCGATCATCGTGTTCCTGGTCGGCAGTGCGCTGTGCGGCGCCTCGCAGAACATGTACGAGCTCATCCTGTTCCGCGGCATTCAGGGCATCGGTGGCGGTGGCCTGATCTCGCTCGTCTTCGCGATCATCGGCGACGTGATCTCGCCGCGCCAGCGGGGCCGCTACCAGGGCTACTTCGGCGCCGTGTTCGGCATCTCGAACGTGATCGGGCCCCTGGCCGGCGGCTTTTTCGTCGACAACCTGAGCTGGCGCTACATCTTCTACATCAACCTGCCGCTCGGGATCCTGGCGCTCGTCGTGACGAATCGCGTGCTCACCCTCCCGGAGCGCAAGCGGACGGTGCAGATCGACTGGTGGGGCGCCCTGCTGCTCGTGGCCGGCGTCTCGGCGGTCCTGCTCGCCACCCAGTCCGGTGGCAAGGACTACGCCTGGACCTCACCGCAGATCGTCGGCTTGTTCTCGGTCGGCGCGCTGTTCCTGATCGGCTTCGTGCTGCGCGAGCGGGCGACGCCGGAACCGATTCTTCCGCTCGAGCTCTTCAAGATGCGAATCTTCACGGTCAGCAACATCGTGGCCTTCATCAGTGGCATCGCCATGTTCGGCGCGCTGGCCTTCTTGCCTCAGTACCTGCAGTTGGTGCATGGTGTGTCGGCCACCGCGTCGGGCCTGCTGCTGCTGCCCCTGCTTGTCGGTCTGCTGTTCATGAGCATCGCGTCGGGCCGCTACATCTCTCGCACCGGCAACTACCGGTGGTTTCCGTTCGTCGGCACCGTGCTCGTCACTATCGGACTGGCCCTGCTGAGCCGCATCGGTGCCCACACGTCGCTGGTTGTCGTCAGCATCGACATCTTGATCTTCGGCGCCGGGCTCGGCTTGTTCATGCAGGTGCTGACCCTCGTCGTCCAGAATGCGGTGCCGAGGCAGCAGATGGGTGTCGCGACATCGTCGGTGACGTTCTTCCGGTCGATGGGCGGCACGCTCGGGGCCTCAGCCCTGGGCGCCGTGCTGACCGCGCGCCTGATGGTAGAGCTGCCGCGCTATCTACCCCGCACGCCCGCGACGAACGGCGGCGACAACGTGGCTCAGGTGATCCAGAGTCCGCAGGCAGTGAATGCGCTCAAGCAGACGAACCCGGCGCTGCACGAAGGCATCATCCAGGCGTACTCCCACGCGATCGACACGATGTTCCTCGTTGCGGTACCGATATCCCTCCTGAGTGTGGTGGCGGCATTGTTCATCCGACAGGTCCAACTACGCGATTCACCTGCCGCGTCGCCGGTCACCGACGAGCAGCCGGTCACGGCCGAAGCGGACGGGGTGCGCTGATGCCCGGCGTGACGATCTCAGCGGGCTACGGCGCCGGCGGCAGCATCGTCGCCCCCACTGTCGCGCGGGCATTGGACCTGCCGTTGCTCGATCGCGCGATCAGCGTGGCGGTGGCCGCCGAACTGGGCGTCAGTGTGCACGAGGCCGAGATCGCTCAGCCGTCCCGGTCGCTGGCTGACCGGTTCCTGTCGTTGCTCGCCCCGCTGGCCGGCGGAGTGCTGGGGGCGGGCACCGACGCAGCGCCACCGACGGACATGCCGCCGGCTGAGGAAGCCGCCGCGTTCCGCGAGCAGGCCGAGCGGGTCATGCGCGCGGCCTTGGCGACTGGCGCGGTGATCCTCGGCCGGGCCGGCGCCGCTGCGTTTCGCGACGAGCCACACGTCTTGCGTGTGCAGTTGTTCGGGCCGCGACCGGCGCGCCTGGCCCAGGCCATGAGTTTCGACGGCGTCGACCTGCACACCGCCGAACAGCGGATGAAGCAGGTCGACGCCGCCCGCGAGCAATACGTCCGGCGCCTCTATCGATGCAGCGCGGACGATTCCGCATTGTTCCATCTGCACATCGACAGCACTGCGCTCGCCTTGGACACCTGTGCCCAGCTCATCGTCACCGCCTACCGGTCGCTTACCTCGCTGGCCGCCGCGGAGACGGGAACAGGGCTA
>JAOPWD010000510.1 GCA_025965875.1 Pseudonocardiales bacterium
AGTACGGGTCCGATCTGCCGGGCAAGACGTGGAAGCTGTTCATGGACACCTATCTCGCCGCCAAGCCGAGCCTGCCGATGGCGACGAGGCAGATGATCACCGGCGGGGTCAGCACGGCCAAGGTCCCTACCACGCCGACGCCCACGCCCTCACCGACCAAGACGACCCCGACGCCCACGTTCACCCGCAAGACCGGTTTCTCCTCGATCCCGGTCCCCACGGTGAGCGCGTCGACGTCCACCTCGCCCCCGTCCCCGCAGCCGTCGGTCTCGTGCACAACGACGATCCTGGGCGGGAAGGCGTGCACGACCGTCACCCCGTCACCCACGAACCCAGGCGGCCCATAACACTGGCCATGCCAGGATGAGGCGGTGACCTTCACGGCCTCGCCCCCTCCGGCCCGCGCGGCCGACGTGGCTCGCGAGCCGGGACCGGAGCTGCCCAGCCGGACCGATCCCACCGCCGCCCGGGCCAGCCGGATCATCGGCGGCGTCTGGGGTCGCTACGCAGGCGTGTCCCCGGGGGGCTGGTGGACGCCGGTGCGGTTCCTCATGGCGATGACCTGCTTCACCCTGCTGCTCGGCTTCGCGCAGAAGGCGCCGTGCGTCAGCGGTAACTGGACGGGCAACAAGCAGTACACCCATATGTGTTACTCCGACGTCGTGCCGCTGTGGACCGACGAACGGCTCGACATCGGCGCGGTTCCCTATCGAGACACCGCGGTCGAGTACCCCGTGCTCACCGGCGGCTTCATGTGGCTCACGGCCGAACTCACCCGCGGCGTGCACGCGCTCGACTCGAATTGGTCGGAGCTGGTGCTCTTCGCGTCGCTGACGGCGTTCCTGCTCAGTGTGTGCGGCCTGCTCGTCACGGCCAGCACCGCAGGCGCGGCCGGGCGCCGCCCGTACGACGCGGCGATCTTCGCGCTGTCGCCGCTGCTGATCATCCATGCCTTCTCGAATTGGGACCTGCTCGCGATGGCGCTCACCAGCGGGGCGTTGTGGGCCTGGGCCCGAAAACAGCCGGTTCTTGCGGGCGTCTTGATCGGACTGGGCACAGCGGCGAAGCTCTATCCGATCTTCCTGCTCGTCGCCATCGCGATCCTGGCCATCCGCACCCGTAGATATGCACCCGCGGTGTGGGCCGGCGTGACAGCGGTACTGGTGTGGTTGGCGGTGAACGGGCCGATCGCGTTGGCCTACTACCAAGGCTGGTCGGAGTTCTACCGCTTCAGCATCGACCGCCCCACCGAGCGCAGCACGGTCTGGGCCATGGCCAAGACGGTGCTCGACGTCGGGGCCGGCGCGGCCGACGCCTCGTTCTGGAAACCGCCCGGTGTCGCGGTGGCGGTCGCCCTGTTGGTGGGGCTGGCCGTCGTGGCGGTGATCGGGCTACGCGCCCCGGTCAAGCCCCGCCTGGCCCAGCTCGCCTTCCTCGTCGTGCTCGCCTTCCTGCTGACGACGAAGGTGTGGAGCCCGCAGTACTCGCTGTGGCTGGTGCCCCTGCTCGCGCTGGCGCGGCCGAGGTGGCGGCTCAACCTGATCTGGCAGTTCACCGAGATCGCCGTCTGGTTCCTGACCTTGACGCTGCTGCTCGGCCTGAACCAAGGGCAGGAGGCCCACGGCATCGGCTACGGCTGGCTGATGCTCGTCCTGGTGGCCCGCGACGTGCTGCTGCTCGTCATCGCGGCCCTGATCGTGCGCGAGATGTGGCACCCGGAACTGGACGTGGTGCGCGCCGGCGGCCTCGATGACCCGGGCGGCGGGTACTTCGACGGCGCGCCGGACCGGAAGTCGGCTGCGGCTGCGGCTGCTCAGGCCGAAACGAGCGAACCGCGCAAGAACGCGATGTCGGCACCCTGACCTTCGGGCCCACCCGGCGTCTCGACGATGACGTCGCTGCCCGCGGTGCGGCAGACCTCGGCGATCATCTCGGCGGCGATCTGGCCGCTGCCGAAGTTGGCGTGCCGGTCGGCGCCGGAGTCGAACGCGTCGCGGCTGTCGTTGGCGTGGACGAGATCGACCCGCCCGGTGATGGCCAGGACGCGTTCGACGATGCCGACCAGGTCCTCGCCGCCGGCGTGGGCATGACAGGTGTCGAGGCAGAACCCGGGCCCGAACTCGCCGATGACGTCCCAGAGCCGGGCCAGCCGGTCGAAGCGCCGGACCATTGCGTTGTTGCCGCCGGCGGTGTTCTCAATGAGGATCGGCAGCCCGAACCCGCCGTCGTCGGCGGCGCGCGCGAACGTCTTGCGCCAGTTGTCGTAGCCGACTTCGGGATCGTCGGCGGCGTTCAGGTGGCCGCCGTGCACGATCAGGCCTTTGGCGCCGATGCCCGCCGCCGCCGCGGCGTGCTGGCCGAGCAGCTTGCGGCTGGGGATGCGGATGCGGTTGTTGGTGGTGGCGACATTCAGGACATAGGGCGAATGGATGTACACCGTCAGATCGGTGTCACGAATTTCGGCGGCATGGGCATGCTCGACCGGGGCTTTCCAGCCCTGCGGGTCGGCGAGGAAGAACTGGACCGCCTCGGCGTCGGTGGCGGCGGCCGCCCCAAGTGGATCAACGGAGTCGACATGTGCTCCAATAACCGGCATGCCTTGCACCTTACGACTCGGGTGTGACGGGCTGAACTGGCGCGACAGATTCGCGTAACCCAGACTGTTCAGTCTCGTTAGTCAGGCGTCGGTGCGTTAAGCTGGCGTCAGGTACATACAGTGCAAGCCGGGAGAAATCATGCCAGGACGTCACCAGCAGAGCCCCCCGCGTCGGCTGGGGCTGCGCTGG
>JAOPWD010000516.1 GCA_025965875.1 Pseudonocardiales bacterium
GAGCCCTACCCGGTAAGGCTGATCTCGCGGCCGCGCGAGACGACCGCCCGCACCCGGCATAGCGCCGCGATGTCATGCATCGGGTCGCCGTCGACCATCACCAGGTCAGCGTCGAGGCCGGCCCGCAGTCGACCGGTGCGCTCGGTCAGCCCGCAGACGTCCGCAGCCCGGCTCGTCGCGGAGACGAGCGCCTCGTCGTTCGGCATGCCGCATTCGGTGAGATTCCCGACGGCGATGGGGAGTACGCCGTGCACCTTGCCGGCGCTGATGCCCGCATCACTCCCGCTCACCATCGTCACGCCCGCGCGGTACAGGTTGGCCACCTGGGCGAGTCGATCGTCCCAGCCCACGCCCATGCGCTCTATCAGCGCCTTGACTTGGGGCGACAGCTCGACGCCAAGGACGCGGCCGAGTGTCGGACACACTGCTGTCCCGGCCGCGGCGATTCGTTCGGCGAGTTCTCGGGGCGTGTCGAAGCCGCTGAGCGACAAACAGCTGCAGTGCTCGATTCCGTCGACTCCGGCAGCGACGCACAGCTCGACCGCCGGCAGGCCGTGCGCGTGCGCGGTGACGGGCAGGCCGACCCGGTGGGCCTCGTCGACCATGAGGCGCACCTCTTCCAGCGTGAATTGGCACAGCAGCACGTCGGTGCCAGGCGTCATCGCGCCGCCACTCGTCATGATCTTGACGACGTTCGCGCCACGCTCGGCCCGTTCCCGCACTGCTCGCCGCAGCTCGTCGTTGCCGGCCGCCTCGCCGCCCATCGACCAGCAGTGGCCCTTCACGGACGTGATCGGCGGGCCGGCCGCCACGATGGTCGGACCATCATGAGCGGTACGCGCCAGGTCAACGACAACCCAGCGGCGATCACCCAGGTCACGAACCGCGGTGACTCCGGCAGCGAGCTGATCGAGCATCGCCGTAGCGATGACATCGTCGAGGTGGTCAGCGCTCATGTCGGGTAGCCGACCGAGGGCATCGTCGGCGCTGTCCGCGCACAGATGGACGTGGGCGTCGATCAGACCGGGCAGCAGCGTCGTGTCCGGCAGGTAGGTCACCTCGCACCCGTCCGGCGCTGCGGCGGTGCCAGGCTCGACGCCGAGAATCGTGGCGCCCTCGACGAGAACGAGGGCGCCGCCGGACAGCACCCGCTCGCCGTCGAACGCAGCGTCTGCTCGGTATCCGCGCACGCCTGCCCCTCGGACGCCCATCTGTGATCGATCGACAAGACGCTAGCAAGAGTCCGGGGCCCGGAGCATCCTTCGACCATGACTGACACCCAACCCCACAAACAGCATCCGGCTATCGCGGCAGTGGCCGAGCGCCGAGCCGCCGACGTCCAGCTACGCATTGCTGACGCCATCACCGCATTCGCCGGCTCGATGAAGTTCGTGTACGTGCATGTCGTGCTGTTCGCGGTGTGGATGCTCGTGCTCGAGAAGAGCCCCTGGCCGACGTTGACCCTCGTGGTCTCGCTCGAGGCGATCTTCCTGTCGACGTTCGTCATGATCGGGCAGAACCGGCAGTCCGCGTACCAGCAAGCCAAGGCTGATCATGACTTCGTCGCGAACGAGCTGGAGCTGCACACCAACACCGACCTGACGAGGGCGGTTCACCAGCTGACCACCGAGATCCACGCCCGCCTGGTCCCGCCGCACGGTGCCCCGCAGGGGACGAGACCATGAGCCGGTTCGTGCAGATTGCCCAGCACGCCGACAATCTGGATCGCGCGAGTTCCTTCTACGGGCGACTGCTCGGCCAGCCCGCGGCCGCGCGGTTCGACCCGCCCGGACTGCTGTTCTTCGATGTCAGCGGTGTCCGGCTGCTGCTCGACAAGGGCGCGCCGTCGGCCTTGATCTACGTCGAGGTCGATGACTTGCACCGACGGGTCGACCAACTGCGCCAAGACGGCGTTGCCATCGAGTCCGAGCCGCACCTGATCTTCACCCACGACGACGACACGCTGGGGCCGGCCGGCAGCGAGGAGTGGATGGCGTTCGTGCGGGATTCCGAGGGCAATCTGGTGGGACTGGTCAGCTACGCCCACCCGGAGATTGAGTGAGTTGGATGCCCGACTTGGGTACATCCCCGGGCATGACGACATGGCGCAGTAGACGGAGCAGCGGAACCAGGTTGGGGCCATTGGTAATGACATTGGTGCTGGTCTGGCTGGTCATCGGTGCGGTCGCCGCGGGGCAGCGGCACTACTACGGCGGCAAGAGCAAGCCGACGTGTGCCAAGGTGAGCACGATCGCCGTCACCATCGTGGCCGGGCCGCTGAACTACCTCGGGGTCAACCCGAAGGTGAAGTGCCCCACGGTGCCGCAGCCCAGCAAGTAGCGGCGTCAGTCAGTGAGATCGGGCCGCGGGAGGCGGTGCGCGACGAACGCAACGGTGATCCCCCAGGTGATACCGATCAGCATCCCGATCACCAGGTCGCTGAGCCAGTGGACGCCGAGGACCAGGCGAGTGGCGGCGACGCAGCCCGACACCAGGAGCGCGAGCAACCACGGCCAGGTTCGACGCTGGGCCAGCGCAACCATGCCGAGCACGGCGAACAGCACCGCGGTCACAGCCACGGCGTGACCCGACGGGTAGGAGTAGCTCGTCTCGTGCACCCCACGGACGGCATCATGCGCCGGGTAGTCGGCTGTCGGCGGCCGGTGCCGATGGATGATCTGGCGGACCGCGAACACCTGGAACTCGCCACCAAGGTAGGCCACCAACGGTACGAGCGCCCGGATCGAGCGCAGTCGGACAAACAGCGCGGCCGTGAGCACGACGCAGATGGCCCCGAGCACGGGCGCGTCGCCCACCGTCGCCACGACCTTGGACACACCGGCGAACGGGCCGCGGTGATGGATGGCCCAGCGCCAGGCGCTGTCGTCCCAGCTCTGGATCGGGCCGCCTCCGGTCCGTCCGACCAGGGTGAAACCCAAAGCGACTGTGACGACGAACAGACCGATAGCGCTGGCTATGAGCACTAAGACGGCGCGCGTGACCGGCGGATGGCCGGGCTGGTGGCGGGTAGCCGGCTCAGCCTGGAAGGGGGCGTCGGTCACGCGGTGAACTCCTCTGGTCGACATGCCTGGATAGCTAACAGAACCTGCCTTGGACTGGGCCGTGATTGCGGGCCAATTCACAGGTTTGGCTTATGACTTGCAAATTCGCCGAAGATTGGTGAGGGTAGGCATACCTAACCAGGAGGGGATCCCGTGGATCTGTCCAAGACGTTGATTCTCGGCTTCATCGCCGGCGTCACGATCATAATCGGCATGCCCATCGGCCGCCTCAAGCGCCCGATGCCCTCCTTGCGACTGCTGCTCAACGCGGTCGCGGTCGGCGTGCTCATCTTCCTGGTATGGGATGTCCTGTCCGCAGCATGGGAACCGATCGACGTCGCTCTGGTCGGCGTCCACGAGCACACCGGCGGCCTCGCGCCGGTATTCGGCTACGGCTCGCTGTTCGCGGGCGGTCTGGCCGTCGGGCTGCTCTCGCTGGTGGCCTACGAGCGCTACATGTCCAAGGTGGCCGGCCGGTCGGCCAAACCGCGGTTCGGGCCGGGTGCGATGGCGGTCGGTGAAGTCCGCGCCCGCTCCGGGATGGCCGCGTGGTCACCCGCCCGCCGGCTCGCCCTGCTGATCGCGGTGGGAATCGGTCTGCACAACTTTGCCGAGGGGCTGGCCATCGGCCAGGCGGCCGCAACCGACCAGGTCGCGCTCGCGACTCTGCTCGTCGTCGGCTTCGCCTTGCACAACGCCACCGAGGGATTCGGCATCGTGGCGCCGCTCGCTGGTGACATGGACGCCGACGGCGTCGCGCGCCGGCCCAGCTGGCCGTTCCTGCTCGGCCTGGCGCTCATCGGCGGCGGGCCCACTTTCGTCGGCACGGCCATCGGCCACGGCTTCACGAACGAAGCGATGAGCGTGGTTTTCCTCACTCTCGCGGCCGGCTCGATCCTCTACGTGGTCACCCAACTGCTCGGCATCGCCGCTAAGGCCAAGCGCTCCGACCTGCTGGCCTACGGCCTGCTCGCGGGCCTGCTTGCGGGCTTTGTCACCGACATGATCGTGACCGCCGCCGGGGTGTAGGAAGGACGGATGCGTTCGCCCCAGCAGGTGCCCCAGCCCGGCCTGCCTGAGCACGTCACCATCTACGAGGTCGGTGCCCGCGACGGGCTGCAGAACGAGCAGACCACGGTGTCCGTCGAGGTCAAGGCCGAGTTCATCGCACGGCTGGCCGACGCCGGCCTGCGGGTGATCGAGGCCACCAGCTTCGTGCATCCCAAGTGGGTGCCCCAGTTGGCTGACGCCGAGGAACTGCTCGACATCCTCACCCTCGTCGACGGTGTGCGCTACCCCGTGCTCGTGCCCAACGAACGCGGCCTGGACCGCGCGCTGGCCAAGGGCATCCGCGAGATCGCGATCTTCGCCAGCGCGACCGAGACGTTCGCTCAGCGCAACCTCAACCGCAGCGTGGCCGAGTCGATCGCCATGTTCGCGCCGGTCGTCGCCCGCGCCCGGGCCGAGGGGCTGACGGTGCGGGGGTACGTTTCGATGTGCTTCGGGGATCCGTGGGAGGGCGAGGTGCCGATCGAGCAGGTCGTCGGCGTCGGCACCAAACTGCTCGAGCTCGGCTGCACCGAGCTGTCCCTCGGCGACACGATCGGCGTTGCCACACCCGGTCATGTCACTGCGCTGCTGGCCGCATTCGCCGGCGCCGGCGTCGGCTCCGACCGGCTGGCCGTGCACTTCCACGACACCTATGGCCAGGCCCTGGCCAACACGTTCGCGGCGCTGCGAGCCGGGATTACGACAGTCGACGCGTCGGCCGGCGGGCTGGGCGGCTGCCCGTACGCGAAGAACGCCACCGGCAACCTGGCCACCGAGGACCTCGTGTGGATGCTGCACGGCTTGGGCATCCAGACCGGCGTCGACCTCGAGAAGCTGGTCGAGACAAGCCGGTGGATGGCCGCGGAGCTCGGCCGGCCGAGCCCGTCGAATGTCGTCCGGGCGCTGTCGTCTAACTGACGCTGGTCGACACGCGCGGCGCCGGGAACAGTTCGCGGTCACCCCACCAGAACAGGGCGCTGACCGCGCCCAGCACGATCGTCACGAGCAACGCGTTCACCAGCACCGTCGGATAGCCGTCCGACACGACGTCGACGAAGGGATACGGGTACCAAGGCGTGATCTCGCCGCGGACGAGCGTGTAGCCGAGCCACCCGATCGGGAAGGCCAGCGACCACGCCACCACCGGCCCGTCGATCCGCGGCCGCGGCCCGAACAGCAGCCAGGCGAGCACCATCATGATCGGCACGACGTAGTGGACGACGGTGTTCGTGCTCCACTGCTGCCAACCCTTCGGCTGGTGGCTGGCCGCGAGCACGGCCGAGTAGACGACCCCGGTAACCGAGATCCCGACCAGCGCGTTCAGGCGCACGACGCGCCAGACCGGGCCGTCGCGATCGGGCTTGCGGGCCAGCTGAGCCGATGTGACGGCAGCCAGAATATTGCTCTGGATGGTGAAGAAGCTGACCATTCGCAGGATGCGGCCGGCCAACGTGGCACCGGACAACGTGCCCACCTCGGTACCCGCCGGCGTCCCCGAAACGTGCACGGCGATCCACAGCTGCAGGGCGAGCGCTGCGAAGGCGAGCACCGCGATCGCCGCGTGCCAGATGCGGGGGAGCACGCGGTGAGCGTAGTGGGCCTAGATCAATTGCCGATGATCTTCGGGCACCGGATCGGGTGCGACCGGATCATCTTCGCCGCCACCGTCGCCGCCGCGGCACCACGGGCACCACGGCTGCAACCGGCGGTGTGTCGCGTAGGCGAGGATGAGGTAGATCATCGAGGTCTGGACGAGCGACCAGATGAGCAGTCCGCTCTTGCCCGGCAGGAAGCTCGAACCGATCAGTACCGCGAAGTAGGGGATCACATAGCGCGGTTGGGCACCGCTGTGCGACAGCCAGAACCGACGCTTGTACCGCACGGCCAACTGTGACGGATTCAACGGCATCCCGGCCATGCAGTGCTCGCACAGCCCCCGGTCGTGCCGGCGCATCAGCAACCAGCTGGCCACCACGAACGTGATCAGGGCGACGGAGACGCCGAGCGCCATCATTGGATCGGTGGGCGGGTGCAGCCGGAGCAAGATCACGCCGACGATCGCGACGATCAGTGCCTGGGGGGCAAGATGGCCCCAACGCTCGGCAACCCGCGCCGACCACGGATACGCCGCGTCTGCCATTGCGTCACCCCCCCGCACGATCATCGCCCTCGACTCTTGGCTTCTCAACCCCCGAAACACGCCGGCCCGTCTCGCGCGGAGACGGGCCGGTCTGTCCGGCTTTGTCGATCAGCGGGCGTGCCTACCGCGCAACTTCCAGGCAACCGTTGCGCCACCGGCCATCAGCAGCCCGACGATCAGCAGGACGAGCGGCGCGTCCGGGGACCCGGCCGGCTTGGCATACCCGGCCGGGACACCGGTCGGGATGTTGGTGTTGGTCGGGTTCACGGTCGCCGTGTCCGGCGGCGTCGTGGGGGTTGCCGGCGCCTGCGAACTCGGTCCGGCTGCGGCGTTGGCGAGTGCGATCGTCGCCAGTCCAGAGCTGCCAGCAGCGAGCGGGGCCGCGAGATTCGGCGCGCCCGGCAGGCCGGCGAGAACGTTGATCTCGAGTGCCCGGATCAGCGTCTGGTTGGCTACGACGGGCGTGGCCTGGTTCGGGGTCTTGGCCAGGGCGCTGGTGAACAGGAAGTCGGGGTTGCTCTGCACCGCCTGGATTCCCGGACCGGATTCGACGTTGATGCCGATGTCGATCAGCTGCTTGAGGCCGTCGGACAACGGCTTGAGCGGGTTGGTCCCGGCCGCGTTCTGCAGCGGGGTGAGGATGGCGGTGACGATCCCGGTGACCGTCGACTGGCCGCCCGCGAGCAGGTCGGACACGGACTTGACGACCCCGCCCAGCGGCGGCGGGAACGCCGCGGCGAAATCGGTGAGGCAGGTCGTGAACTTTGTCTGCAGCGGCGTGATGATGCTGGAGATCGTGCTCTGCAGGCCAGCCGCCAGGCCAGCCGGATCGGCCAGGTAGTTGAGCAGGTAGGCGAGCAGGTCGGTGTTCGCCGGCAGCGAGTTGATGTTCAGACCGAGCTGCGCCAGCAACGTGGCCAGGTTGACGGTGATCTTGGCGCTGGTCGGGTTGATCGTCACGGCTCCGCCGGCGAGCGAGATCGGCGAGAGCACCTGCGTCGAGAACGAACACGAAGCGGGCAGGCCGGGTAGGCCGGGCAGGCTCGGCGCCACCAGCGCGTCGCCGACCGTCTTCAGCACTCCGCCGAGCGCGGGGGAGGAGAGATCGAGCGTCAGCCCGGCGATGTTGTAGCTCGGTGGCGGAGCGACGGCGCCGCCACTCTTGGTCTGGGCCAGGGCCGATACCGCACCGATGGTCGCAGTGACCGAGCCGAGTGTGGAGAGGTTGCCGACGCCGGGCAGCGGGAGCGAAGGCAGACCCGGGATTGCGGCTCCGCTGAGGTTGATCGTCCCGAAGGCGGGGAACGAACTGCTGTCGCCACCGACGTTCGCGCCGCCGGAGTTGCTGACTGCACCCGCCGCGCCGTAGGAGAAGCCGTCGAGGTGGGCGACGGCGACCTGGTTGGCGGCGCCGGCAACGATCGCCGGGTCGGTCGGCAGGTCGATCACGCCGGTCAGTGGGAGGTTGAGCTGGCCGAGCAGGGTCACGTCGAGCGGGTTCTGCACCGACTGCGTGCCCGGCGCGGTGGCGCGGGCGTCGGCAACGTCGGCGACCTGCTGGATCGGGTTGCCGCCGAGCGTGCCGTCGACGAGCCGGCCGACGGACTGGGCCTGGGGCAGCGATGCTGCGCCGGCGCTCTGGCCGCCAGTGACGGCAAGGCCGGCGACGGTGATGCCCGCGACCAATGTCCCCGCGATCACCCGGCCCGTGCGAGAACGCGCGCCGTGGGCGCGCTGGCTCTTCGGAGTGGTTTCTCCGAAGTTGGACCTGGAACTGTGGGACATGCCGTGCCTCTCTACGTTCTTGCGTAGGACGGGGAGGCGCCAGAGCACCGCCGTAGCCAGCGCGCCCAACACAGCGCCTATACATGTCAACGACGATGATCGTCGCGAGTTGCGCCAGTCTTGGTAAAGCTTTGCTCGGCTCGGTCAGGCGGTGCGGATGCCGGGCATACCGAGCGGGGTCGGGCCGAACCTCAGTGCCGCGGGAGCGTCGTGCGGAACCATCGGACGGAGCGGAAATATGGGGTCGGTGCGCTCGTATGGCGCACCGAGCGTGGGCCGCAGGTCGGCCTCGCCCTTGTTGGGCCACAGCGCCATTGCGCGCTCGGTCTGCGCCGTGATCGTGAGGGACGGGTTGACGCCCAGGTTCGCGGACAGGGCCGAACCGTCGGCGACGTGCAGCCCGGGGTAGCCGTATAGGCGGTGATAGGGATCGATGACCCCGGTCTCCGAGGAATCGCCGATCGCGCAGCCACCGATGAAGTGCGCGGTCATCGGCACGTTCATCAGGTCGCCCCAGGTGCCCCCCGCCATGCCGTCGATGTTGTCGGCGAGTTGCCGCGCCGCGGCGTTGGCGGCCGGGATCCAGGTGGGGTTCGGTTCGCCGACGCCCTGTTCCGACGTGAGCATGGGCCGGCCGAAAGGCCCCTTCTTGCGCTTCACCGTGATGGAGTTGTTCAGCGACTGCATCACCAGGAGGATGATCACCCGCTCGGACCACTTGCGCGGGATGAGCAGCCGTAGCTGCAGCGGGTTGCGCAGCATGCCCACGGCGAACTGCAGCCAGCGGGCTCGGCGGGTGCCGCCGTCGGTGAGCAGCGTGTTCAGCAGTCCCATCGAGTTGCTGCCCTTGCCGTAGCGCACCGGCTCGATGTGGGTGTTCTCGTCCGGGTGCCACGACGAGGTGATCGCGACGCCCGCGGTGTAGTCGTACTTCGGCTTGGCCGTGCGCACGCCGAGAACCGCCTCGGAGTTGGTACGGGTGAGGTAGCCCAGTCGTGGCGAGAGCTTGGGCAGCGTGGTGTCGCGGAAGCGATGCAGCAGTTTCTGGGTGTTGTACGTGCCGGCGCTGAAGATGACCTGATCGGCGGTGAACGTGCGGTCGGGCTTACGGGTGGACCACTTGCCCGTGCGGACGGTGTCGATCGCGTAGCCACCGTCCTTCCGCGGACGCACGTTCGTGACCGTGGTCAACGGGTGCACGGTGGTGCCGCCGCTCTCGGCCAGGGCAAGGTAGTTGGCGGTGAGCGAATTCTTCGCGCCGTGCCGGCAGCCGGTCATGCATTCCCCGCACTGGATGCAGCCGGTGCGTTCGGGGCCGGCGCCGCCGAAGTAGGGGTCAGGAACGGTCTGGCCCGGTTCCTGCTTGCCGTCGCGGCCGAAGAACACGCCGACCGGCGTCATGTGGAACGTGTCGGACTTGCCGAACTGCGCCGCGAGACGCTGCATCTCGATGTCGCTGGGTGTGATCGTCGGGTTGGTGACGACACCGAGCATCTTCTTCGCCTGCTCGTAGTGCGGCGCCAACTCGGCGCGCCAGTCGGTGATGTGCGCCCACTGCGGGTCGTCGTAGAACGGCTGCAGCGGCTCGTACAGCGTGTTGGCGTAGTTCAGCGAGCCGCCGCCGACGCCGGCGCCGGCGATGATCAGGCAATCCTTGAGCAGGTGGATGCGCTGGATTCCGGTGCAGCCCAGCTTGGGCGCCCAGAAGAAGTCGCGGATCCGCCAGGACGTCTTCGGCAGGGTGTCATCGGTAAAGCGCCGCCCGGCCTCGAGCACGCCGACCCGGTAGCCCTTCTCCGTCAGGCGAAGCGCGCTGACGCTGCCGCCGAAACCAGACCCGATGACCAGGACGTCGTAGTCGGACACAGTGGCTCCCGCTCTGCCGGCCGATCGCGTTATTTAGCAGCGATCAATAGAGGAGCCAGTTTACGGGGGTGTTGCAGGCAGGTCAATGACGTGTCGATACGGTGCTGGCGTGCCTCGGATCGCCGTCTTCTTCTTGGGCGGCACGATCAGCATGGCTGGCCATTACGGCGGCGTCGTTGCCTGGCATGGGGGCGCGGAGCTCGTCGCGGCGGTGCCACGACTTGGCGATCTCGACGTCACCCTGGACGTGCGCGACTTGCGCAGGGCGCCGAGCGCGTGCCTGACCTTCGACGACATCCTCGAGTTGGCCGCCGAGGCCGAGGCGTGCGACGCCGACGGGGTCGTGGTTGTGCAGGGCACCGACACCCTCGAGGAGACGTCGTATCTGCTCGACCTTGTCTGGCAACTCGACACGCCGATCGTGCTGACTGGTGCCATGCGCAACCCGAATCTGGCCGGCGCGGACGGCCCGGCGAACCTGCTCGCGGCGGTGCTCGTCGCGGCCAGCGAACAGTTTCGCGGTTTGGGGGCTGTCGTGGTGCTCAATGACGAGATCCACGCGGCGCGCTATGTCCGCAAGACGCACAGCACGAGCCCGGCTGCGTTCGCGTCCCCGAACGCGGGCCCGATCGGGCACCTCGTCGAGGGCGCACCGGTGCTCGTCGCGCAGCCGCCGCCGAGGCTCCGGCTGGCCCGTCCTGTGCCGCCGATCGAAGTCGCCGTCGGGCTGGTGACGGTCACGCTGGACGACGACGGCGCGCTGTTGGCAGATCTCGACTCGCGGTGCGACGGTTTGGTGTTGGCGGGCTTCGGGGTGGGGCACGTGCCCGCGACGATGGCTCCGGCGATCGGTGTGCTCGCCACACGGATCCCCGTCGTTCTCTCCTCACGCATCGGGGCCGGGCCGGTGCTGAGCGCTACGTACGGCTTCACGGGGTCGGAGTCCGACCTGCTCGCCCGCGGGGTGATCGGCGCAGGGCTGCTCGATCCGTACAAGGCGCGGGTCCTGTTGCGGGTGTTGCTCGCCGGCGGTGCGGATCGGGAGGCGATCGCGGCGGCATTCGCGCAGGCCGGCGGCCTCGCGGCGGGGTGACACGCGTCAGTCGACTACGAGGTTGTCCCCCTGTTGGGTGACGGTGCCGCGCGCCAATGGCAGGACGCTCGTCAATGCCTTGAAGGCTGTGCCCAGTCCCGGGATCTTGGCGAACACGCCTTGCGGCCCCCGCACCATCCGTCCGGATCTCACGTCGTACTTCGCCCCGTGCCACGGACAGACCAGGCAGCCGTCGGCGTCGATGCTGCCGCCGGCGAGGTCCGCGCGCAGATGACGGCACTTACGGCCGACCGCGAAGTACTCGCCGTTGTTGCCCAGGGCGTAGCTGCCGGCCCCGGTGACCGTTCCTTCGGGGACGTCAGCGGCTGGGACGGTCTGACTCATGAGAACTCCCACTTCACGGAGCCGTCGATGCGGACCTCGCCAGTGTGCCGCGGCGGGGTGCGGGCGGCGCGGTGAAGCACTCATAGGATGGCGATTGTGGGTTGGCCCGACGACGCCAATGACCTGCTGCTCGGCCCGCGCGGGCGGCGGCTGTGCTTCGAATTGCTGCACGACTCGCCCGGCTTGCTGGGCTGGCCGATGGCGGTGACCAGCCAGCTGCCGTCGGGGCTGCGGGCGGAGCTCGAGGCGGCCGTCGCGGCAGCCCTGCCCTCCGTCGGCGCGAACGTCTTCACGGGGCTGGTCGAGTCGGTCAACTGGGCCATGTACTGGCAGGAGGCCGACGAGACCGATCGGATGCTCGATCACCCCTTGGTGGCGGAGATTCTCGAGCCCATCGCACGAGCAGTTGCCCAGGTCCCGGGCGCGGCCTGGTGGGCCTCGCCGGTCGCACGGGACGACCAGCAGTACGTGCAGTGGGTGAGCGAGTCGGAGCAGCCGCCGCCGACGATGTCCGGCTCGCAGGCTCGACTCTACGAGTGGCGTTCGACGGAGGCCGCCGATGAGCGCCGGGCCCGGTCCGGACCGCTCGACCCGACGGCACCGATGACCGGATCTTGGTGGTCGACACCGGCGCAGGCATCGCTCGTGACCACGACTCGAGCGTTGCCCGACCTGGGTGCGGTCGGGCTGGCCTTGGTCGAGGATTCGGCGGGCCCGACGATGGCGCGGTGCTGGCCGCTGGCTGCCCAGCCGCGATCGCGCGTCTACGAGATCACCGGACCCGACGATTGGGTCGAGCTCGTCACGCGGTATCCGCTCGACGTCACCGGGACCCGACGCCACGACTGGTGGCGGGTGACCGGCTGGGCCGACAGCTGGCTCATCCCGGACTGGGCTGACGTGGCGGCCGATTTCGACGGGGTGCACCTCACCGTCCTCGGGTATCTCACGAGTGCCGGCCGGACGCTGCGAGCCGGACAGGAGGCGACGATGCTCGCCGGCTGGAACCCCGACCAGACGTTCTGGCTGACCGACGTGCTCCGCGACGCCGGCCCCACAACCCGCTGGCGACGCGAAGACAGCTCGACGTCGTGGACCCTCGACCCCTGCCCGTGAGCGCTCAGAGCTGACGAAGTTGCGGTACTAGAGGTGACCACGACGCGAGTGAGCGCTCGCGCGAAGAGCCGCCGCCGCGACGCGGCCGCGGCGAAGCCGCGAGTGGCGCGCGAGATCCCCCCGAGCGCCAGCGAGCGGGGGAGATCGAGGGACACCTCGGCGGATAAGTCAGCCGAAGGCGCCGGAGATGTAGTCCTCGGTGCGCTTGTCGGTTGGGGTCGTGAACATCTTCGGCGTCTCGCCCATCTCGACGAGCTCACCCGGTTGGCCGGTGGCGCTGAGGTTGAAGAACGCGGTGCGCTCGGAGATGCGGGCCGCCTGCTGCATGTTGTGCGTGACGATGACGATCGTGTAGTCCTTCTTCAGCTGTCGGATGAGGTCCTCGATCGCCATCGTCGAGATCGGATCCAGGGCTGAGCAAGGCTCGTCCATCAGCAGCACGTCGGGCTGGACGGCGATCGCGCGGGCGATGCACAGGCGCTGCTGCTGACCACCGGACAGGCCGGCGCCCGGCTTGCTCAGCCGGTCCTTGACCTCAGCCCACAGGTTGGCCGAACGCAGCGACTTCTCCACGACGCCGTCGAGGTCCGCCTTGCGGGTGCGGCCGCTCTGCAGCTTCAACCCGGCCGCCACGTTGTCGTAGATCGACATCGTCGGGAACGGGTTGGGGCGCTGGAACACCATGCCGATCGTGCGCCGGACCGCCACCGGGTCGATGCCGTCGTCGTAGATGTCCTCGCCGTCGAGCAGCACCTTGCCCTGCACGGTCGCGCCGGCGATCACTTCGTGCATGCGGTTGATGGTGCGCAGCACCGTCGACTTCCCGCAGCCGGACGGACCGATGAACGCGGTGACCGAGTTGGGGGCAACGGTGAAGTTGACGTTGCTGACAGCGAGGAACTTGCCGTAGTAGACATTGAGATTCTTCGCTTCGATGCTCTTAGCCATGGCGCGGCGTCCTCACTGGGCGATCTTGTTGAAGCGGGCGATGAAGCGGGCGAACACGTTCAGCAGCAGGATGATGGCGATCAGGGTCAACGCTGCGCCCCACATCCGGTCCGGGGCGTAGTTGACGACGGCACCTGCGACCCGGTTGCCGTTGGCGTCGAGGTGATACGCCGTGCCTCCGGTGGCGTGGTTGAGGTTGGCGAACTGGTCGTTGATCAGGGTCGGCAGCGAGCCCTGGAAATTGCTGAACAGGTCGGTGTTGGTATTGGAGGAGTAGCCGACCAGGATCAGCAGAGGCGCGGTCTCGCCGGCCACTCGGGCGATCCCCAGCACCACGCCGGTGACAATCCCGGTGAACGCAGTGGGCAGCACGATCTTCACGATCGTCTTCCACTTGGGGACGCCGAGCGCGTAGGAGGCTTCCCGCAGCTCGTTGGGGACCAGCTTGAGCATCTCTTCCGTGGTTCGGACGATGACCGGGATCATGAGGATGACCAGGGCCAACGAGACCAGCCAGCCGGCGCGCGCGCCGTGGAACGTCGAGATGAACAGGGCGTAGATGAACAGTGCGGCGACGATCGACGGGATGCCGGTGAGGATGTCGACCGTGAACGTCGTGACCTTCGCGAACGCACCGCGGCCGTACTCGACAAGGTAGATGCCCACGAGGATTGCGATCGGCACCGAAATGATGCTGCAGAGCGCAACCTGCTCGACGGTGCCGACGATCGCGTGCCACGCGCCGCCACCAGCAGACTCGAAGGTCTTGCCGCGCTGGGACTCGGTCCACCACGACGCGCTGGTGACCACGTGGTAGCCCTTACTGATCACCGTCCACAGCAGCCACACCAGCGGAATGAGCGCGACGAGGAACGCCGCGGTGACCAGCACAGTGGCCAGACCGTTCTTGAATCTGCGCGAGCCGGATGGCCCGGCGAAGTGCGACGCGGGCGCGGGCTTGGCCGTCAAGGTCGCGGTCACGTGAAGTCCTTCCGACGGTTCACGATCATTCGGGCGGCAGCGTTGACGACAAACGTCAAGACGAACAACACGAGGCCGGCCGCGATGAAGGCACCGGTCGACTCCGGGTTGCTGAATTCGCTGGCACTGTTCGCGATCTTGGACGCGAACGTCTCGCCGCCGCTGAAGATGGAGGGCGAGAAATTGCTGACCTTGGAGAGGATCAAGAACACGGCGATGGTCTCGCCCAGCGCGCGGCCGAGGCCGAGCATCGCGCCACTGATCACCCCGCCGCGCCCGTACGGGAGCACCGCCATCCGGATCATCTCCCACTTGGTCGAGCCCAGGGCCAAGGCTGCCTCGATGTTCTCCCGTGGGGTGCGTTCGAAGACATCGCGGCTGATCGCGGTGACGATCGGCAGGATCATGATGGCCAGCACGACGCCGCCGTCGAATAGGCTTCCGGTTGGCACATTGCGGTCCTTGAACAGCGGAAAACCGCCCAGGTGGTAGAGCGCACGCTGCACGCCGGCCAGGTGCGGTGCGAGCACTGCCGCGCCCCAGATTCCGTAGATGATCGACGGGATCGCGGCGAGCAGGTCGATCGCGTAGGCGACCGGCCGAGCCACCCGCTTCGGGGCGTAGTGCGTGATGAACAGGGCGATACCGATCGCGGTCGGAACCGCCAGGATCATCGCCAGGACTGAGATGGCCACCGTCGTGTAGAGCAGCGGGGCGATGCCGAACCGCAGGTTGCCGGCGGTGGTCGACCACTCGCTCGACGTGAAGAAGTTGACCTTGTCGTCAAGGATCGACGGCAGCGACTTGACGACGAGGAAGATTGCGACGAGGGAGACAAGCAGCACCACAAACCCCGAGGCGCCCCTCGTCAGGGCGAGGAAGATCCGATCCCCGATGCGGACCTTGCCACGGGGCGAACCGACCGACGCTGACCCGGCGCCGAGCACGGGTGGCGCGTCACTCGGTGTGCCGGCACTGATGGCAAGGGGTTGGGACGAGCCGACGACTGATGGGTTTGCGTGCAGTGCGCGCGGTGCCGTCGGATCGAGACCGACACCATCGCCTCCCACACCGCGGGGAACGAACGGATTGCCGCCCCGGGCGGGCGCCGCACCGTTCGTCGACCCCTCGGGCTGTGTCGCGGTGTCCCCGTCAGCCATGAGCTGCCCTGCTCCTTCTCGAAGCGACAGCCCCGCCGGCCGCTGCCGGCGGCCGGCGAGGCATCGCTCACCTCGTGCTTTCGGTGACTAGCTGATGGTCGCGACCGAGGCCTTGACCTTTGTTTGCAGCTCCGCTGGGAGCGGGGCGTAACCCAGTCCCGGCAGCAGTGCCTGTCCGGCGTCAACGGTGTAGTTGAGGAAGTTCTTGACGAACGTCCCCTTGGCTGCGTCCTTATACTTGGAGCAGACGACCTCGTAGGTCACCAGGATGATCGGGTAGGCCCCCGGCGCCTTGGTCGCGTAGTCGATCTTCAGGCTCAGGTCGCTGCCGGTGCCACTGACCGTCGCGGAATTGGCGGCAGCACTGGCGGTGTCCTTGGTCAGCTCCACCGCTCCGCCACCGTTGTCGACGGACGCTGTGCTCAGGCCGCTGCTGACGGCGAAGGAGAATTCGTCGTAGCCGACGCCACCCTCAACCGCGGCGATAGCTGCCGCAACACCCTGTGACTTAGCCTTGCCCTGCCCGGCGAAGCCGGCTTTCGACGAGTCCTTGTCCGGCTTCGAGGTGAAGACACTGGGAGCCGTGGCGGCCAGGTACCTCTCGAAGTTCTGCGTCGTGCCCGACGAGTCGGACCGGTAGAACACCGAGATCTTCGTGGCGGGCAGAGTCACCCCGGAGTTCACCGCCGCGATCGCCGGATCGTTCCAGGTGGTGATCTTGCCGAGGAAGATCTTGGCGATCAGATCGCCGTTCAGGACGAGCTTGTCGACACCCTTGAGCTTGTAGGCGATGGCGATGGGCCCGACAACCATGGGCAGGTCGAGCGGCGTGCTGCCGCACTGGGTCTGGGCTTTCGCCACCTCGCCCTTGGTGGGGTCCAGTGCCGAGTCCGAGCCGGCGAAGTCGACGAGGCCGGTGGTGAACGAGGTGATGCCCGCGCCCGAGCCGGTCGGGTTGTAGTTGATGGTCGCTCCGGGGCAGGCCTTCTGGTAGGCCGAGATCCACGCATTGATCGCGTTGGTCTGGGCGGTGGAGCCTTCTGCGTCCAGCTTTCCGGTGGAGCAGGTCGGGCCGCTAGGAGCGGGCGTGCTCGAGCCGCCTGCGGAGGCGGTGCTTGCCGGAGTCGTGGTGTCGGCGCTCTTCTTCGAACTCGAGCAAGCCGACAGCACAACTGCGCAAGCGATGAGTCCGGCGATGGCGCCAGCTCGGTACAGCTTCACGTTGAGTTCCCCTCGTCATTGGCTCTTCCAGACGCGACGCTAAGAGGGGCAGGTGGCGCTTCGGGGCGAGCCAGATGAACGAGACATGAACGACGGCCCCTTATGACATGACGAGCCGAAATGCTCAGCATGTCCGCAATGTGAACAGCGCGTCCTTGCGGTGGCTCGACGGCAGTGGCCAAAGCCATCGAGCGGGCGCTCGCCAGCAGGAACCCGCGGGCCGGCTACGTGGTGACCCGGCGGCGAAGTTCCTTGTGCACACCCGTCGGATACTGGGCGCACGCTTCTTCGACAGCTACCTGTCCAAGCAGTTGCGCGCCCGCATATCGCAGGCAGACCGCTAGGACCCGTTGCGCCGCCACTGGGTGTCGGCGTCATGGCTGTGGAACCCCAGCCGTGCGTAGAGACCCATCGCGGCGCCGTTGTCGTCGTCGACATAGAGCAGCACTTCGTCGCACCCACGGCTGGCGAGGTAGGCCAGGCCGCGTACGAGCAGTGCCGTCCCGAGCTTCAGCCCCTGGGCCGACGGGTCGATGCCGAGGACGTAGACCTCACCAGTCCCGTCGGCGTGGATCTTCGTCCAGTGAAAGCCGAGCAGTTCCCCGTCGCGCTCGGCGAGAAGGAACCCGGCCGGGTCGAACCACGGCTCGGCTTCGCGCGCCTCGAGATCGGCCAGCGTCCAGCGGCCCTGCTCGGCATGCGTGGCGAAGGCCGCGGCGTTGACCCGCAGCCATGCCTGTTCGTCCTGCCCCGGCTCGAACGCGCGGACGGTGACGCCGTCGGCCACCGCGATCTCGGGCAGCGGTCCGGCCAGGTTGCGGCGCAGCTGGTGCAGCACGCGCATCTGCGCATAGCCACGCGATGCCAGTACCCCGCCGACCGGGCTGCGCTTCCCGTGCGACCAGACCAGCAGATCGGCGTCGCCCCGGGCCTCGACGGTGTCCAGCAGGGCGGCGACCGCCGTGGCGTCGCCGGCCAGTTCGAGCGATGTGCCATCCAATTGCGCGTAGCCGACCAGCCGATCGCCGTCGTGTGCGACGACATGGACGACCTCCGACGCGCCGAGCTGCGTCAACGCCTGATCGGACAGCGGTGGCTCGCCGTCGCTGGCTTCGATCGCATCGGCGAGCGACTGGACCTCTGCGCGGGTGGACGCGTCAAGCAACGGCAGGAGCGCGGTCGACAAGGCCATCCCCGAACGCTATCGGGGTGCTCAGCGGGTCTGGTCGAGCATCTCGCTCTCGGTGACCGAGTCCACGACGTTCACCGCACCGGCGCGGGTGGCGTCCGGGTCGGCGGCCGGGCGCACGAACTTGTACCCGACGTTGCGGACGGTGCCGATCAACGCCTCGTGCTCCGGCCCGAGCTTGGCCCGCAGCCGCCGCACATGGACGTCGACGGTTCGAGTGCCGCCGAAGTAGTCGTAGCCCCAGACCTCCTGCACCAGGTGGGAACGGGTGAAGACCCGCCCCGGGTGTTGGGCGAGGAACTTCAGCAGCTCGAACTCCTTGTAGGTGAGGTCGAGCGGATTGCTGCTCAGCCGAGCGGTGTACGTCGTCTCGTCGATCGTGAGATCGCCGATGTCGACGTGTTCCGGCGTGGGGTCGGCGGCGGCGGAGTGACGCTCGATCGCCAGCCGTAGCCGGGCGTCCAGCTCAGCCGGGCCGGCCGTGTCGAGCACGATGTCGTCGACCACCCATTCGGCCGACAGCGCGATCAGTCCGCCCTCGGTGAGCACCGCGACCACTGGGACGGCGATGCCCATAGCCGCAAGGACCCGGGTGAACGTGCGGGCACCGGCCAGCTCGCGCCGCGCATCGACCAGGATGACGTCGCCCATGCGGCGATCGACGAGTACCGACGCGTCAAGAGCCAGCACGGTGACGTTGTGAGGCAGCAGGCCGAGCGCAGGCAGAACCTCGGTCGTGGCCTGCGGGGCCGCGGTGAGCAGCATGAGCTCCATAGCGCCTCCCAGATAGAGAACGGTGGTCTCCGGGGGTGGCAAGACTGCCCAAACCCGGCGGGCGGCGCTGCCCTGTCATGAGTCTGCGACAAGAATAGCAACGTGACCAACCCGCAAACCGTCGTGTTGACCACAGCCGACGGGATCGACCTGCGGGCGGCGTTCTGGCGAGCGCCGGACCACCGGCTGGCCTGCGTGGTGGCCCACGGCTTCACCGGGTCGTCGCGGCACGCTCCGGTCCGGCGGATCTGCGCCGCACTCGCGGCCGGTGGGGCGGCAGTCCTGGCGCCGGACCTGCGCGGGCACGGCGCCTCCGGCGGGGTCAGCACGGCCGGGGACCTCGAGGTGCACGACGTCGCAGCCGCCGTGGCCTGGTTGCGTGCGGCGGGCTACCAGCGGGTCGCCGTCCTGGGCTGGTCGATGGGCGGCTCGATCGTCCTGCGCTATGCCGGCCTCGGCGGGGACGCCGATGCGGTCGTCAGCGTCAGCTCACCCGGCGAGTGGTACGAGCGGGGCACTCGGGCCATGCGGATCGTCCACTGGCTGTGCGAGACACGCAGCGGGCGGGTGGCTTGCCGCGTCGTCCGGCGCACCCGGCTGTCGCCTGCGGGATGGGTCCAGGTCCCGGAATCGCCCGCCGAGCTCGTCGGCCGGATCGCCCCGACGCCGCTGCTCATCGTGCACGGGGACGCCGACCACTACTTCCCGCTGCGGCACGTCGACGTCCTGGCCGCTGCGGCTCCGGAGGCCACCGTGTGGGTGGAGCGCGGCATGGCACACGCCGAGACCGCCACCACGCCGGACCTCGTCCGCCGGATCGGCGCCTGGGTTCGGGCCGGGGCCGAACCCGTCCGTCTGAGACGATGGCGCCCGTGAGCGACGCCGTGGTGGACGAGGTCGAGCTCAACCACCTCGGCAGCCTGGCCGTTACCGTGCTGGCCGGCGCACTGCTCATCGGAGCGGCCCGGACGAGCGCGGTTGCGCTGCTCGTCGCCATCGCGGTGGTGCAGGCCGTCCTGGCCGTGGCCTGGGTGTTCGGCACCAGCGTGCCCGGCCGTAAGGGCGCCCTGGTGATCGCCGCGCTGGCCGCGGCTGGCGCCGACGTCACGGTCTCCGTCTGGCCCGCGGGGCGGCTGGGCACGCTGGTCCCCGTCTTTGCGCTGGCCATCCCTGCCATGTTCGTCCACCAACTCATGCGCGGCGCCGCCCGCGTGCGCGTGGTGGAATCGCTCGGCGGGGTCGCCTTGATCGTCGTGGCGATGGCGGCATTGCCCGCCCTGCTCCAACTGCGGCACGAGTTCGCCGGCCCCACGCTCGGCGGCCGGGTAGTCGGCGGCGTCGTCGCGGCGGCTGCCGGTGCCCTGGTGGTCGGCTACCTCGTGGACTTGATGCTGGCCGCGCCGCGCTTCGACCCGTCGGTGTCGCGCGGGCTGCTCGCGGTGGTTGCCTCGACCGGGCTGGGTGGGTCGATCGGCCATTTGATGTTGCGCTCGGACGCCGAATTCCTCAATGGCCGCGGCGCGTTCACCGGCGCGGCGCTCGGTGCGCTCGTCGCGTTCTTCGCCGTCGGGGTCGCGTTCATCGAGCGCTCGTCACCGCTGCCGACAGCCAGCTTCGCCCGCCGCACGCGCCCGATCCTCAGCGCGCTGATGCCGTTGAGCCTGCTGGCGCCGGTCGCATTCGTGCTGTGCCTGGCCATCCGCGTCTGAGCCCGCGCCGCGGTGATCACTGTTGTCGTCGTCCTCGTGCTGCTGCTCCTGCTCTGCGTGAGTGCCGTGGTCGCCGACCGCATGTGCGCCGGGCTGGCCGAACGGAGGGCGTCGGAGTACCTGTCGGAGCCGTTCGGCCGGCCACCGACGGTTCGCGTCCACGGCACGCCATTCCTGACCCAGGCGCTGCGCGGCCGGTACCGCGACGTCGAGGTGTCCGGGGACGGGCTGCGGCTCGGTGAGATAAGCGACGCGACCCTGACCGCGCACCTCTATGACGTGGACCTGCCGCCGCGCGAACTTCTCGGCGGGCGCATCACGTCGCTGCCGTGCGCGCACGTCGACGGCCGGATCGTGCTGCCGTACGGCGAAGTGGCCCGGATCAGCCGGATCCCCGGCCTGACACTCAGCTTCGAGAAACAACGACTGGTCGCCACTGCGGCCCTGCCGGTGCCCGGCGTGAGTCAGCTCGCGCGGGTGAGCGGCGAGGCGCGGCTGACTGTGGTGGGCGGAGCGGTCTGGCTGCGGGTGCGCGGTCTCTCGGTGGCCGGCATCAGCCTGCCGAGCCTGGTGCTCAGCCAGCTGATGCCGAGCCTGAACGTGCCGATCCCGCTCTCGGCACTGCCGTTCGGCCTACGCCTCGAGGAGCTGAGGCCGGAGGCGGCCGGGCTGTTGGTGTGTGCCCGCGCCGACGACGCGGTCTTCACTGCCGCACCCTGATCCCAGTCCGCGGGACAGATGTCTCACGTGGTGGCGGGGTTGGGTAGCGAGACTGCCGCCCTGCCGACTACTGTCTGCCCCATGAGCATCGCGCTCTTCGCAGTGAGCACTCGGCTCATCACCCGCCGCACGGTCGACCTGTGCCGTGTGGGCAGCTGCCTCTGTCGTATGCGCTGACCGGGTAGCCCTTGGCCGCCGCCCCGCGGCGCTGTTGCTTCCCGCTTTCCCCGCCACCAAATCCGGGTGCGCTCGCACGCCATCAACCTGTGCACTATCAATAGAGGAGACGATCATGAGTCGCGAAGACGCGCTCGTCACGGCCGACTGGGCCGAGCAGAACCTGAACACACCGGGTGTGGTGTTCGTCGAGGTCGACGAAGACACCAGCGCCTACGACGGGGGCCACATCGAGGGCGCCGTCAAGCTCGACTGGAAGACCGAACTGCAGGACCAGGTCCGACGCGACTTCGTCAACAAGGAGCAGTTCGAGCAGTTGGCCTCCGAGAAGGGCATCAGCAACGACGACACAGTCGTCCTGTACGGCGGCAACAACAACTGGTTCGCCGCCTACGCCTACTGGTACTTCAAGCTCTATGGCCACGACGACGTGAAGCTGCTCGACGGCGGTCGCAAGAAGTGGGAGCTCGACGGCCGTGAGCTCTCGAAGGACACCGTGTCCCGCGAGCACACCACCTACACCGCCAAGGACCAGGACCTCTCGATCCGCGCTTTCCGCGACGAGACCATCGCCGCGATCGGGCAGAAGAACCTGATCGACGTCCGCTCGCCCGACGAGTTCTCCGGCAAGCTGCTCGCACCTGCGCACCTGCCCCAGGAGCAGTCCCAGCGCGGCGGGCACATCCCGACCGCCCTCAACGTGCCGTGGAGCAAGGCCGCCAACGAGGACGGCACGTTCAAGTCCGACAAGGACCTGCGGCAGCTGTACTCCGAGGTCGGCCTGGACGACGCCAAGGACACGATCGCGTACTGCCGCATCGGGGAGCGCTCCAGCCACACCTGGTTCGCGCTGCACGAGCTGCTCGGCCACGACAACGTCAAGAACTACGACGGTTCGTGGACCGAGTACGGCTCGCTGGTCGGCGTCCCGATCGAGAAGGGTGCCTGAGATGTGCGGCGCCCCTGCGCAGACCCCGTCACTGCCCGCCGGTGTCGACCTCGAGAAGGAGACCGTCATCTACGGCGTCGTCTCACACGGTGACGCGCCGGTGCCCGGTGCGTACGTGCGACTGCTCGACTCGACCGGTGAATTCACCGCCGAGGTCGTGACGTCGGCGACCGGCGACTTCCGGTTCTTCGCCGCGCCCGGCGACTGGACGCTGTCGGTGCTGCACCGCGACGGCAAGGCCACCGCGCCCGTGTCGGCGACCGGCCCCGGCCTGGTGGAAGCCTCGCTGACCCTGCATTGAGCTACCGCCCCCGATTGTGCAACTTCGACCCCGCCAGGGCCGCGAAAATTGCACAATCGGGGGTTTCAGTAGACGAGGGCCTGCGCGTTGTCGGCCAGTACCTCAGCCACGAATGACGTGCTGCCGGCGATCACTGCCCCCTGCACCAGGTCGGTCTCGGCAATGTCTCGACGCGCGGCGCACTGGGTGCAGACGGTCAGCGTGCCGCCCGCCAGTACGGCGTCGCGCAGGTCGCTCAGCGGTGCCGAATGCGGCAAGTCGAACGCCTCGGCACGTCCCGGCACCGCCAACCAGGTAGCCTCCCCCGTCAGCCACAACGAGACCTCGGCCCCGGCCGCCAAGGCGGTCGCGGCCACGGTGAAGGCCTGGGCGCAGCGCTCGGGATCCTCGATTCCGGCCGTGCATTTCACGACGAGCTTGCGCGGGGAAGTGGCGGTCATGCCGATATCCTGCCTGTCATGGAAGCGGCCTACCTCGTCATCCTCGTTGTGACCTTCCTCGGCATCGCCGCCGTCGCCGCGTACGTCCTACGCAAGATGTTCGCCGCTCAGTCGTGACCGAGCCGGTACCGGACACGGCCGACCTGCGCTCCGGGCCGCCGATCCACGACAACCTGCTCGCGCTGCTGCCGCTCGTCGGCAACTGGCGCGGGTCCGGCACCGGCGTGGTGGCCGCAACCGGCGCCGAGTTCAGCTACGGCCAGCAGCTCAGCTTCGTCCACGACGGGCGCCCGTTCCTCGCTTACGAGTCGCGCAGTTGGCTGTTGGACGCTGACGGTGGCGTGATCCGGCAGGCCTGGCGCGAGTCGGGCTTCTGGCGCCCCGGCGCCGGCCAGGATGACATCGAAGCCGTGATCGCGTCCAACACCGGCCAGGCGCTGCTGTTCACCGGCGTCGCCGCAGACGTGCGCTGGGAGCTGGCCACTGCCGTGGCTGCGCCGACGCCGACCGCCAAGCCCGTCGACGGCGAGCGGCGGCTCTACGCCCTGCTCGACGGCGACCTGGTCTATGCGACCGAGCTCGCCCCGGCCGCACAGCCCTACGCCGCGCACCTGAACGCGCGGCTCACCCGGACCTGATCAGGGCTGATCAGGGCTGATCAGGTTAGTGCGGGCAGGGACACGTCCGGGTCGATCGTCACGCCGAGGCTGCGCGCGGTGTGGTCGATGATCAGCCAGACCTGCTCGGTCAGCGCCGCGGTCAACTCGGCCCGCGGCACGTCGTGGTGTTCGAGCCACCACGCAGCGGTCGCGTCGACCATCCCCACCACGCCGACGACCACGCGTTCGGCGGGCGTCGTGTCCATGTCGAACAGGCGCATGTAGCCGGCCAGCAGCGCGCTCAGCTCGCCGGCGAAGGCGGCCTTCGCGTCGTCGACCGCGGGCGAGCCCGTCGCGTTCACGGCATAGGCGTGCTGGGCCAGGAAGCGGTAGAGGTTGGGGTGGGCCTCGATCCAGCCCAGGTGCTGGCTGATCGAGGCACCGATGATGTCGCGCGGAGAGCCTTGGGTGGCCAGCCCGGCCCGGATCTGCTGGCCGATCTGCAGGGCGACGTGGCGCGACACCGCAAAGTCCAGCGCCTGCTTGCCCTCGAAGTGCCGATACACGTGGGTGCGCGGCACGCCCGCCTTGTCGGCGATCTGTCCGGTCAGGGCGTCTGGCCCGAAGTCCTCGATTGCCGCGATTGCGGCGTTGATGATCGCCAGCCTGCGCTCGCGGCGGTGCGGGTCCCAGCGGGTCGACCGCCCGTCGCGCAACTGCTCGGTCATGCCGGGAGCCTAGCCCCGACGGGCCCGAGGCCGATGTACCTGTGACAGTTTGTCCGGCGAAGATGTAAGTGCTACACCTTGTGCTAGTTATCGCACGACGTCATCTCGAGTATCGGGTACTGCGGTCACCGGCCGCCCGGCAGATCGGACAGACACATGACCGCCCTGGCAGCGTCCAACACTCGGGACAAGACCGCGACCCGGCTGCTCGGCTCGTCGTCGAAGAACTCCTACGACCCGCACCTGGACATCGACTGGGACGCGCCGGTGGTCGAGGACCTCGCCTACCTGCCCTTCGAACGGGTGTCGCTATACGGCACGGCGATGTGGGATGAGATGACGCCCGAGCAGCGCATCGCCCTGTCCAAGCATGAGTTGGCGAGCGTGGCCAGCACCGGGCTGTGGTTCGAGATCATCCTGATCCAAATGCTGACGCGTTACGTCTACCACCAGGACCCCCAGGCAGCGCACACCCACTACGCGCTCACCGAGATCGGCGACGAGACGCGGCACGTGATCATGTTCGCCAAGGCGCTGTCGCGGCTGGGGCTCACCGCGTATCGGCCGCCCGCCTACCTCCACCACCTCGCGCGCGTGTACAAGGCCACCGCACGGGGACCGGCGCTGTTCGCACCAGTCCTGGTCGCCGAAGAGGTCACCGATCGGCTGCAGCGGGCGACCATGAACGACGAGTCCATCAACCCGCTGGTGCGGATGGTCAACCGGATCCACGTCGTCGAGGAGGCCCGGCACGTTCGCTTCGCCCGCGAGGAGATCGCCCGCATCCGGCCCGGGCTCGGTCGGGTCGCCACGTTCGTGAGCAACTCGGTCTCGGCGCTCGTCGCGGCCTTCGTGGTGCACACCCTGATAAATCCCGCGGTGTACGACGCGGTGGGGCTCGATCGCAAGGCCGCAGTCAAGGCGGCCCGCCGCAACCCGCACAATCGGGCGACCCGCCGCTGGCTCGGCGAGAAGATCATGGCGTTCCTCGACGAGCAGGGCATGGTCACCTGGTCGGCCCGGCCGATCTACAAGCTCGTCCACCTCATCTGAGCCGGCCGGTCACGCGTCGCGCACCGCGGTCAGGACGAAGCCGACGACCAACGCAGCCGCGGCGTAGAGGCAGAAGACGCCCAGGCCTGCCCAGGGGCCGAGAGCGCCGTTGACGTTGTCGGTGGTGAAGATCTGACTGCCGGCGTTCGCAGGCATGTAGTTGATGAGGTCGTTGCGCCAGTCAGTCGGCAGCAGGTCCACGATCGCGCTCGGCGCGAACAGGAGCCCGAAGAACGCCGACAGACCGCCGGCCGGGTGGCGGATCGCCGCGCCGAGACCGAAGCCCAGCAGGGCCGCCGCCGTCAGGTACAGGCCCGCGCCGACCACGGAACGCAGTGCTCCCGGGTCGCCCAGCGAGACTCCGACGCCCTTGTTCGCGAGCAGCGCCTGGCAGCTGACGAACGCAACGAAGCAGACCGCTTCGGCCACCACGAGAGTGCCGAGGGCGAGGACGACGGCCTTCGCCGCCAGCAGGGTCCGGCGCTGCGGCACGGCCGAGAACGTCGCGCGGATCATGCCGGTGGCGTACTCGGAGGTGATCGTCAGCACGCCGAGGGCCCCTACGATGAGCTGGGCGATGTAGGTGCCGCTCAGGCTCGTGTTCGTCGCGTCGAACCCGGGCGGAATCGGCCCGCTCTGGTGGGCCCACCGCGCGCCCATGAAGATGCCCAGCCCGACCGTCGCCAGCACGACAAATGCAGCAGACCAGCACGTCGAGCGCAGCGACCGGAGCTTGGTCCACTCCGAGCGCAACACGTTGCCGAAGCCGACGGTCGTCGGCGGCGCTGCAGCGCACATTTCGGGGCTCAGCCTGGCGGTCACGATGCCTCCTCGACGCGGAAGTCGACGCTGTCATGGGTGAGTTCGAGGAACGCGGCCTCGAGCGACGCTTGGCGCGGGGTGAGCTCGTGCACTCGCAAGCCGTGCTCGGCGGCCAGGTCGCCGATCCGGTCGCAGGGCAGGCCGACCACCTCCAGTCCGCCGTCGGCGTGGGCACTGGTCGTCGCACCGGCCTTGTGCAATACCGCAGCCAACCGTGTCGCGTCCGGGGTACGGACCAGCGCGAAGCTGCGCGCCCCGCTGGCGAGCAGGTCCGCCATGCTCGCGTCGGCAAGCAGCCGGCCCCGGCCCACGACAATGACGTGGTCGGCCATCAACGCCATCTCACTCATCAGATGGCTCGACACGAAGACCGTGCGTCCTTCGGCCGCCAGCGCGCGCAGGGTCGTCCGGATCCACCGGATGCCCTCCGGGTCGAGGCCGTTGACCGGTTCGTCGCACAGGACCACGGCAGGGTCGCCGAGCAGGGCCGCGGCGAGCCCCAGGCGCTGGCTCATGCCGAGGGAGAAGGCGCGGGCGCGCCTGCCGGCGACGTCGCTCAGCCCGACGAGCTCGAGCACGTCGTGCACCCGCCGCTCGGCGATGCCGTTGCTCTGCGCGAGACAAAGTAGATGGTTGTAGGCGCTGCGGCCCCCATGCACCGAGCGCGACTCCAGCACGGCGCCGATCTCGTGCAGCGGCCGGTGGTGCTCGCCGAAAGGTCGGCCGAGCACGGTCACCGTGCCGCTAGTCGGCCGGTCCAGCCCGAGGACCATGCGCATCGTCGTGGATTTGCCGGCCCCGTTCGGGCCGAGGAACCCGGTTACTCGCCCGGGTAAGACATCGAAGGAAAGATCGTCCACCGCGAGGGTGGACCCGTACCGCTTTGTCAGCCTGCGCGCTTCGATCATGTGCTGATCGTCGCGGGGCGGCCCCACGCGCGCATCAGGTGCTGACCCTGACCTGACCCTGAATTCGTGCCCGGACATGGGTCGACCCCCGAGTCTTGTCCGCCATGGCGGGCCGGCTGGACGGGCCGACGACTCGGGGGCCGGGTAGCTGCCAGGTATTACTCGCCGCCGCGCAGCGCGCGACGCGGGCATTGGCCCTGCAGGTCCGTTGCATTGCAGCGGCTAGCGGTCAGCCACCTCACGTGTCCGAGGAATACTCAACTCTGGACCACCTCCTTTCGCGTGTGATCACACCGTACGGCGCTCGTCGCGCGCCTGCAATGGGTTTCGTCACGAGCCGAATCCGCTTAGCATGCGCACCTCTTCGATCGCCCCGGCATCGCGGTTTCGGGAGCGTCCGTCGAGGTCGACGACGTCGACGGGCCCGCGGACGCTGCCGGTCAGCCACAGCATGTCGGCGGCGTGCAGGTCGTCGACGGAGGCGGTCGTGACGCACGTGCGCCAGCCGGCTGCCGGTGCCCGAGCGAACAGGACCTCCTGGACGGTGCCGCCGAGAATTCCGCTCTCGCCCAGCGGCGTTGTATGCAGCGTGCGCCCGCTGGACCAGACGACCGAACTGACCGTGGACTCGAGCACTCGTCCGTCGGCGCTGACGAACAGGACGTCGTCGGCACCGCGACGGGCGGCCTCGCGCTGTGCGGCCATGTTCACCGCGTAGGACAGCGTCTTGACCCCGCCGAGCAGCCAGGGCGCATCAGCGAACGCGTCGCTTGCCGTGCCGCGGGTCAGGGTGATGACCCGCAACCCGTCGCGGCGTTGCCGTGGGTAGTCCGGCGGCAGCGGGCTGATCGTCAACACACCGGTCGGCATCCCGGTTGACGGACGGCCCCGCGTGAGCACGAGCTTCATCGCCGCCTCGCCCGGCTCCGGCCACGCCGCTACGGCCAGCGCGACGAGTCCGCGCCACGCCGGCTCGTCGAAGGCGATGTCCAGCGCCGCGGCCGAGCGCGACATCCTGGCCAGGTGGGCGTCGAGTTGGTCTACGGTGCCCATCCCGCCTGTCGTGACGAGCCGGCAGCCCTCGAAGCAGCCGTCACCACGGGTCAGGCCGGGGTCATCGGCGTGCACGACGGGTGTGTCAGGGTCGACGAGGCCGACACCCAGAATCGCCAGCAGCCCCACCGTCACGGCGCCAGGTTACCTAGACTGGCGATAATGACCGGACAACGGACCGATGCCGCGGTGCCGGACCTCGCTGCGGCCCTGCGCACCCGCGGGCTGCGGGTCACCGCGCAGCGCGAGCACGTCTTCGATGCGGTGCGCCGGCTCGGGCATGCGACGCCGGAGCAGATCAGCGAGGCCGTGCCGGGTGTCGACGTGACGACCGTCTACCGCACGCTGGAACTGCTCGAGGAGCTTGAACTGGTCAAGCACGCGCACCTGGGGCACGGCGCGCCCGCCTACCGCCCGGCCGACGACGACCACATCCACGTGGTCTGCCACGTGTGCGGGAGCGTGGTCGACGCGCCCGACGATCTCGTCGATGCGCTGGCCCAGCGGCTGCACGACGAACAGGGCTTCACGCTCGACCGATCGCACTTCACCGTGTTCGGGCGGTGCGCAACCTGCCTGGCCGGGGAACAAAAACCGCCTGCCCAGCGATCCAGTCATCACCATGACCACTGAACTCGACAGCGCCGTGCCCGCTCCGGGAATCGACTCAGCCATTCCTTGGCACTATGGCGATCCCCTGCGCGAGCAGCGCGTCCTGTCGACCCGAGCCGGCGTGATCGACCGCAGCAATCGCGACGTGCTCACCGTGTCAGGCGAGGACCGGCTCAGCTGGCTGCACACGATCTGCTCGCAACATGTGGCAGCACTGGGCGACGGGGACTCGACCGAATCGCTCGTGCTTTCTCCGCACGGGCATGTCGAGCAGCACTGGCAGGTCACCGAGCTGGATGGCGTCGTCTGGATCGACACC
This sequence comes from Pseudonocardiales bacterium, assembly GCA_025965875.1. Classification (GTDB taxonomy): domain Bacteria; phylum Actinomycetota; class Actinomycetes; order Mycobacteriales; family Jatrophihabitantaceae; genus QHCC01. The sequence goes on from JAOPWD010000516.1 coordinate 29,121, forward strand.
GAGCCCGGCGCGGCCCCGACAGTGCTGGGTTACTTACAGATGATGCGGTTCCTCAAGCGCGTCGAGCCGGCGGAGGTTTCCGACGCCTGGGCCGTCGTGTCGCTGGTCGGCCCGGCCACCGCGGACGTGCTGAGCGCCGCCGGCCTACCGATTCCCGAGACCGGCCACGCCGCCGCACTCCCCGGCGGGGGGTTCGTCCGCCGCATGCCGTGGCCGGGGGACGACGCGGCCGATCTGATCGTGCCGCGCGCCGACTCCGCCGCCACCATCGAGACGCTGCAGGCCGCCGGTGCCGAGCGGGCCGGGGTATGGGCGTTCGAAGCCTTGCGCGTCGAGGCTCGCCGGCCGCGGCTGGGTTTCGAGACCGACCATCGCACGATCCCGCACGAGGTCGAGTGGATCGGCCCCGCCGTGCACCTCGACAAGGGCTGCTACCGCGGGCAGGAGACCGTTGCGCGGGTGCAGAACCTCGGCAAGCCGCCGCGTCGGCTGGTGTTGCTGCATCTGGGCGGCGAGTCTGACGTGCTGCCGCCCGCGGGCACGCCCGTCGAGTTGGCCGGCGGCCGGGCCATCGGCTTCCTCGGTACGGCCGCGCATCACTACGAGCTCGGCCCCATCGCGCTGGCCGTGATCAAACGCTCGCTGCCCGACGACACCGCGCTGACCGTCCTCGGCTCGCCGGTGTCCATCGACGCCGGCTGATCCATCAGGGGATTGCCCAGCCGAGCGCGGCCAGTCCCACGCCCAGCCCGACGCTGGTGAGCACGTAGCTCACGGCGCGGATGGTGAGCTTGCTCTGGAGCAACTCGATCGTCTCTACCGAGAACGTCGAATAGGTGGTCAACCCGCCGCACAGCCCGGTGCCGAGCAGGGCCTGCACGTCACTGGACCAGCCGGCCTGGGCCACGCCGCCCGCGACCACTCCGGCGACAAAGCAGCCGACGAGATTCACGATCAGCGTGCCGAGCGGGAAACGCAGTACGTGGTGGGTCTGAACCCAACGGTCGGTGAGGTAGCGCAGTGGGGCACCCACCGCCCCGCCGACGAACACCAGCAGGACGGTGATCACGGCAGGTCCGGATCGAACGGATCGACGAACTCGTGTGCACTCGCCGCCACCAGTCGAGGTTCGATGCGCCGAACCGCAGCCATGCCGGCCAGAGCGAGCAGCAGCCCACCGACGACCGTCGCCGCCACAAAGCCGCCCGCCGCCGGCAGAGCGAGGCCGCGCACGTCGACCGCGAACGTCGAGAACGTCGTGAAACCGCCCAGCAGGCCGGTGCCGAGAGCTGGCCGCAGCAGCCGGTGCGGTCGCCAGACCTCGGTCACGGCGACGACCAGCGCCCCGAGCAGTAGCGAACCGAGCAGGTTGGTGATCAGCGTGGCGACAGGGAAGTCGCCTGGCGCCGATGGCACTGCGCGCGCGAGGCCGTAACGCAGGACCGAGCCGATGCCGCCGCCGACGGCGATCACGCCGACGGCGGGCAGATGGGCACGGACGCGGTCGGCCGTAACAGGTTGTGCTGGCATGGCGGCTACCTCGAGCGCTGAGGTAGGGACCGTTGGCGCACCGGCGGTTGCTCGGCTGTCGCGGTTTCGGCGAGCCCCTCCGCCGTCGCCCGCTAGCCTAGCGATTCGGATCGTGGCATATGTCGCGAACTCGGGGTAAACCTGGTGGGGAGAACCGAACCACCGATCGGGGGATGGATATGACGGTGGCCGACATCGTGCAGCCATTGGTGCACGCCACGCTGGGTGACGGCGTCGCGATCAGGGTCCGCTGCTGGGACGGCAGCGAGGTCGGCCCGGCTGACGCGTCGTTGTTGCTGAGGATCGAGAACCGGCGGGCCTTGCGTCGCCTGCTGTGGTCGCCCAACGAGCTCGGGTTCGCTCGGGCCTACGTTTCCGGCGACATCCAGATCGAAGGTGACGTCTTCGCCGGGCTCGACGAGATCGCTCGGGCTGCGGTGCCCGAACAAGGTCCCGGGGTCGTGGTCGACGCCGCCACGAAGCGGGCGTTGGTCAAGGCGGCGCTCACCCTGGGCCTCATCGGGCTGCCGCCCACGCCGCCGCCCGAGGAGGCGCGCCTGGGCGGACGACGCCACACCAAGGTTCGCGATGCCGACGCGATCGCGCACCACTACGACGTGGGCAACGACTTCTACCGGATCGTGCTCGGCGAGTCGATGACGTACTCCTGTGCGTACTGGGTGCAGCCGCCCGGGCCGGACTTCGACCTCTCCGACGCCCAGGTCGCCAAGTGTGATCTGGTTGCCCGCAAGCTCGGCCTGGAGCCCGGGATGCGGGTGCTCGACGTCGGCTGCGGCTGGGGCACGTTCGCACGGCACGCCGCACAGACCTATGGCGCACACGTCGTCGGCGTGACGATCTCGCGCGAGCAGGCCGACTACGCGACGAAGCGGATGGCCGACGAGGGACTATCCGACCTCGTCGACATCCGCGTGCAGGACTACCGCGATGTCCGCGACGGTCCCTTCGACGCGATCTCCAGCATCGGCATGGCCGAACATGTGGGCGCCGCGATGCTGCCGGTCTACGCCGCGGACCTCTTCGCGTTGCTGCGCCCTGGTGGGCGACTGCTGAACCACGCGATCTCGCGGCGGCCAGGTCAGCCGACAACGTTCTCGAAGACGTCCTTCATCGACCGGTACGTCTTTCCCGACGGCGAACTGCTGCCGATGGCGACGATGATCGAGGCCATCGAATCCGTCGGCTTCGAGGTGCGCGACGTCGAATCGTTGCGCGAGCACTACGCATTGACGCTGCGCGCCTGGGTGGCCAACCTCGAGGCGGGGTGGGACGACGCCGTGGCCGCCACGACTGCGGCGCGGGCCCGGATCTGGCGGCTCTACATGGCCGGCTCGGCACTCGCTTTCGAGGGCAACCGCATCGGCGTCAACCAGGTGCTCGCGGTCAAGCCAGCCCGCGCGGGCGCGAGCGGCATGCCCCGCACCCGCGCTGAGTTGCTGGCCGATTAGACCGGCGCGAGTTCCTTGTCGGGTTCCGGCCGCGGCTGACCGTCGTCGGCCGGTTCGACCGACACCTGCGGCGTGATCCGATCCAGCCACTTGGGGAAGTACCAGTTCGCCTTGCCGAACACGTGCATCAGCGACGGCACGAGCACGGTGCGCAGGATGAACGCGTCGAGGAAGATCGCGCCACCGAGCCCGATGCCGATCAGCTTGATGGCGCGGGCGTCGCCGAGGATGAACCCGCCGAACACCGCGATCATGATGAACGCAGCAGCCGTGATGATGCCGCCTGTCTCGGCCTGCCCGACGCGGATAGCGCGCCCGTTGTCGCCGGTGTGCACCCACTCCTCGTGCATGCGGCTGACCAGGAACACCTGGTAGTCCATCGACAGGCCGAACAGGATCGCGAAGAACAACACGGGCAGGAACGCGTCGATCGGCCCGCCGGTGCCGATGCCGAGGGCCTGCGAGCCCCAGCCCCACTGGAAGATCGCCACGACGATGCCGAAGGATGCGCCCGCCGCGAAGAGGTTCATCACGGCTGCGGTCGCGGGGATGAGCAGGCTGCGGAACGCCAACATGAGTAGCAGGAATGACAGGCCGATGATCGCGATAAAGAACAACGGCATCTTCGCTGACAGCACCTTCGAGAAGTCGACGAACACGGCTGTCTGGCCGAAGACGTACGCCTGGTTGGGCGACGTCCTCTCCAGTTCAGGCGTGAGGTCGCGCCGCAGCGTCTTGACGAGCGCGGTGGTCTTCGGGTCCTGCGGCGACGTCGTCGTCTTGAACTCGACGAACGTCAGGTTCTTGGCGATCGGCGTCGAGTGCACGCTGCTGGGGTCGACGCCGGAAACCGCCTTCAGCCGTGCCGCAACCGACGCGAGGTAGCTCGGGTCGGTTGCGGTCGGCCCATTGACCACCAGCTCGAGCGTCGAGTTGTAGCCCTGGCCGAATGCCTGACTGATCAGGTCGTAGCCCTTGCGGGTGGTGCTGCCGGCCGGGTCGGTGCTCTCGTCGGCGTGGCCGAGCCGCATCGAGAAGAACGGGATGGCGAGCACCACGATGATGCCCGCCGCGATCGTGCCCAGCACCAGCTTGTTGGCGGAGACAAACTCCGACCACGACGCCCAACGGGTCTTGTGTTCGTCGTAGCTGTAGGTGCCGGCCTTGATCGCCTTGCGCGTCTTACGCGGCAGCACCCGGTAGCCGAGCAGTGACAGCACCGCGGGCAGCAGGGTGAGCGAGGCGATCATCGTCAGCGCGACGGCGATCGCCGTGCCCACGGCCACGCCGTACAGGAAGCTGACGCCGAGGGCGCACAGGCCGAGCATGGCCACACAGACCGTCGCGCCGGCGAACAGCACCGCGCGTCCGGACGTGTTGATCGACAGGGCGATCGACTCGGCGACCGGCATGCCGCGCAGCAGGTTGCGCCGATGCCTGGTAACGATGAACAGTGCGTAGTCGACGCCAACGCCGATCACCATCAGTTGTGCCAGTTGGGTGGCGAAGGTGGCGACGTTCATGGTGTGGCTGAGCAGCGAGATGAGTGCGAGGCCGCTGCCGAGCGCAGCCGCCGCGCTGATCAGCGGGGTGACGGCCGCGCCGAACGTCCGGAACACCAGACCCAGGATGATCAAGGCCGCGATGAACCCGAGCACCTCGGGCGGGATGCCCTTCTGCTGCGCGGCCAGATTGGCGAAGGCGCCACCGGTGTACTCGTACTGGGTGTCCGTGGTGGGCAGGTTCTGGAGGGCGTCGTGCACGCCCGTGAAGTTCTTGACGTCGTTCTGGTTGCCCTCCCACGCGATGTTGACGATGCCGACCGTGCCGTCCTTGCTCAGCAGCGTGCTGGTGCCGGCCTGCTGAGCCGTCGGCTTCGCGCAATCGATCGACTGCCAGGGCGAGGTGATCGTCGCGACGTGAAAACCGCCGTTGCAGAGTTTCTCGAGCGCGGGCGCCAAGCCCGCGGGCGCCTGCTTCGCGTCGAGCGTGCCGGACTTGGCGTGCACCGCAACAGCGCCGACCTGGCCGGTCTGGCCGGTCTGGCCGTTGGCCCGCAGCAGGTCGAGCACCTTCTGCGTCTCGGTGTGCGGCAGCGTGAAGACGTCCTTGTACGCTGCGCCCCCCGCTGCCCCAGCGATCAACTGCGCGCCGACGATGAAGATGATCCACCCGGCGATGACGTACCAGCGCTTCTGGATGGCGAGGCGCGCGAGGATCTGCATGGAAGCTCCGTGACGTGATCGAGCGCGGCATGGGTGGTTGCTGCGGTGTTAGCTGCCGCCCAGAGTGCCTGCTTCAGGTCTCGTGATCATTGCCGGTCTCAGTCGGCTGACAGACGTGACACAGGTCGCTAGCAGAGTGCTTGCAATTGCTAGCACTAATCGGCAACAATGGACACGTGATAGCCGAGAAGCCGAAAGAGCAGGCGAAGCGGGCCGGCGCCACGATCGGAGAATTCATCCGGGAGCAGCGCGAACAGGCCGAAGTCTCGATGCGTCAGCTCGCCCGGCTCGCCGGAGTTTCCAATCCGTACCTCTCGCAGATCGAACGTGGGCTGCGCAAGCCGAGCGCCGACATCCTGGCCCAGATCGCCAAGGGACTGCGGATCTCCGCGGAGCAGCTCTACATCCGCGCCGGGATCCTCGAGTTCCGCGAGGGCGATCCCGAGCTGGTGGCCGCGATCCTGGCCGACGACGGCCTCGGGGAGCGGCAGAAGCAGGTCCTCATCGACATCTACGAGTCGTTCCGGCGAGAGAACGCCCAGCTTCTGGCCAATGGGGCCGCATCCGCGACCGCAGCAGCCACCCCGGCCGGCGACAGTCAGAGCACGCCAGCCGCCCCGCACCGCAACCAGTCCTATCCGACACAAGCAGGGAAGTGACACTCATGTCGATCACCAAGGACATCCGGTCCTATGCCGACAACGCAGTCGAGCAGGGCAAGCAGGTTCTCGACCAGGCCCAGGCGCAGCTGCACGACGTGACCGGGCAGGCCAACGGCCTGGTCGGCAAGGTCACCGGCACCGCCAAGGACAACGTCGCCGAGTTCACGACTAAGGCGACCTACGCCGTCCACGACTTGCGCACGCAGGCTGAGAAGGCCGTCAACGTCGACGCGATCAAGGCCGCCGTCGAGCCGTACGTCGCGCAGGCCAAGGGTTACTCGACCACGGTCACCGACCGCGCCGAGGAGCTGTTCACGACCGTGAAGAGCGACAAGCGCGTCGCGAAGCTCGTGAGCACCGCCGAGTCGGTCACCGGCATCGTCGTCGAGACGGTGCAGGAGCGCGTCGTCAAGCCGGTGCAGTCCCTCACCGGCCGCGGCGGCGTGCCGATCGCGAAGGCCCCGGCGGCAGCCAAGCCCGCAACGGCCAAGCCCGCCACGGCCAAGCCGGCCACGACCAACGCTGCCCCGAAGCCGGCCGCCGCGGCCACCACCCGCAAGGCCACGACCCGCAAGGCGCCGGCCAAGAAGGCCGCCACCAAGGCCTGATCGCGGCATCGACCAGGCGCAACCGCCGGTCTCTCAACGAAAAACGCACCCAGCCCCGCCCCGGTATTTCACCGGGGCGGGGCCGCGTCGTTGTGCGCCGATTCTTATCGCACCGGCGCGATGGCGGTCACGTCGGTAGTCTGGTGGCCATGGCGGTCCTCGATGTGGTCTATCTATGGACCGACCGCGTGCTGTTCTGGGGGCTGGCCGCGCTGCGAGTGTGGGCGATCGTCGACTGCGCCACCCGCAAGGCGGCCGCTTTCCCGGCCGTCGACAAGCTGACCAAGCCCGCCTGGCTCGCCATCCTCGTGGTGTCCGGGCTGTTCGGCATCTACTTGGGACCGCCGATAGGGATGATCTCGCTGATCTCCGTGGTGGTTGCGGCTGTGTACCTGGCCGACGTCCGCCCGGCCGTACGCGAGATCTCCGGCGGCAAGGGCCGCTAGCTACTCAGCTGTCGGAAACGACGCGGCCCAGATGGTCGCCAGTCCCGCCATCAGCTCCTCGCCGCTCGGTGACTGCTCAGGATCCAGCAGCCACTGCACCGACAACCCGTCGCAGACGGCGATGACGAATGTGGCGATAGCCCGGCACCGCGGGTCGTCGGCGGACGTGCCGTCGGCCAATGACTCGGCCACGAGCTTGGCCACCCGGGCCCGGGCCCGGCGGTAGTGCTCGGCCAGCTGTTCGCGCAGCTCCGGTTCGCGCTGGGCCTGCGCCAGCGCCTCGACATAGGACTGCACGATGGGTCGCCGGGCCGGCAGGTTGTCGAGCACGGCAACCCACGTGGCTGCGCCACGCTGAATCGGGGTCGCGGCCGGATCGGCCATCACCAGCGCGGCGAGCTGATCGGTCCAGTCCTCGAAAGACGCCTCGATAGCGGCGTTCAACAGCGCCGCCTTCGAGCCGAAGTGGTACCCGATGCTGGCCAGGTTCGTGTCGGACTCGGCCACCAGGTCCCGCGCGGTGATGTGGGCGTACCCACGCTGCTCGAGCAGCCGGCGCGCGGCGGCGAGCAGCTGTTCGCGATGGCCCACGGTCCGCATCGTAACCAGCACGTCTAGACATCCGTCATATACGGATGTATACATCGGGAAGACCGCAATCAGCCCAGAGCGGAGATCCCGACGTGGCCGTCACCGATTTCGTCACCCACCGCGAGCACGTCGACCCGAGCACTCTGCCGCCCGGTCCACGCTTGCCGACCGGGTTGCAGACCCTGCTTTTCATGACGGCACGGACCTGGATCGGCCCGCGCTGGCACCGGCGCTACGGCGACGTCTTCTCGGTGCATCTCGCGCCGGCCGGCCGGGGCGTCGTGCTCACGAAGCCCGAACACATCCGCGAGGTGTTTGCCGGACCGGCCAGCACGTTCCACGCCGGCGAGGGCAACGCGATCCTGGGCCCGATCATGGGCGAGCATTCCGTGCTGCTGCTCGACGAGGAGGCCCATCTGGCCGCCCGCAAGCGGGTCATGTCGGCGTTCCACGGCGAGGCGATGCGCGGCTACGGCGAGGTCGTCGAGAAGCTGGCGGCCGAGCAGGTCGAGCGATGGCCGGTGGGCAAGCCGTTCGCCGTGCACCCGTTCATGAACGACATCAGCCTCGAGGTGATCCTGCGGATCGTCTTCGGGGTCACCGAAGAGGCCCGGCTCGTCGAGATGCGGCCGTTGTTGCGTCGCCTGGTAAAGATCGGCCCGCTGGTCTTCCTCGGCTGGCTCTATCCGCGACTCGAGGCCGTCGGTCCGTGGCGACGCTTCCGCAAGCTCAAGGAGACGACCGACGCGCTGATCTATGCCGAGATCGCCGACCGGCGTCAGGTGCCCGACCTGGCCGGGCGAACCGACGTGCTATCCAAGCTGCTGGTCGCCGATCCGACGC
>JAOPWD010000008.1 GCA_025965875.1 Pseudonocardiales bacterium
CTCGGCGACCACCGAGCAGGAGCGCGCTTACGCCGACGTGCTGATGCGGACGTTCAACATCCGCGCTTACATCACCCACCTCCACGCCCTCTTGAGCAAGGCGTCGATCGATCACTTGTACGTGTTCATTGATGACTTCTCAGAGCTTCCCGCTGATGCGATGAAGATCGTGGTCGACTCGATCATCGGTCCTTTGAACAATTGGTCGGATGAGCTGATCAAGTTCAAGATCGCCGCCTATCCAGGGCGCATCTACTACGGACCGATCGACAAGACCAAGATCGATGAAATCAACCTCGATCTGTACGCCCTGTATGGAACTGCCGATCACGCGACCATGGAGGACAAGGCCATGGACTTCACGCGGCGGCTCATCGAACGGCGACTCGTGCACTATGGGGGAACCGAGGTCTTTCCGTACCTCCGGTCGGAACCCCGGAGAAACCAAGACGAAATTTGGCGCCAGCTGTTCTACGCCACTATGGCGAATCCGCGGAACCTCGGATACATCTTGTACTTCATGTACGAGTCGGAGTTGCTCTACGACCGTCCTATCTCGCTCCGCAGCATCCGGGAAGCGGCGCGGCGGTACTACGAGGACAAGATCGAAGCCGACTTCAATATGAAGCGGTTCCTCCACGAGACCTTCGCGGAGCGGTCGTCCATCTTCAGCTTGAAGGAACTTCTCGACCAGGTAGTCGAGCGTGCCCGCACTCTCCGAAGCTCGCGATCGTCCGTGTTGATGCGCGACATCGAGGGGCGCCCGCCCACGAGTCATTTCCACGTCGTGACGGAGCTTGATCCGCTTCTGGCGACCCTTGAGCTGAACTTCTTCCTCACCAAGTACTACGTCATGAAGGACCGTGATGGGCGGCAGGTAACCGTGTTCGCACTCAACTACGGTCTGTGCCAGAAGGAAACGATCGAGTTTGGTCGGCCCGGCACCAAGCGTGAACACCGGCTCTACTACGTGGAGCGCGTCTTCGACTACACGCCCATTCTTCAGCAGTACTTGAAGATCAATCAGGAGATTGCCTGCGACAGGTGTCACGCCACGTTCGGCCCTGAAATGCTCCCGGCGTTGACCATGTACGACATGCAGTGCCCGAGCTGCAAGCAGGGGCGGTGCGCAGTGACGAACTTGTCGCGGAAGTACGAGGCAACGCTTCGTGCGGTTGACGAGGAGACCCTGCTGCCTCCAGTAGACCTCGGGATCATCCACACGTTGGGAACGGAGCGCGACCCGCAGTTCGCCGCCGATGTGGCGGGCGAACTGGATGTGTCCTACCAGATGGTCGGCAAGCGAGCCAAGATGCTCGCGGACAGAGGGTTGGTGCTCCGTCCTATGCAAGGCGGCCGCCGCGAGTTCTCGATCACAGACGCCGCGCGCGACATCTACATGGAGCCTATGGAGGTCCCGCGCGATGAAGGGCAGAAGAGCGAGCCCACGCAGGGCGAGTAGAGGGATGGAGGTCGCCGCCGGAACACCGCAACGCCGCCCTGGTCAAGCCAGAAATTGGCTCAGCTGGTAGACCCGGCACCCCCGCCTCGACGGGGTGTGTCTCATTAGGAATTCCCTGTGGGCCCACCCCGGCGGGCTACTCCGCCAGGCGCAGGGGCACGACCTTCGGCGCCGCGAAGATCCGGCGGGCTTCGCCACGTCGCATGTCGGGCTGGGACCCTGCCTCCGCCACGGCGGCGCGGACTGGACTCCGAACCGTCCCCGCGGCGCGCGGACGCCGCCGGGCTGGAAGCGCGAGGGGGAGAGGTCCCCGCTCGCCACAATTCTGCGCCTACTCGCAGCCGCGAAGCGCGCGGCCCAGCCGTTCCCCCTCGCCTGGGCCGACGCGCTGTACGACGCGCTCGACGGGCTGGAAGACCGCGACTTCAGCGAGTGTGCCGGCGTGCTGCTCGCGACCTCGCGGGCCTGGATGGACGCCTACGACGACCGGCGTTCCAAGCTCACAGAACTGCGAAGCCGAGAATCGGTGGGCTAACTTGCCCCGGTGAGCGAAGCCGAGAACCGCGCACCCGTTGCCACGCTCGACATGCTCTTGGCCGGGTACGCCCACGCGCTGCGGCGACTGGACGAGGCAGTCAAAGCACACGATCGGAACGCCTCGTTCCGCGCAGCGTTCGAGGCGCTGAACTGGGCTACTTCGGTAGACGATCGAATTCGCGGGCAGTGGGCGCCGGAGGGGAAACCGCTCGGCTGGGGGTGGCGGGCTCGTGTGTCCGGTGCTGAGGTGATGGCCGGGGTTCGCTTCGCTCGCAACCGCGTCCATCACCACTGGGCGGACGCTCTCTACTACAACGAGACGGGCGGGATGACCTTCCCCATGACCTCCCCCGTTTTCTTTTCAACGTGGCGCTGGAAACTGGTCGCGGACCTCCCGCCCGGCGATGACGACCGCGGCCGTGACGTCTATCAAGAGCACCTTGAGGGCGAACCCGCGTTGAAGACGCTTCTACGCCTGGGGCTCGCATTTGAGTCGGTCCTACCGCTGCTTGAGCCGCCGCGGACGGACTCGCTCACCTAGCGCGTCGGACCCCGAACGGGACCCGCGCCCGGGGTCCGAGGCGGTCCGTAGCGGTCGATAGCGGTCCACCGATGATGCGTGGATCACCTGGTAATCGAGCAGTTGCCCACCCATAGCAGGACCTTTCCAGGGACCCCAAGATCCCGCTACGGAACCGAAGGTCAGAGGTTCGAATCCTCTCGGGCGCGTCACGGAAACCCTGCTCATCGTGGGGTTTTCGCGTTTCGGGGGCGGGCCACGTCTCGGCCCGGACCCCGCCGGGAGCCCGGGACGGCCTAGCGGAGTCGCGCCGATTCACGACGTCGCGGACATGACCGGACCGAGCTGGCCACGCGCGGCTGCCCAACCGGTCAGCGTCGCTGCGACGACGATGACCTCGAGCAGCAGCACGGGCGCAGACCATCCCCCGGTCGCATCCCGCAGCCATCCGATCGCGACCGGGCTGGCAGAGCCCAGCAGGTAGCCGACCGTCTGCGCCATTCCCCCGAGCGCCGCGACGTGCGGGGCATCGGCAGCCCGAAGGATCAAGAACGTGAGGCCAAGACTGAAGAGCGTGCCGTTTCCCAGGCCGATCAGAACGGCGGCGGCGATGTGCATCGCGGAACCGCCCACGGCCAGCCCCGCCAGACCGAGTCCACACACCACGGCCCCCGCCAGGACGAAGCGTCGCTGATCCGTCCGTCGCGCCGCCAGGACGGGGATTGCGAGCGAGGCGGGAAGACTCGAGATCTGCATCACGGCCAGTGCCAGGCCGCCGCCTGCGGCTGACATGCCGCTGTCGCCCAGCAGCGTGGGCAGCCACGTCACCAAGCCGTAGAAGATCATCGCCTGGAAGCCGAAGAACGCGCTGACGCTCCAGGCCAACCGCAGCTGGCTGATCCGGGGCACGGCCCCGGCCGCGACCGCCCGGCGGACGGTGCGCGGCGCACGCGCGATGTACCCGCGCCAGACGAAGGCCGCCACGATTGCCAGGATCGCCCAGACGCCCAGGGACCCCTGCCATCCGAGGCCTGCGCTGTCCAGCGGCACGCTCAGCCCGGCGGCGATCCCGGAGCTCGCCTGGAGCGTCGCCGCGTACACGCCCATCACCGGGCCGGTGCTCCGGTCGATACGTTCCTTGAGGTACGTGGGAAGCAGGACGTTCCCGATCGCGATCGCCGAGCCGATGACCGTCGTGCCCAGCAGCGCTGCTCCGGTCGAACCCAGCGACCGGACGACGGAGCCGACGCTCAGCGCGACCATCGCCGTCAGCAGGGCGGTCTCGCTGCTGAGGAGCCGGCCGAGGAACACCGCGAGCTGCGATGTCGCCGCGAACATCAGAAGCGGAAGCGATGTGAGCAGCCCGGCAGTCGCCGCCGACATGCCGGTCGAGATCCGCACATCGCCGAGCAGCGGTCCCACCGCGCTGATCGCGGGGCGCAGGTTCGCCGCAACGAGCATGCAGACGACGATGCTCCTCCACCCCGACCGCCGTACCGACGCCCCTGGGGATGCCTCGGGACCGGCGATCAGCCTGCTCTGACGCGAGGGTCTGTGGCACTCGCTTCGCGCTCGGCGCGCAACCGCGACTCCAGCCGCAGCTCCGCGACCAGCGCATCGACGACCTCTCCGAGCTGCGCCGCAAGATCCGGGTCGGCGAGTCCGCCCTCGGTCGCCAGTTGCTCGTCGGCCATCGCCACGGCAAGTTCGCGGTCGATGACCCGGGCCCCGGCCGCGCCGAACGCCGCGCGCAGGTGTGCCTGGGCCCACACCGCGCCGAACGCCGAGGTGCTCGCCCCGACCACCGCGACCGCCTTGCCGCGCAGTGCCGCGCTCGCAACCGGACGCGACGCCCAGTCGACGGCGTTCTTGAGCTGCCCCGGTACAGATGCGTTGTACTCGGGGGTGGACACAAGAAGGCCGTCAGCCCACCGGATCTGCTCCCGAAGGTCCGCGACTGCGGCGGGGTACGGAGGCACCTCGTCATCCTCGTCGAAGGGTGGAACCGCCTTGAGGCCGGCGTACCGCCGGTACTCGGCCGTGCCCGGAAGGTGCAGGCTGGCCAGCTCGAGGAGCCGCGAGTTGTAGGAGTCCCGGCGCAGGCTGCCCGAGATCCCCAACACACGTAGCTCACGCCCCGGCACGGTCGTCTCAGCCCTTCGGAAGCTCGAGTTCGACCAAGAGCGTGACGTCGTTGGACACCGCCACGCCACCATTGGGAAGCGGTTGGTTCCAGTTGAGGCCGAAGCTCGTGCGGTCCACGACGGCTTCGAGGTCGATCCCGACGCGTTCCTGATCATGGAGGTCGTCGGGGACGTACGTCAGCGTGCCCGACGCGGAGACCGGCTCGACGTGGCCACGCAACGTCAGCTCGCCTTCGACGGTCAGTGCGCCGCCGGGGCCGACCACAACGGACGTCGACCGGAACGAGATCCGTGGGTGGCGCTCGGCGTCGAAGAACTCGGGGGACTGCAGATGTGCACCCTGCTCGACGTTCTTGACCTGGACGCTCTCGACCGAGGCCTGCCCGCTGAGGGTCATCGCGCCGGCCTCGTCGACGTCCAGCGTCGCGTCGAAGTCAGCGAACGTCGCGCGAAAGCGAGAGACCTTGTGCATGACCGCGAAGCCGACCGTCGAATGGTCGGGGTCGAGTCGATAGGTCCCAGGCGTGACGGTGGCGGAATGTGTTTCCAAGGGGTTCCTTTCAGTTGCGCTGCGTGCGGGGTGAGGACCGTCGTGGCGCGGGCCACCGGGGTGGCCCGCGCCAGGCGATCTCGATCAGGCGCTAGAGGCCGGCGCCAACCTCGCCCTGCTCGATGGCCTTGGCCTGGTCCTCCCAGGTGGCGATGCCGCTGACGGTGTCCTTGGTCACCAGCTTCGACACCCGGAGGATGGTCGGCGGCAGAGGCATGTTCTGATTGGTGGCGGCGTCGTACAGCCCGAGGATCGCCATCGCACCCTGTCCCACGGAGTCCTGCTGGAACGTTCCGAGGAGGATGCCGTTCTTGACACCGTCAATGCCGTCGCTGCTGCCGTTGTCACCCACGGAGACGACCTTGCGGCCGTTGGCGCGAGCGGCGGCAACCGCGCCCACCGCGCTTGGGTCGTTGTACGCGATGAAGGCGTTCAGGTCGGGGTACTTGCTCAGCAGCGGATTGGCGACGAGCTGTCCACCGGCCGCGTCGTCGGTCTGGTTGAGCTGCTCGCCGAGAACCGTCAGACCGAACTTCTGCGCCCAGTACGTCTCGACGCGCTTCATCTGGTAGAGCGGTCCCGGCACCGGCTGGGCGATGTTGATCGCACCCACCTTGGCGCCGGGCTGGGCATCGGCTACGAGCTTGACCTGACCGAATGCCTCATGGTCGCGGCCGCGCCAGATCTGGCTGGCGTACCCCTCAGGAAGCGGAGCGGAGCCTTGCGTGATGTCCATGCCGATGACCGGGACGTTCTTGGCCTTCGCCTGCTTGAGCAGCGGTGCAAGGGCCTTGTTGTCGAGCGGGTTGACCAGGATGCCGTCGACGCCCTGGGCGAGCAGCTGTTGGAAGTCGCTGACCTGCTTGTCGACCTTGAGCTGATCATCCAAGATGATGGTCTTGACCCCGATGGCCTTGCCCTCGGCGGCGAACCCCTTGCCGATGGCGTTGAGCGTCTCGTTGGCCGACGTGATGTTCAGGTACCCGAAGGTGAGACCGGCACCGTCCTTCTTCTTCGGGATGCCGTAGCCGGCCGGCTTGCCCTTCTCGGGGCCGAAGTAGTCGGTCGGCGCGTTGGTCGCCTTCACCGGCTCAGCCGCAGCGGAGCCGCCCTTCGACGAGCCTGAGCTCGGCTTGGAGTCGCTCGATCCGCAAGCCGTCATGACCAGGGCGAGGCTGAGCAACGAGCCGGTCGCAACGAGTCGCACCGTTCCGCTTCTGATATGGGTCAACATCTGTGTCCTTTCGCTCTACGCGGTCTGTTCTGTCGATGCGCCCTGAGCAGACGGGATGTCGTCTGTGAGGGTTTCAGTCGTAAGCGGATCGGCCCCCGTGTTGGCGGACCCCCGGAGACGGCGGCCGATGCCGCCTGATTGCCGCAGGCGGTCCATCCCCACGGCCGACACGAGGATCACCCCGGTGATGACCTGTTGCCAGTAGCCGGAGACTCCGGCGATGCCGAGGCCGTTCTGCAGCACGCCGATGAAGAGCACGCCGACGGCGGTCCCGGCGACGCCGCCGACGCCGCCGGCGAAGGTCGTCCCGCCGAGCAGGACGGCAGCGATTGCGGCCAGCGCGGTGTCGGTGCCGACGAGCGGGCTCGCGGCGCCGAGGCGGCCGGTCTGGATGACACCGGCGAGGCCCGCGCACGCTCCCGAGATCGCGTACACCGCCGCGGTCGTCCCGGCGACCCTGATGCCCGAGAGGCGTGCGGCTTCGACGTTGCCGCCGATCGCGTAGATGTCGCGCCCGAAGTACGTCCGCTTCTGCACGAGGAGGAACAGCAGAAAGCACCCGATCATGATCCAGATCGGCACCGGGATCCCGAGGAACTCGGAGAAGCCGATCCCGTTCACGAACGACGACGTGATGTACGTGGTCTTGTTGTTGGACCAGATGTTGACCAGGCCGGTCAGGCCCGTGCTGACGCCCAACGTGACCACGAAGAACGACAGCCCGGCCTTGCCGATGAGCACACCGTTGAGGAGTCCTCCGACGGCCAGGCCGAACAGGACCGTCAGCACCACGGAGACCGGCCCCGGGAGTCCCAGGGCAAGCATCTTGGCGAGGAAGATCCCGGAGATGGCAAGGATCCCGCCCACCGAGAGGTCGATGCCGGCACCCAGGATCACGAACGTCATCCCCAGGGCGCAGATCGAGATCACGGAGACCCCGGACATGAGGTTCTTCATGTTCTGCTCGGTGAGGAACCGGTCCTGCGTGAGGCTCAGGAAGACGAACATCACCACCAGCACGGCCAGCACGGCGCTGTACCGGCCGAAGCCCTCGTTCGTCGATCGGGGCAGCCGCGGACGCCAGCCGCGAGAGGACTGCGGCTCGTCCGTTGCGTCGCTGGTCTGGACGGCGCTCACCGGTGCCCTCCCGCGTAGTGCGCGATCGCTGACTCGGTCGCCTCGGACCGCGACAGCACGGCACGGATCTCGCCGCGGTACATCACACCAATTCGGTCACACATCGTCAGCAGCTCCGGTGTCTCGGACGAGCTGACGAGAATGGCCAGGCCTTTCTCGGCAGCATCCATCAGCAGTCGGTGAAGTTCGGTCTTGGCGCCCACATCGACGCCACGGGTGGGTTCGTCGAGCAGGAGGACTCGAGGGTCGGTCGCCAGCCACTTGCCGACGACGACCTTCTGCTGGTTGCCTCCGGAGAGCGTCGTGACGGCCACGTCCGGCGAGTGCGCCTTGATGCGGAACTTGGACATGCTGTCGGCCACGACCGGCATCTCCTCCCGTGTGCGTGGGCGTCTGGCGCGGTGACGACAGGCGGTCGAGGCCATGACGAGGTTCTCGCGCACGCTCATGCCGAGCAGCAGTCCCTGGAGCTTGCGGTCGGCCGGCACGAACGCGACGCCCCGCGGGATCGCGTCGCGCGCGCCCTTCGAAGCGAAGGGCCGGCCTTCCACCTCGACGGCGCCCGCCGACGGACGGTGGAGGCCGAAGATCGTCTCCAGCAGCTCGCTGCGCCCGGCGCCGACGAGGCCGGCAAGGCCGACGATCTCGCCGGGCGCGACGTCGAGGGAGATCTTGCGCAGGACATGCGGAACCGTGAGCTCGCGCACCCGCAGCACGGGCTGAGCGGTGCTCGGGCGACGACTGCGGTCCGGAAGCTGCTCGTGCCGGGCTCCCACCATCGCCTCGACGAGGGAGTCGCGATCGAAGTCCGCCGCCGGCCCCTCGGTGACCATGCGACCATCGCGCAGGACCGCGATGCGATCGGCCACGCGGAAGACCTCCTTCAACCGATGAGAGACGAAGATCGTCGAAACGCCTGAATCGCGCAGGCGCCGGACGCGTTCGAGCAGCGCGTCGACCTCGTCGTCGGTGAGGGAGCTGGTGGGCTCGTCGAGGATGAGGATCCGCGCCTCGATCGACAAGGCGCGGACGATCTCGACCATCTGCTGTTGGTCGGGGCGCAACTTGCGGACCGGGCAGGCCGGATCCAGCTGCAGGCCGAGGCGGCTCAACAGCTCCTGCGCCGCTTCCATCGTTTGCTTCCAGTCGATCCCGAACCGGCCGCGGGTCATGCGGTGGCCCAGGTAGATGTTCTCGGCGACCGTGAGATCCAACGCCAGGGTCGTCTCCTGGGTCACCGACACGATCCCGCGACGAATCGCCGCCTGCGGGCCCGAGAAGTCGATCTCCTCGCCCGCCATCTCGATGCGCCCCGCGTCGGGCTTGGCCTGCCCGGCGAGGATGCGCAACATCGTCGACTTGCCGCAGCCGTTCTCACCGCAGAGGGCGAGAACGGTCCCCGGCTCGGGAATCGTCAGATCGGCGCCGCGCAAGGCATGAACGCCGCCAAAGCGCTTGCTGATCCCGCGCAGTGCCAGCGCCGGCACATCAGACACCTGGGAGTAGTCGACGAGAGCAGGCATGGCGTTGCGGCGAGTGTATGCCGACGAAACTTTGAAAGTCAAGAGAATGTATGCAGGTTGGCCCGCAGGGTGCCCAATGGTGGCCCACATGCACGGCTCCGCCGCCAAACCTGCATGCAGTTCACTTGACACCCCACCGGGTCACACATACAGTTCGGGCCATGCGTCTTATGACATTTCGCGTGGACGGGGATCTCCATGCCGGCCTGCTCGACGGCGATCATGTGATCGATCTGAGCAGTGCCGTCACCGGCCTTCCCGCGGATCAAGGACATGCGGGGCCGTCCGTGAAGACCCTCGTGGCGCTCGGCGCAGATGCCCGCGACGCGATCGCAACGCGAGCGCGAGAGCGCTTCTCGGAGGATCCCGAGGGCACCTCGCGGCCCCTCAGCTCGGTCGTGCTCGAGGCGCCGATCACCGATCCCGACAAGATCATCTGCTTGGGCCTCAACTACCAGGAGCACGCCGAGGAGTTCGGCGAGGCGCGGCCGGTGGCCCCGATCCTCTTCGCGAAGTTCCGCAATGCGCTGTGCGGAGCGGGAGGCGCGATCGTGCTTCCCCGCGACAGCGTTGAGATCGACTACGAGGGAGAGCTCGCGGTCGTCATCGGCCGGGAGTGCCGCGACGTATCGCAAGAGGAGGCGATCGACTGCATCGCCGGCGTGATGCCGTTCAACGACGTGACGGCTCGGGACCTGCAGTTCCTGACCGGCCAGTGGCTGCCAGGCAAGATGATCGACGGCTTCGCTCCCTGCGGTCCGTTCCTCGTGACGCTCGACGAGATCGGCGACCTCCAGGACCTCACCATCACGACGCGCCTGAACGGGGAGGTCATGCAGCAGGAGAGCACATCGAAGATGATCTTCAGCGTGGCGCAGACCATCGCCTACCTCAGCAACCTCGTCACGCTGACGCCCGGCGACATCGTGGCGACGGGAACGCCGAGCGGTGTGGGCTTCAAACGGGAGCCGCCGCGATACCTCCTGTCCGGTGACACCATCGAGGTCGACATCTCGACGGTCGGGACGCTCGCCAACTCCGTACGCGGGGCCATGCGCGCGGACCCGGTGGTGTCGACGCCGTGAGCCTCGCCGACGACAGCATGCGCGCAGCGATGGAGGACCCCAGTGACGGACGCACGTGCGCCGAGGCCGTCTACGAGACGCTCAAGAAGGCGATCCTCGAGGGCAAGCTTGCGCACGGCCAGGTGATCTCCCAGGTGAAGCTCTCGAAGGATCTCGCAGTCAGCCGGACGCCCGTTCGCGAGGCCATCCGGATGCTTCAGGCCGAGGGATGGGTCGAGTCTGAGCCAAACAAGCGCGTGCGCGTCGCTCCCGTCGCGCCCGACAGCGTCGAGCAGTTCTACGCGATGCGGATCACCCTCGAGGCCATGGCGGTCGGCTTCGCTGTGCCACGGATGGACAAGAACGACTTCACGGAGCTCGAGAACCTCCTGCGAGCGATGCGGGCGCAGGTCCTGGCCCACGACTACGTCGGATGGGAAGAACCGCACAAGCTCTTTCATCGCGCCTTGACGAGACATGCCGGTGACGTGATCCAGCACACCTGCACCACGATGGCGCAAGCGACGACGCGGTACCGGAGCATCTACATGACCGGCGAGCCGTCGGCGTTCTGGCACAGCGAGACCGACCACATGGCGATCTTCGAAGCGTGCGTGGACCGCGACGCAGGGCTCGCGTCCGCATTGCTGGCAAAGCACTTGGCACGCACGGCGATCCAGCTCGTGGCGATGCTGGACCCCGGTCGAGATCCCACCCCTGTGCGAGCAGCCGTGAACCTGGTGGCGGGTCACCTGCAGGAGGTCTCGATGCCGGCGCCGCCGCAAGCTCAGGTCACGTGAACACCCCACCCGACTCAAGGCAAGCGACAAGGAGCAGTCATGGAGATCACTGAAATCGGCGCAGGACGACTGGACGAGCTGATCGACACCCATCTGTCGGACGCCAACGTCGCGCCGGACCTGGTGTTCGTCTCGGGCCAGCTCGGACTCGATGCAGACAACAACCTGGTGGGCGAGGGGGACGTCGTTCTGCAGGCCGAGCAGGTGCTCAAGAACATCGAGAGCGTCCTGGCCGATGCCGACGCCACGCTCGCCGATGTCGTCGACCTACGCCTGTACCTGCTCGACATCACCGATATCCCGCGCATCGCTCCGGTCCGGCGCAGGTACTTCGGTGACCGCCGCCCGGCGGCGACCGCCGTGGAGATCAACCGCCTCGTGGTGCCCGGCGCGCTGATCGAGATCAGCGCCGTGGCCGTGCGCCGCCCGGCCTCGTAACCAAACAACCCAAGAGGAGCAACATGGCCAATCAAGTCGAATGGGTGGGTGACGTCACGATCGTGCACTCGGGGAGCACCGAGCGCGCCAAGCAGGACATCGACGCGATCTTCGGAGTCAACGAGATCTCGACGGGCTCCAAGCACCTCTCGATGCTCGTGACCATGTTCGGTCCGGGTGAGTTCTCCAACGCGCATTACCACATCGATCATGAGTCGGCTCTCTATGGGATCACGGGGAGCGTCCACATGTTCTGGGGAGCGGAGCTCGAGCACGATCTGATCCTCTCCGAGGGCGACTTCCTGTACATCCCGGCCTTCTGCCCCCACAAGTCGTTCAACCGCAGCCACACCGTAGACGCCCGGTTCGTGACCGCCCGTACCGACGCGCTCGAGCAGGAGCGTGTCGTCGTCGTGCCCGAGATCGACGACGGGCGCTGCGACGCTCGCGTCGACTACCTGGACTGAGGCACGCCGGACACGCATCTGGTGACGGACGCCCTCGGTCTCGAAGAAGCCAGGCAGAGATCGGGCCCTCCTGGGCCCGATCTCGCATGGCGGCGCCCGAGAGGTCGCGTCTCTTCAGCTGCTTCGAGAGGACACGATCTCGACGCCGGCCGCCTGCGCGTCGACCATCCGCTGCACGACGACCGCCATCTCGACCTTGCGGTGATCGACGCCGTTGCGCAGCCGGTAGGTGACCGCGCGCTCGGTGAACCGCCGTCACCGAGCCCGTTGTCGTCTGTTTCGTTGGGCCCGGCGATGAACCCGTCGAGGGACATGGCATGTAAAGAACGGCTGCCGACACGGCGTCTCCTGTTCTGTCCTGCGGTCAGGCCCCCTTGCGCAGCGACCCGCACCATCCCGGTACAGCCCGGGATTTCTGCGTTTTCGCAGCATGTCCTGAGCGGCGCCTGATCGCCTCGTAGTACGGCTGGGCGCACTTTGCTCAAAGTCTGCGACCACCGCTCAAGACCGTCGCGGTGGTCGCCGATGGAGTGTGCGAGCCGGTCCGCCAGTGGCTGGGGAA
>JAOPWD010000013.1 GCA_025965875.1 Pseudonocardiales bacterium
CGGAATGCTGCTGGCCGATCACGGGGCCGAGGTGGTCCGCGTCGACAAGTTGCCTGGCCAGGGCGGCATGTTCGCCGGCCTGCCGGCCGGTCCGCTCGGGCGCGGTCGGCGCTCGATCGGGCTTGACCTGCGTCGGCCGGGCGCGGCCGAGGTCGTGCTGCGTCTGGCCGAGCGCTCGGACTTCCTGATCGAGGGCTTCCGGCCCGGCGTGGCCGAACGGCTCGGTGTCGGGCCTGACGCAACGCTCGCCCGCAACCGCAAGCTCGTCTACGGGCGGATGACGGGATGGGGCCAGGACGGACCGCTGGCCAGCACCGCCGGGCACGACATCACCTATCTGGCGATCTCCGGCCTGCTGCACGGCATCGGCCCGGCTGACGGTCCGCCCGTGCCGCCGATCAACTACGTCGCGGACTTCGGCGGTGGGTCGATGTTCCTCGCTACCGGCCTGCTTGCCGCCCTGCTGCACGCCCGCGCGACCGGAGTTGGGCAGGTCGTCGACGCCGCGATGACCGAGGGCGCGGCCTACCTGAGTTCGATGACGCGCACCTTCCAGGCCGCCGGCGGCTGGCAGGACCAGCGCGGCGCCAACATGCTCGACGGCGGCGCCCCGAACTACCGCTGCTACGAGTGCTCGGACGGCCGCTACGTCGCCGTGGGCGCGCTCGAGCCTCAGTTCTGGGCCGCGCTGATCGGCGCTCTCGGACTGGATGCCGACAGCACGCCGTCGCCGTACGACCCGGCGCAGTGGTCAGCCTGCGCGAGCCTGCTGGCGGCCACGTTCGCCACGAAGACCCGCGACGAGTGGGCGGCGATCTTCGAGCCGCTCGACGCGTGCGTCGCCCCGGTGCTGACCCTGGCCGAAGCGCCGGCGCACCCGCACAACGTGGCCCGCGGCTCGTTCGTCGCAGTGGGCGACGCGACGCTGGCTGCACCCGCCCCTCGGTTCTCGGCGACGCCGGGCGCCACGACGGCGCTCACCGAGGTCGGCGCCGACACCGCCGCGCTGCTTGACGAGCTGAGCTTCACCGCGGCGGAACTCGACGAATTGCGCGCCGCCGCGGCCATTGCCTAACGCGCCAGTTCGGCGAGATGGGGCAGCCATTCGCGCACGGCGGCTGGGTGCTCGCCGACGACCTCACGTCCCACGGTCACGGCGGAGGCACGGCCCCGGCATGGCGCAAGTGGGCAGCGGGCCGGACAAGGGGACGCGACTGCTGCTCGGCCTGCTCAGCCTGGGCGCGGAACTCGTCCTGACGGTCGAGCCGGTGCAGGTCAATGGCGAGCCACTTGGGTGTGTGTCGTCGCGGAGATGCGGGAGCTACGGCATCTCGTCGGCTGACCGAACGCCTATCGTTACCCGGTGAGCGAACCCGACTACGCGGCACCGGCGCCCGGGCTGGACCCGGCCGAGCTGGCGCTGTGCCTTGAAGTCCTGGCGCAGGCCGAGAACCTGCCGCCCGAGCACCCTGATGCGGTCGCGATCCGACGCGCGACCGGCCGGATCTTCAAGATGGTGAAGCAGGCCCGTCGAGCGCAACGCCGCGATGCCATCTCCGCCGCCGACCGCGCCGTGGTGGCCGCGACCGCGACCGGTTCCGCGCAGCGCATCGATGACGAGACAGCCGGCATCCCGCTCGTCTCCACCGTGGCCGGCGCCCTCGCCGGTCATTTCGTGCGGCCCCGCCCTTGCTACATCTGCAAGCAGGATTACACCGACGTCGACGCGTTCTACCACCAGCTGTGCCCGTCCTGCTCAGCGATCAACCGCGGGCACCGCGACGCCCGCACCGACCTGACCGGGCGGCGGGCGCTGCTGACCGGCGGACGGGCCAAGATCGGCATGTACATCGCGCTGCGGTTGCTGCGCGACGGTGCCCACACGACGATCACGACGCGCTTCCCCAACGACGCCGTGCGGCGGTTCACCGAACTGCCCGACAGCGCCGAGTGGATCCACCGGCTGCGCATCGTCGGCATCGACCTGCGCGACCCCGCTCAGGTCGTCGCGCTGGCCGACTCGGTTGCCGCGGCGGGGCCGCTGGACATCCTGATCAACAATGCCGCACAGACCGTGCGCCGCTCGCCGGGCGCGTACGCGCCGCTTGCCGCCGCGGAGTCCGACCCGCTGCCGGACGGGCCGTTGCCGGAGCTGCTCACGTTCGATCACGTCTCGGACGCGCATCCGATGTCGCTGGCCGGGTCGCTGTCCGAACATCCGCTGCCGCACCTGCCGGACACCCTCGACGGGCGGGAGATCTCGCGCCTGGCGGTGGTGGCCGGATCCGCGTCGTCAGATCGCATCGCCCGGTTCTCGGCCATCGACGCCGGCGGCCTGGTGCCGGATCTGCACACGAGCAACAGCTGGACCCAGCGCGTCGACGAGGTGGATGCGTTGGAGTTGCTCGAGGTGCAGCTGTGCAACATGACCGCGCCGTTCATCCTCGTCAGCCGGCTGCGGGCCGCGATGGCCGCCAGCCCCGCGCGCCGCAAGTACGTCGTCAACGTCTCCGCGATGGAAGGCGTGTTCAGCCGCGGCTACAAGGGTCCCGGGCATCCGCACACGAACATGGCCAAGGCCGCATTGAACATGCTGACCCGAACCAGCGCCGTGGAACTGCTCACCGACGGCATCCTGATGACGGCCGTCGACACCGGCTGGATCACCGACGAGCGGCCGCACTATACGAAGGCTCGGCTGGCCGACGAGGGGTTTCACGCGCCCCTCGACCTGGTGGACGGCGCGGCGCGGGTGTACGACCCCATCGTCCAGGGCGAGGCCGGCGTCGACCTGTACGGATGCTTCCTGAAGGACTACGCCCGCGCCGAGTGGTGACCGTTCGTCAGGGGGCGTACCCCAACGCGGTCGAGGCGGCCCGTCGGCGCATCGCCTCTTCGAAGAAGGCGGCTACCCGCGGCTGGGCCGACAGCGGGACGTCGAACGGCAAGGGCGCCATCATCACGTCGCTCAGCCGGGTGCCGAGGGTGTACTTCAGCACGTCGTTGCGGCGGCTCGGCTTGGCGTCGACGCTGATGTGGCATACGTGCCAGCGGCGGTTGATCATCGACGGCTTGTGGAACAGCTCGATGACGTTGCCCTCCAACACCAGGATGGAATCACCGAGGTTGATCTCGACACGCTCGTCCGCGGCTGCCATGAGGGCTCCTGTCGCCTGCGCGCGGCGAATCCACGGGCACGGCCGCCAGGATAGGACAGGTCATCTCGCCCGTCCGGGCTCGGACCGTAGGCTCGGGGACCGTGCTGCCCGCCGTCACTGCCACCCGTTACGTCACCCCGCTACGTGAAGGCGGGTCGCTGCCCGGACTGATGGAGGCCGACGATCTCGGCACGTACGTCGTGAAGTTCCACGGCGCCGGTCAGGGACGCAAGGCGCTCGTGGCCGAGGTGATCAGCGGCGTACTGGCCCGGGCGCTTGGGCTGCCCGTCCCTGCCCTGGTCACTGTCGAGGTGGACCCGGTCCTCGCCACGAACGAGCCCGACCAGGAGGTGCAGGACCTGCTGCGCGCCAGCCCGGGCCGCAACCTGGGCGTCGATTTCCTGCCCGGGTCGCTCGACCTGGATGCCACCGCCTTCGAGCTCCCGGCTGGTTTCGCCGGCCGGGTGCTGTTGTTCGACGCCCTGGTCGGCAACGTCGACCGGTCCTGGCGCAACCCGAACATGCTGTTCTGGCACGGCTCGCCGTATCTCATCGACCACGGCGCCACCCTGACCTTCCACCACAACTGGGCCGCGCCGGAGAACGCGGCGAAGCCGTATGACGCCCTCGAGCACGCGCTGCTCGGATGCCTCCCGGACCTGGCGGCGGCCGAGGCAGCCTTTGCGCCTCTGCTGACGACCGAACTGCTGCGCAACGCCATCGATGCCGTGCCGGACGAGTGGCTGGTCGGCGAACCCGGCTTTGCCGACGCCCTCCTCCTCCGCGAGACGTACTTGGCGCGAATCTGGGCCCGATGGCAGATGCGCGGCGAGTGGCTACCCGATCTGCGCACCGTCGTCCGCGAGCACGGGATGCGCGAGCGCAGCACGCCACCACCCGGCGCTGGCCGGCCGGCCTGGGTACACGGTGCCCGATGACGGCGAACCTGGCCGGTGAGCTGCGGCATCCGTTCCAGTACGCGGTGCTGCGTCTTGTCCCCCGCGTCGAGCGGGGCGAGGCGATGAACGCCGGCGTGCTCGTCTACTGCCGGGCGTTGGACTATCTCGGCGCGCGAGTGCATCTCGACGCGGACCGGCTTCGCGCCCTGGACCCGTCCGCCGATGTCGACTCCATCTCGGCTGCGCTGCATGCCGCCGCCGACACCTGTGCTGCCGACGGCGACGGGGCGGCCGCGGAGGAGGAGATCGGCCGGCGATTCCGGTGGCTGACCGCACCGCGCAGCACCGTCGTCCAGCCGGGGCCGGTGCACACCGGCCTCACGACCGACCCGGCCGCGGAACTCGAGCGACTGCTCACCGTGCTGGTGCTGGCCGTCGAGCCTCTTTGACCCCGCCGGCGTCGCAATCTGGCGCTCCCAATGACGCTGACGGGGTCAAGGGCGGGACTAGACCGCGCCGCGGCGGAGGGCGGCGGCGATCAGCCGGTCGACCAGCGTCGGGTAGTCGATGCCGGACGCGGCCCACATGCGCGGGAACATCGAGATCGGGGTGAAGCCCGGCATGGTGTTGATCTCGTTGACCACGAGGCCACCGTCGGGTGTCACGAAGAAGTCGACGCGCGCGAGGCCGGCGCAGTCCAGGGCGGTGAATGCACGGCAGGCGGCGGCCTGCACCCGCAGCGTGACCTCAGGCGGGAGGAGGGCGGGGATGTCGAACTCGCAGGCGTCGTCGAGGTACTTGGCCTCGAAGTCGTACCAGTCGTGGCCCCGCACCAACCGGATCTCGGCCGGGACACTGGCCACCGGCCGGCCGTCCTCGCCTTCGAGCACGCCACACTCGATCTCACGGCCGACGACGCCGGCCTCGACGAGTGCCTTGTTGTCGTGCTCGAACGCCGTGGCCAGGGCGTCGGGCAAATCGGCCCAGTCGCTGACCTTCGTGATGCCGACGCTGGACCCGGCACGGGCAGGCTTGACGAACACGGGCAGCCCAAGGTGCGCGAAGTCGACCGTCGAGACCGGATCACCGCGCTTCACGACCGCGTAGGTGCCCACTGGCAGCCCTTCGGCGTGCAGGAGTTTCTTGGTGAATTCCTTGTCCATCGCCGCCGCGCTGGCAAACACCCCGGGTCCGACGTAGGGCACCCCGGCCATCTCGAACAGCCCCTGGATTGTGCCGTCCTCGCCGAAGCGACCATGCAGGACGGGGAAGACCACGTCGACGGAGCCCAGGACCTGCACGCCCTCCCCCGGCTCCAGGGTGACGAGCCCACCGCCCGTCGGGTCACCGGGCAGGACCACCGACCTGCCCTTTTCGACCTCGGGCAGCGTGCGGCCGGTGATCTGCAGCGCGGCCGGGTCGGCGTCGGTCAGCACCCACGCGCCGGCGGGGGTGATCCCGATCGGGATCACGTCGTAGCGTTCAGGGTCCAGCGCGGCGAGCACACTGCCCGCGGAGACGACGGAGATGCCGTGCTCGCTGCTGCGCCCGCCGTAGATCACGGCCACTCTGATCCGTTCCACGGGAGCCGACCCTACCGATGCGACTTTTCGCTGCGCACCGAGCGCGACATCAACCGTTCGAGCATGACCGGCGGAGTCATGCCACGGAAGCAGACCGCCTCGACGGCCTCGGTGATCGGGGTGTCGACGCCGTGGCGTTGGGCCAGTTCCAGCACCGAACGGCAGGACTGCACCCCCTCGGCGATCTGGCCGCGGGTCGCTGCCCGCGCCTGCTCGAGCGACTCGCCGCGACCGAGCCGCTCGCCGAAGCTGCGGTTGCGCGAGAGCGGAGAGGCGCAGGTGGCCACCAGGTCGCCCAGGCCGGCCAGGCCGGCGAACGTCATCGGATCAGCCCCGAGTTGCAGGCCGAGCCGCGCCGTCTCGGCCAGCCCGCGCGTGATCAGCGAGGCCAGCGTGTTGTCCCCGAAGCCCATGCCTTGCGCGATACCGGCCGCCAGCGCGATGACGTTCTTGACCGCGCCGCCGAGTTCGCAGCCGATGACGTCGGTGTTCGTGTACGGCCGGAAGTACGGTGCTGTGCAGGCCTTCTGCACCTCGACCGCGCACGCCTCGTCGACGCAGGCGACGACGGTCGCGGTGGGTTGCTCCTGCGCGATCTCGCGCGCCAGGTTCGGGCCGGAGACAACCGCGATCCGCTCGAAACCCGCGTGGGCGACCTCGGCGATCACTTCGCTCATCCGCTTGGTGGTACCGAGCTCGACGCCCTTCATCAGGCTCACCAGCGTCGCCGCGGGCGGCAGCGCCGGCGCCCATTCGGCGAGGTTGGCGCGCAGCGTCTGGGACGGGATCGCGAACGCGACCAGTTCAGCGTCAGCCAGCGCCGCCGCGGCGTCGTGGGTCGCGTACAGCGATTCCGGCAGGTCGATGCCCGGCAGGTAGGCCCCGTTCTGATGCGCCAGGTTGATCTGCTGCGCCAGCTCCGGACGGCGCGCCCACAGCGTCACGTCGGTGCCGGCGTCACTGAGGACCTTCGCGAACGCCGTGCCCCAGGTGCCCGCGCCGAGAACGGCCGCCTTGACCGTCACGCGGCACCCTTTGACGGACGCTGAGTACGGGTCCAGCGGTACAGCTCGCCGGACGGGGCGGGGAGCTCGCGCAGCTCGGCGACGTCGTCGCGCAGCTGGCGCATCATGAGCTCGGTGACCTCACGCAGCACGACCCCGGTCAGCTTCTTGTCGCGATAGGCCGACAGGTCGATGGGCTTACCGATCGACAGCGTGTGTCGCGGTCGCGGGATCAGCCGGATCCGCTTGCGGTACAAGTCGAACGAGTCCTGAACTCCCCATTGGGCGACGGGGATCACCGGCACGTCCGTCGCCAGCAGCGCGAGCCGTGCGGCGCCGGTCTTGCCCGCCATGGGCCAGCCTTCCGGGTCGCGCGTGACGGTGCCCTCGGGGTGCAGCACGATCAATCGGCCGGCCTCGAGCGCGTCGACGGCTGCCCGCAGCGACTGGATCGCCTCGACCGAGCCCCGCTTGACCGGGATGTGCCCCATGCCGCGCATCGCCGCGCCGACGACGGGCACGTCGAATATCGACTCCTTCGCGAAGAACCGAGGTGTCCGGGCCGAATCGATGATCATCTTCGCGACCAGGAAAGGGTCGATGTGTGACACGTGGTTGACCACGATGATCACCGGACCGGTGGCGGGCATCCGCTCGAGGTTGCGGTACGTGCACCTGAACATCAGCGAGAACGGCCCGTACAAGACCAGCCACACGGTGCGCCAGGCAGCGCCCAGTTTCTCCCCGTGACCAGGGCTGCGCAGTTTCTCGAGCCTCGGCACTGACGGTCCCCTCGCGTTCGGCTACATCGATCCCGGGAGCAGTCTGCCGTATGCCCGCTCCCGCGCCGTGCAGCCCTTCGTACACTTGGCCCAGTGCGATGGACCGTCCTGATTCCGACCAAGTCACTGCCCGAGGCGAAATCACGCCTGCTCGGTGCCAGCGCCGACCCCGAGGCGCACGCCCGCCTGGTGCTAGCGATTCGCGCGGATACCATCGCCGCGGCACGTGCCGCCGCCGGCGTCGCGCGCGTGCTGATGGTCTCCGACAGGCCGGTGGTCGCCAATGGGGATCAGGTATTCGTCCAGTCCGAGCCAGGGCTCAACGCCGCACTGCGTGAGGGCGCCGCGCATGCCGCGTCTCGTTGGCCCACCGACGGTATTGCTGCCCTCGTCGCCGACCTGCCCGCGCTTCGATCCGAGGAACTCGCCGCTGCTCTCGCCCTGGCCGCCGAGCACCCCCGTGCGTTCGTGCCCGACGCCCAGGGCACCGGGACGACGATGCTGACGGCCCTCGCCGGCCAGTCCCTGCGGCCGGCCTTCGGCGTCGGTTCCGCGGCACGGCACGCCAGGTCTGCGACCGAACTGGCGGCCGGGACGGGCCTGCGCAGCGACGTCGACACTGCGGCTGACCTACCCGCCGCGGTCGCTGCGGGTGTGGGCGCCGCGACCCAGGCCGCCCTCACCGAACGCGACGGGGCCTTACGTTCACCTTGACCGGTCATAATCACCCCATGACTGTTCAGCGGAGCTCCGGCACCCCTCGCCCGGGACCGGTCGACCCCGCCAGGTCATACGAGCCCCCGGCGACGGCAATCAGCATCAAGCCGGGTGTCGTGGCCGAGCCGCCGATCGATCCGGCTGACTCGGTTCCCGACGGCGACCTCGACGAGTTGGCCGATTTCGCACCCGACCTGCCGACGAATCGCTTCAGCAACCGTGAACTGTCCTGGCTGTCCTACAACGCCCGCGTGTTGGCGCAGGCGGAGGACCCGAGCCAGCCGCTGCTCGAACGGTTGAAGTTCCTCGCCATTTTTGCCAGCAACCTGGATGAGTTCTATATGGTTCGCGTCGCCGGCCTCAAGCGCCGGGCGGACATGGGCCTGCAGGTGACGTCCGCCGACGGCCTCTCGCCGAGCGAGGTGCTCGCGACCCTGGCCGAACGCACCCGCGAACTGGCCAAGCGACACGCCCGGGTCTTCCGCGACGACGTCACCCCGTTGCTCGAAGCCGAAGGCATCCACATCAGGCGCTGGGAGGCGCTCGACGAGGAGGAGAAGGCACGCCTCGCCGATTACTTCCGCGCCAAGGTGTTCCCGGTACTGACGCCGCTGGCCGTCGATCCGGGTCACCCGTTCCCGTATATCTCTGGGCTGTCGCTGAACCTGGCGGTGCTCGTCCGTGACCACGACGGCAGCCTGGATCACTTCGCCCGCGTGAAGGTTCCGAACAACGTGCCGCGCTTCGTCGTCGTCTCCCAGAACGCGATCGAGTCCGAGTTCCTGCCTCTGGAGGACCTCATCGCCGCGCATCTTTCGATGCTCTTCCCCGGCATGGAGGTCGTTGAACACCACCTGTTCCGGGTTACCCGCAACGCCGACTTCGAGGTCGAGGAGGACCGCGACGAAGATCTGCTGCAGGCCCTCGAACGCGAACTGGCCCGGCGCCGGTTCGGTCCTGCTGTCCGGCTCGAGGTCACCGACGACATCGATGACGGGGTGCTGGACCTGCTCGTCAGCGAGATCGACGTGCAACCCGAGGACGTACAGCACATGCCCGGCCTGATCGACCTCAGCTCGCTGTGGCAGGTGTACGAAGTCGACCGGCCGGCCCTCAAGGAACGCCCGTTCGTACCCGCGACGCACCCGCGCTTCGCCGAAGGCGAGACGCCGAAGTCGGTGTTCGCCACGATGCGTGACGGCGACGTCCTCGTCCACCACCCCTACGAGTCGTTCGCCACCAGCGTGCAGCGCTTCATCGAACAGGCGGCCGCCGACCCGCACGTGCTCGCCATCAAGCAGACGCTGTACCGAACGTCGGGTGACTCGCCGATCGTCGACGCCCTGATCGATGCGGCCGAGGCCGGCAAGCAGGTCGTGGCTCTCGTCGAGATCCAGGCGCGCTTCGACGAGCAGGCCAACATCAAGTGGGCGCGAGCACTTGAGCGCGCCGGGTGCCACGTCGTCTACGGCGTGGTCGGGCTCAAGACACACTGCAAGACTGCGCTCGTCGTCCGGCAGGAGGGCGGCCAGATCAAGCGCTACGCCCACGTCGGCACCGGCAACTACAACCCCAAGACCGCGCGCCTGTACGAGGACATCGGCCTGTTCACGGCCGACGAGTCGATCTGTGCCGACATCACCGACCTGTTCAACGTGCTGACGGGCTACTCGCGCCAGACCGAGTACCGCTCGCTGCTGGTCGCGCCCCAGGGCATCCGCTCAGGACTCATCGAACGCATCGAGCGCGAGATCGAGCACGCCCGCGCCGGCCGCGGCGGGCACGTCCAATTCAAGACCAACCACCTCGTCGACGAGCAGACCATCGACGCCCTCTACCGGGCGTCGATGGCCGGCGTGCGGGTGCAGTTGCTCGTCCGCACGTTCTGCACGATCCGGGCAGGGGTTCCGGGGCTGTCGGAAAACATCATGACCCGCTCGATCCTGGGCCGTTTCCTCGAACACTCCCGGGTGTACTACTTCGGCGGCGGCGGCCAGCCCGAGTACTGGATCGGCTCGGCCGACCTCATGCACCGCAACCTCGATCGCCGGGTCGAGGTCCTGTGCGAGGTGACCGACCCGCTGGCCCGCGCCCACCTGCACGAGTGTCTCGAGAAGGCACTGGATCCGAATACGGCCGGCTGGGACCTCCAACCCGACGACCAGTGGATACGCTCGGGCGGCCCAAACCAGGTCGACCTGCAGGAGTGGCTGATGAAGCGGCTTGCGTCCCGCGGCGAGTAGGCAGCCGTGACCATCTCACCAACCATCGCGGCTGCCGGCGGCGTCGTCTGGCGCGGACGGCATCGTGACATCGAAGTAGCTCTCGTGCACCGCCCGAAGTATGACGACTGGACACTGCCCAAGGGCAAGCTCATGGCGGGCGAGTCCGAGCTGGCCGCGGCAGTTCGCGAGGTCGGCGAGGAGATGGGAGCGGCCGTCGCCGTGTCCCGCCGGGTCGGGCGCGTGCAGTACCGCGACGAAGGCGCCATGAAGACGGTGGCCTACTGGGCGATGCGCTACCTGGCCGGCGACTTCGTGCCCAACGACGAGGTCGACGCGATCGAATGGCTCACGCCCGCGCACGCGATCAAACGGTTGAGTTACGCCGTCGACGTCCCGGTGCTCGCCGACTTCGCCGCGGTGCCGGTGCCGGATTCGGTGATCCTGCTCGTTCGGCACGCGAAGGCCGGCAAGCGCCGCGAGTGGCACCGCGCCGACCGGCTGCGCCCGCTTGACCCGGTCGGGGCAGAGCAGGCGCGGCAACTGGCCGAGTTCCTGCGCCATTTCGCGCCGCAGCGAGTGATCTCGCCAGATGTCACCCGGTGCCTGCAGACCGTCGAACCGTTGGCCGTCTCGCTCGGCCTCGAGGTGCACCTCGAGGCGGCCTTCGGTGATGATTCCTATCTCGAGACGCCGACCGCGACCGAGACGGCGCTGCTCGCGCTGGCCAAGCCGGGTTCGGTGACCGTCGTGTGCAGTCAGGGCAACACGATTCCGGGCCTGATCGACACGCTCGCCCCAGGGTCCGACTCCTCGGACACCCGCAAGGGCGCTACCTGGGTGCTGTCCTTTGTCGACGGCGACATCGTCGCCGTCGACTACTACGGCGCCGCGCACGGCAGGCACGCCTAGTGGTGGGACGACGACGGGTGCCCGCGCAGCGCGCGGGCACCCGTCGGTCGGTGCTGCTAGCTAGCGCGCGGCCTTCTTGGCCGGTGCCTTCTTGGCCGGTGCCCGCTTGGCGGGTGCCTTCTTAGCCGGAGCCTTGGCCGCTGCCTTCTTGGCCGGAACGGCCTTCTTGGCCGGAGCCTTGGCCGCCGCCTTCTTGGCCGGTGCCTTGGCCGCTGCCTTCTTGGCCGGTGCCTTGGCCAACTTGCGGGCGCCGCTGGTGATCTCCTTGAACTGGGTGCCTGCCTTGAAAGCAGGAACGGCGGTCTTCTTCACGTTCACCGAGGCCCCGGTGGCGGGGTTGCGAGCCTTGCGGGCCGCGCGGTGACGCTTCTCGAAGATGCCGAAGCCGGTGAGCACAACTCGCTCACCCTTGGCCACCGACGCGTACACGGTGTCGATGACTGCGTCGAGTGCTGCGGCGGCACGTTTCCTATCTCCATCCATCCGCTCAGCGAGCAAGTCGATGAACTGAGCCTTGTTTGGCACGGGGTCCTCCCGGACGGGTCTGCTAGAGGTCGACCACGATGGTCGCTTCGTTCGACACGGTAGGACGTTATTCAGCCGACGACAACGCAATCCGCCTTGTGTCGCAGGGTTTTCTCGACTGGGCGGCGACTGCCGCAACCCGTCGATCGCGCCTTGCGGTCATGAATCCCCTTATTTGGTAAGGGATTTCAGCGAATTTACGCCGGAACTGAGGGCAGCCAGGGATTGCGGGTCGATTCGTACTCGGTGACCGCATCGGTGTGTCGCAGGGTCAGCCCGATGTCGTCGAATCCTTCGAGCAGACGCCACCGCGTGTAGTCGTCCAACTCGAAGTCGTGGACTTCGCCACTCCACCGCACCTGACGCTCGACGAGATCGACGGTGACCTGCGTCGTGGGATCGGTCTCGATGTCGTCCCACAACCGCTGCACGATCTTCTCGGCTAGTTCAACGGTGAGCAGGCCGGCCTTGAGCGAGTTGCCGCGGAAGATGTCGGCGAAGCGCGGGGAAACGACCGCGCGGAAGCCGTAGTCGACCAGCGCCCACACAGCATGCTCACGCGAGGATCCGGTTCCGAAGTCAGGGCCGGCGACCAGGATCGAGGCACCGTCGTACTGCGGCTGGTTGAGCACGAAGCCCGGCTCGTTGATGCGCCAGGCGTGGAACAGGCCGTCCTCGAACCCGGTGCGGGTCACCCGCTTGAGGTAGACGGCGGGGATGATCTGGTCGGTGTCGACGTTGCCTCGGCGCAGCGGCACGGCTGTCCCGGTGTGCACGGTGAACTTGTCCATGGCTGGGCCTCCTACAGATCTGCCGGGCTGGCGAGGTGGCCGGTGACGGCGGTGGCGGCCGCTACCAGCGGCGACACGAGATGCGTCCGGCCGCCTTTGCCCTGGCGCCCTTCGAAGTTGCGGTTGGACGTCGAGGCGCTGCGCTCCCCCGGCGCCAGCTGGTCCGGGTTCATCCCCAGGCACATCGAGCAGCCCGCCTGGCGCCACTCGGCACCGGCGGCGGTGAAGATCGCATCGAGGCCTTCGGCCTCGGCCTGTGCCCGTACCCGCATGGAGCCCGGAACGACGAGCATGCGCACACCGTCGGCGACTGAGCGACCTTCGATGACCTGCGCGGCGGCACGTAGGTCTTCGATGCGTCCGTTCGTGCACGAGCCGACGAACACCGTGTCGACTTTGACGTCGCGTAGTGGCGTGCCTGCCGTCAACCCCATGTACTGCAGGGCCTTCTCGGCCGCCACCCGTTCGGAATCGTCCTCGTAACTAGCGGGGTCCGGGACGCTGGAGTTCAGTGGCGCGCCCTGGCCGGGGTTCGTGCCCCACGTGACGAACGGGGTGAGCGTCGACGCGTCGAGCGTGACCTCGGCGTCGAACTCGGCGTCGTCGTCCGTGCGCAGGCTTGTCCAGTACTCGACCGCGGCGTCCCATAGCTTGCCTTGCGGCGAGTGGTCGCGGCCCTTCAGATAGGCGAAGGTCGTCTCGTCGGGCGCGATCATGCCGGCCCGGGCGCCCCACTCGATGCTCATGTTGCAGACCGTCATCCGGCCCTCCATCGACATCCGCTCGAAGACCTCGCCGCGGTACTCGACCATGAAGCCCTGGCCGCCCCCGGTGCCGGTCTGGGCGATCACCGCGAGGATCACGTCCTTGGGCGTGACGCCCGCGGGTGGCTCGCCGGAGACGGTGACGGCCATGGTCTTGGGGCGATCCATCGGCAGTGTCTGTGTCGCCAGCACATGCTCGACCTGGGAGGTGCCGATCCCGAACGCCAGTGCGCCGAACGCGCCGTGGGTGGAGGTGTGCGAGTCGCCGCAGACGATGGTCATGCCGGGCTGGGTGATCCCGAGCTGCGGACCGATCACGTGCACGATGCCCTGCTCGGCATCGCCCATCGGGTAGAGCCGCACGCCGAAGTCGGCGCAGTTCTTGCGCAGCGTTTCGACCTGGATGCGGCTCACCGGGTCGGCGATCGGCTTGAAGATGTCCTGGGTGGGGACGTTGTGGTCCTCGGTGGCCAGGGTCAGGTCGGGGCGGTGTACGGGCCGGCCCGCGACCCGCAGTCCGTCGAACGCCTGTGGGCTGGTCACCTCGTGGACGAGGTGCATGTCGATGAACAGCAGGTCCGGCTCCCCGGCTGCGCTGTGGACGACGTGGCTCTCCCAGAGCTTCTCGGCGAGTGTCTTCCCCATGACGCCTTCCTTCACTTGCCATCTCATTATTTGAGACAATAGTATCGCTGAATGGGACAGAGTATCAGCGGTCGGCAGCAGAGCGGTATCGGTGTCGTGGACAAGACCGTAGCGATCCTGGCCGCGTCCGCTGCCACGCCCCGGACGCTGGCCGAGCTGGTCGAGGCGACCGGGCTGCCCCGCGCGACGGCGCACCGGCTGGCAGTCGCCTTGGAGGTGCACCGGCTCCTGGCCCGCGACGCCGAGGGGCGTTTCGTGCTGGGCGCCCGGGTGGGTGAATTCGCCGCCGCGCTGCCCGATCCGTTGATCACAGTGGGGCAGGCGGTGCTGGCCTGGGTGCGCGACGAGTGCGGCGAGAGCGCCCAGTTGTACCGGCGCGACGGCAACGACCGGGTGTGTATCGCTGCGGCGGAGCGGGCCAGCGGTCTGCGCACCACGGTGCCGGTCGGCTCCCGGCTGCCGCTCACCGCGGGCTCCGGCGCCCAGGTGCTGTGTGCGTGGTCTGATCCCGCGTCGCTGCAGGACGTGTTCGCCGCCTCGGAGTTCACCCCGCGCTCACTCGCCGAGGTGCGCCGGCGGGGCTGGGCGCATTCGGTGGCCCAGCGGGAGGCCGGCGTCGCCTCGGTATCCGCGCCGGTGCGCTCCCCCGACGGCACGCTGCTCGCCGCCATCTCCATCTCCGGACCGATCGAGCGCTTCGGCCGCACCCCAGGCCAACGATTCGCGCCGGTGCTCGTCGCCGGCGCCCGCCGCATCACCACCGCCCTGGGCTAGCCCCGCCACGGACCCAGCCCCGGGTTACCAGTTGGTCGCTACGTACGTCGTTTCCAGGTAGGCCTCGATGCCTTCGTAGCCGCCCTCGCGACCGATGCCGGACTGCTTCACTCCGCCGAACGGCGCCGCGGGATCGGAGACCAGGCCGCGGTTCAGTCCGATCATGCCGACCTCGAGCCGTTCGCTGACGCGCAGCCCACGGGCGAGTGAGCCCGTGTAGATGTACCCGGTCAGCCCCATCTCCGAGGCGTTGGCGATGGCGAGCGCGTCGTCCTCGTCGCGGACGGTGATGATCGGCGCAACCGGCCCGAATACCTCCTCGACGGCCACGGCCGAATCGCGGGGCACATCGGTCAGAACCGTCGCCGGATAGAAGAACCCCTTGCCGTCGAGACGTTCGCCACCGACCACCGCGCGGGCGCCGGCCGCCACCGAACGGTCGACCTTGTCGGCGATCCCGTCGACGGCCCGCTCGCTGACCATCGGCCCCAACTGGGTCTGCTCGTCGGTGCCGGCGCCGACCCGCAACGCCGCCATCTTCTCGGCGAGCTTGGCACCGAATGCCGCAGCCACGCCTTCCTGCACCAGGAACCGGTTGGCCGCCGTACACGCCTGCCCACCGTTGCGCATCTTGGCCAGCATCGCGCCCTCGACGGCAGCGTCGAGATCAGCGTCGTCGAGCACGATGAACGGGTCGTTGCCGCCCAACTCCATCGTGGTGTTCACGATCCGGTCGGCCGCCTGCTTCAGTAGCGTGCGCCCGACGCCGGTGGACCCGGTGAACGACAACTTGCGCACCCTGGAATCAGCCAGCGCCGCCCCGACCAGCTCACCGGAGTTGTCGGTCGTCAGCACGTTGACGGTCCCGGCGGGTGCGCCCGCCTCGTCGAGCAGTTGGGCCAGCAGCAATGACGTCAGCGGGGTCTCGCCGGCCGGTTTGAGTACCACGCTGCAACCGGCCGCGAGCGCCGGCCCGATCTTGCGAGTGGCCATGGCGGCCGGAAAGTTCCACGGCGTCACCAGCAGGGCGACGCCTACCGCCTTGCGGAAGGTCAGGATCCGATTCGCGCCGGATGGCGCCGTCCGCAGGGCGCCGTCGATGCGCACGGCTTCCTCCCCGAACCAGCGGAAGAACTCGGCAGCGTAGGTCACCTCGCCGCGGGCGTCGGTGAGCGACTTGCCCATCTCGAGTGACATCAGGTACGCGAGCTCCTCGCGCCGGGCGATCATCAACTCGAACGTCTTGTGCAGCACCTCGCTGCGCTCACGCGGCGGCGCGGCGGCCCACTCCGGTTGCGCTGCCGCCGCCGCGGCCAACGCGCGATCCAGGTCGTCGAGCCCGGCGATCGGGACAGTCGCGATCTCGTCCCCGGTGGACGGATTGAGCACCGCGAAGCTGCCGCCAGATCCCTCGCCCCACTTGCCGTCGATGAACAGCCCGGTCGGGGTGCCTGCAGGGAGCGTCATGACGTCAGTGCCCTTCTCCGATTGTCCAGGCGGACCGCGGCCGTCTGGCCGCCGCTGTCCAGCTTGCCACCCGCGGAGCACGCGCCACGAGCCCAAGCCTGGCGCGGGGCCGGAGCGTGACCGCTCCGGCCCCGCATTCTGGCGGATGCGGGCCTGGGGTCAGCCCTGCAGTGACTGCCCGGTGACCGGGTCGAGATAGAGCTTGCGGTTGTCGCCTTGCCTGCCGTTGAAGTCGAACAGGTGATTGATCGTGCCGGCGACGGCGTCGGCGGAGCCGGCGATCTTGGGCACCCGCCAGTTGTCCTCGACGAACTTCAGGATCGAGGACTGATCGGTGAGGGTGTGGTCGACGTAGTTCTGCTTCGCCCATGGTGAGATCACGATCAACGGCATACGAGGTCCGTAACCGCAGCGTCCGTTCTGCCCGGCCAACGGCGCCTGCTTGGCGGTGTCGCCGCACAGGCCGGTGCCGGTCAGGAAGTCCTGCGGGCCGGGCGGGGACGCGACGGCGGCGGTGTTCGACGTGTTGTGGATGCCGCTGTAGACGTGGTCATACCAGCCGTCCGAGTCGTCGTAGGCGATGACGACAGCGGTGCTGGACCAGTCCGGGGTGTGCTGCAGCGCGTTGATCTCGGTCGTGACGAACTGCTGCTCGTCGATCGGGTCGGAGTAGCCGGGGTGGCCGTCCTGGTAGCCAGGCGCCTTGAGGAAGCTCACCGCCGGCAGCCGGTCCGGTGACACGTAGCCGTGATTGATGCCCGCGACCAGGGCATCGAAGTCGCTCATGTCGTACTGGTGGTTGGCGGTGTTGAACTGCGGCACGCCACCGGTGGTGGTCTGCGTGTCGGTGCCGATCGCCGACAGCGATGCCGGTGGCAGGTGATGCGGGTTTGCCGTGGACGCGTAGTACTGGAACGGCTCGTGGTGGGCGATGTAATCGTCCTTGTTGCCGTAGTTCGTGCCGCCGGGCGCGGTGCCACCGGTGCCGCCGATTGCTGGGCCGACCGGGTGCACGGCATTGCACAGGCCTTGGTCCGCGGCCGGAGCGACGGCGAATTTGCCCTTGAACTGGTCTGGGGTGAACGTGCTGGTCGGCTGCGTGCCGCCGGTGGCGCTGGCGAAGGTGGTGGTGGGCCTGAATCCACCCTGGAACCAGCCCCAGCTCAAACCGGCCGCGTTGAGGTTGTCGCCGACGTTCTGGCCGGTCAGCGACGCTGCGTCACGGGTCGAGCAGTCGTCGAAGTACGGCTGGGCATCCTCGATCAGCGACGTGCCACCCTTGCCGTCAGCCACGGTGTCACCGTTCGTGGCGGCGCCGTTGATCATCTTGTCCACGCCGCCGGTGTCGCCGGCCACGAGGTTGATCGCACCCGGTGAGGACGGGCCGAAGGTCGTGCCGAACGAGTTGTCGCTCATCGCAAACTGCTGCGCGTAGTTCCACATGCCAGTGACGGTGTTGCCGTCGTAGTAGTTCATCACGTCGCTGGCCTGGCACGGCTGACCAACACCGTTGGTGCCGGAGCCGTTGCCGACGGTGGTGATGAACTTGTCCATCTTGCCGCCGTCGAAGGCCTTCTGTTCGGCGTTGTAGTTGTGTCCCTCGTCGCAGGTGAGGACGTCGTTGATGTTGGCTGGGTCAAGGCGGCGCGGGTTGACCTGGTTGCCGGCAGCGTCCTGGTTCGGGTTGTTGGTCAGTAGGTTGCCCTTGCCGCCGACCCCCTTGGTGGCGACGAGGCTGTTGACGGTTGGGGTGTGCTTCGCCTGCTGGAACGGTTGCCCGGACGTGTTCGTCGCCGTCGGGTAGGTGCCGAAGTAGTGGTCGAAGGAGACATTCTCCTGATAGATCACGACCAGGTGCTTGATCGGTGTGGCAGTTGAACTGCTCCCGGATTGCTTGCCTGCGGGAGCGCCTGTGGCGGCGGTCGCGGCCAGGAGGACAGCCGAACCCAGCGCTACGGCGCCAGCGGCCTTGGACAGTCTCGACATGGAGGAAAACGACCTCTCTTGGGCTGCGCCGAGCCGGGACGATCGCTCGGGTGTTCGCAACGTATCCAGCGCAGGTGAACAGCGCCCAACCTGTCGGCAAACGTCCGCGACATCGGGGCTGACCGCGCATGCGTGGGGTCCCGTCCTGCGGCGGCGCGGCGGGTTAAGGTCGTTCGCAGCGGCCGATCCGGCGAAGGGCGAGGCGATGCGCGGCGACGAAGCGCGAGACACCGGAGCCCTCGTGGGCACGGCGCTCGGTGAGGTCGCCGAGGTGGTGCGCGACGTGCACAAGGCGCTGGCCCATCGGCTCTTCACCCGCATCGGTGGCGCTGCCCGGCCGGCGCGGTTGGTGCACGACGGCATCTCTGCGATCGCCTACACGTCCACGCGGGTCGGGGTACGGGTGATCCCGGCGGCCATCGGGCTCGCCGCGATGGCCAAGATCGATCCCGCGGCGCTCTCGGTCCACGAGAGTCCGCGTGGCCGGTTCGCCCTCGGCGCGCTCAACGGGTTCTGGGGTGATCGACTGGCAGAGCAGCGCCCCGCACTCGCCCCGCCGATGCGGATCCGGGCGCACGCCGGTCAGCTACGAAAGGATCCGGCCAACGTCGTGCACGACGTGGCCGACACGGCCACCGGCCGCATCATCGTCTTCCTGCACGGCCTGTGCGAGAGCGACGTGTCGTGGAGCTTCCGGGCGGTCAAGACCTGGGGCGAGCGCACGGTGACGTACGGGTCGCTGCTGCGCGACGAGCGCGGCTGGACACCGCTATATGCCGCGTTCAACTCCGGATTGCACATCTCCGCGAACGGACTCGACCTGGCTCAGCAACTCGACGCGATCGTGGCCGACTGGCCGGTGCCGGTCACTGATGTGACGCTGGTCGGTCACTCGATGGGCGGCCTGATCGCTCGCAGCGCGGCCCATCAGGCGGCTGAACTGGGTCTGCCCTGGGTCACGTCGCTGCGCCACCTGGTCGGACTCGGGGCACCCCACCTCGGCGCGCCGCTCGAGCGGGCCGTCAACAAGGGAACGCACGCGATGGCGAAGCTGCCCGAGACCCGGCCGTTGGCCACCTGGCTGAACCGCCGCAGCGTCGGCATCAAGGACCTGCGGCACGGCGCGCTGGTCGAGGCGGACTGGTCCGGGTTCGATCCAGAGGATCACCAGGACAACTGCACCGACGTCGCTTTCCTGCCCGACGTCGCGTACTACGCAGTGTCCGCGACGCTCAGCCGCGAGCCGGCGAGCCGCCTGCCCTTCCTGGGCGATCTGCTGGTCGACCACGCCAGCGCGACGGGCAACGGACCGCGGCGCCGGCTCGCCTTCGAGGTGCAGCGCTCACTTCATCTCGGCGGCAAGCACCACTTCCACCTGCTCGGCGATCCGGTCATCTACCGGCACCTGCGCGACTGGCTCGGCTAGCGCCTAGCCGGCTTCACCATTACCGACCAACGGCCTTCGCCCGACGAGCCGCACGACGTCCTCCGCGCAGCCATAGGCCAGAGTCACGCCGGCGCCCCCATGCCCGTAGCAGTGCACGATGCGCGCGTCATTCGCGTCGACCTCGAGCCGCACCGTCGAGCGGCCCGGCCGCAGCCCGACGCGGTGCGCCAGCACCCGTGCTCGGGCCAGCTCGGGTACGAGTTCGCTCGCCCGGCGCAGGATCGCGTCGGCGACGTCGGGGCGAACGGCGCGATCCTCGTCGCCGTCGACGGCCGTGCCGCCCACGACGACCGTGTCCCTGCGCGGCACGACGTACGTGGGGTCGAGCGGATCGGTCTCGTCGAGCGTCCATCGCTGCAGCCCGAACTGCTCGACCAGCACGACCTGGCCGCGGACCGCCAGCAGCTCGGTGTCACCGACCAGCTCTCGCGCCCCGAGGCCGGTGCAGTTCACGAGCGCATCCACGCCGTCCTGGGTGGCGGCCAGGTCGTCGACGCGGTCCTGTCGGATGCTCACCCCCATCGTCGCGAGCTGGTCGACCAGCCAACGCAGATGCACAGGCATGTCCACGACCGGCACTGTCAGCTCGAAGCCGTCCACGTAACCGGGCGCCAGATCGGCCGGCCGCACCCGGCCGAACCTGGGCACGGCGTCGACCCACCACGGATCCGGCGTCTCGGCGCGGCACAGTTGCCGCCCGGCGCGCAGGTCGACACCGGCGCCCGGATCCGCGCTCAGCGCCTCGAGCGCGTGGTAGCCGAGCGCAGCCCAGCGGGTGACGGCATCCTCCGGCAGCGCCCGGTAGGGATACCAGATCGCGGCCGCGGCCGCCGACGTCGTCTGCTCGCCGACCTCGGCCGCCACGACGTCCACTGCGTGCCCCGCCTCGCGCAGCCGCAGCGCAGTGGCAAGTCCGACGATCCCCGCACCGATGACTCGTACCCGCATGCCGACCATCATCACGTGCAGCGATGTGGTGGGATCGGCGGATGGACGGATTCCACGAGCGCCTGCACCACATCGGCGGCGATGACCTACTCGGCGACACGGCGCAGTCCCCTGGAATGCGGCGGCTCGAGGCAATCAGCGGCAGGACGGTCGGGGCGGAGCACCTCTGGATGGGTCGGACGCACGTGAACCCGTCGACGCGCTCGGCCAACCACCACCACGGCGAATCAGAGACGGCGATCTACGTCGTCTCCGGAAACCCGGTGTTCGTGTTCCTCGAGGACGGCGGCGAACGGCGGCTGGAGACCAAGCCTGGCGACTACGTCTTCGTCCCGCCCTTCGTGCCGCACCGTGAAGAGAACCCGTCCTCGTCCGACGAGGCGGTGGTCGTGATCGCGCGCAGCACCCAGGAAGCCATCGTCGTCAACCTCGACTCGTTGGCGCCGTAGTCTTCGCCCACCGGCGACGGGAGGGCGAGTTCATGGATCTGGTCGTGCTGGAGGAGTTGCGGCAGCTCAAGTACCGCTACCTGCGCACGCTCGACCTCAAGGAGTGGGACGAATTCGCGGACACGATGACCCCCGACGTCACGGCGAACTACGGCGAGCACCTCACCTTCGACGGCCGCGACGCCGTCGTGACGTTCATGCGCGACTCGCTCGGGCCTGCGATCATCACGGTGCACCACTGCCACCACCCTGAGCTGGCCGTGGCGGGCGACAACGCCACCGGCACCTGGTACCTCGACGACAAGGTGATCATCATCGAGAACCGCATGCTGCTCACCGGCGCCGCGTTCTACGAGGACACCTACCGGCGTTGCGGCGACGGCAGGTGGCGCATCAGCCGCACCGGCTACCAGCGGGTGTACGAGGCAGTGCAGTCCCTCGACGACATCCCGAGCTGGAAACTCACGGCAAACCGCTGGGCCTGACCGGCGTCAGTTGTCCTCGTCGCGCGACTCCGCGACCCGGTGTGGCACTTGCAGCACCCGGATCGCGGTGACCAGGCCGATGCCCCCGACCAGGTTGCCCAGCGCCGCCCAGCCGAAGGCGCCGAGCCAGTCGAGGTAGCCGAACGGGGCACCGGACACCAGCGCCGCGAACATGAACAGCGAGTCGAGCACGCAGTGGAACAGCTGCCCGGCGGCCAGGAGTGCGCTGAACAGGATGCCGGGCACGAGCTGCACCCCGAGGTTGTCGGTGGCGTGCTGCATGCGGGTCATCAACGTGATCACCGCACCGGCTAGGACGGCGAGTGTGAAGGACTGCAGCGAGACGCCGAGGTCGGCGTAGTGGCTGCCCACCTCGACCGCGGTGGGCTTCAGGTCCGGACGGGCGGTGATGATCAGCCAGCCGATGATCCAGCCGCCGGCGAGGTTGGTCACCAAGGTCAGGCCCCACAGCCGGGCCAGCGCGAGCGGACCGCTCTTGCCGGCCACGAGGGTCATGACGGGGACGAGGAAGTTCTCGGTGAACAGCTCGCTTCGGCCGAGCAACAGGGCCACGAAACCGAGCGAGAACCCAAGTCCGGCCAGCACCACGTTGTGCGTGACGTGTTCGACGACCAGGTAGGCCAATACGCCGAAGCCGACGTCGAGGCCGCCGATCAGGCCGGTCGTCAGCAGCGCGAGAGTCGAGCGCTTGAGACGGATCTCGCCCTCTTCGACCAACCGGTCGAACGCCTCTTCGAGCTCGGGCTCCGGCACGTCGGGCGTCTGCGTGTTGTCGTTCTCGCGACCTCGCTTGGCTGCCACGGCTTTGATGTTGTCACCAGCCAGCCGCGTGAGCAGCCCAGTGTCGGCTCAGAACGGTGGCGGGCCCAGGATCTCGATGGCATGTGTCCGCTCAGCCGACTGCCGCACCCGTTCGAAATCGACCGGCCCCGACGGACCGTCCTGAGTGGTGGGTTCACTGGCTCCGCGGAAGAACGCCTCACTGTTTCCGGGCGTGTGCAGGCACAGCATCCGAGCAGTTGGCGTGGTGACGAGGAAGGCGTGCGGGACGCCGCGCGGGATCACCGCGATGCCACCGGCGCCCAGCGTGCGGTCCTCGCCGTCGATGTGCAGCCGGATGTCGCCGTCGAGCATGATGAATGTCTCGTCCGTGTCGGGATGGTGGTGCAGGGGCGTCGTCTTCCCGCCCTCGAGGTAGTCCTCGAAGATCAGGAACTGGCCGTCGGTCTCGTCCTCGGTGGCCAGCCACGTTTGCAGACCACCCCCGAAGAACCAGCGTCGTTCACCCTCGTCGTGCTCGCGCACCGTTGCCTGCTTCATCGTCACAACTCACTCCCAAGGCTTCGTGGGACTTGAATCCCATAAAGAGATTAAGGTACCGTGATGAGCATGTCAACGCCGTACGAACGGTTCGGCCGCACTGGCCAGAAGGGCCGCACGCGCAGCGATCTGATCGCGGCCGCTCGAGCCCTCGTGGCCAGCGGCGGGATGCCCCCGACAGTCGAGGACGTGGCCACGGCGGCATCGATCTCGCGGACGACGGCCTACCGTTACTTCCCAAACCAGACGGCGTTGCTGATCGCGGCGCATCCTGAGACGGCGGCCACCACGCTGCTGCCGCCCGACATCGGTGACGATCCCGAGGTCCGGCTGCGCGCCGCGGTCGGCGAGTTCATCCGCGTGGTCATGGACACCGAACCTCAGCAGCGGACCATGCTGCGGCTGTCACTGGAGCCGACCACAGAGTCGAAAGAACTCCCGTTGCGTCAGGGCCGCGCCATTACCTGGTTCGAAGACGCCCTCGCTCCGCTTCACTCGCGAGTGCCCCAAGCGCAGCTGCGCAGGCTGGCCATCGCAATCCGAAGTGCGATCGGGATCGAAGCGCTCGTCTGGCTCACCGATGTCGCCGGCCTGTCTCGCGACGAGGTTATCGAGCTCATGCAGTGGTCGGCGCAGGCGCTGCTGCACCAGACTCTGGCCGATCACCCGAAACGGACGCGGTCCTGAGTCGGGCAGCGCTCAAGCCGGCCGGTGGTCACCTGTTGTGCCGTCGATGAGCTCGCGCACGATGTCGACGTGACCGGCATGGCGCGCTGTCTCCTCGATCATGTGGATCAGTACCCACCGCAGTGACACGGCGTCGCCGAACCAGGCGGTGCCCTCGTCGTCGACGTCGAGCTCGTCGATGACCTGATCCGCCGCGGCCCGGGCACGTTCGTAGAACGCCAGGATGTCGGCCGTCGACTCATCCTGCTCGACCCGCAGATCAGCGTTCTCGTCGTCCTCGTCGAACGGCAGCGGCTCGGTCGGGCGTCCGAACGTCTCGCAGAACCAGCCGTACTCCACTGCGGCGAGATGTTTCACCAGACCCAGCAGGTTGGTGCCCGACGGGGTCATGTCCCGCCGCAAGGCCTCGTCGTCGAGCCCATCGAGTTTCCACACCACTGCATCGCGGTGCCGGTTGAGGCTGGCGTGCAGGCTCTCCTTCTCGCCGCCCGTGAACGGAACCCGTTGCGT
The DNA here is from genome assembly GCA_025965875.1 of Pseudonocardiales bacterium. Classification (GTDB taxonomy): domain Bacteria; phylum Actinomycetota; class Actinomycetes; order Mycobacteriales; family Jatrophihabitantaceae; genus QHCC01. The sequence continues at coordinate 24,097 of JAOPWD010000013.1, forward strand.
CATGGTCATGTGTCTACCGCAGCGAACACCGCGCTGTGTCATCGGTGCGCCCACCTGGTTAGGGTTTCCTGTGTGCCAGCAACCCAAGCCGCCGACGGCCCAGCTGTCGACGCCGCCGGGGTGACGTTCTCGCTGCGCGACCCGACCGGCCGGTTCGGTGGCGTGCGGCTCGAGCAGGAGCTGGGGCTGCGCACCGGCCTGGACTTCACCCGCCGGGCCGGCGTCTGGACGCTGCGGCTGCCGCGACCGGCCGTCGACCGGATGGAGTACCTGTTCGAGATCGCCGACCACAGAGGCAAGCGCGCGACGATCACCGATCCCGGCAATCCGCTCTGGGCCGGCGGCGCGTTCGGTGACAAGTCGGTGGTGCAGTTCCCGGGCTACCTCGAGCCCGACTGGCTGACGATGCCGGGTGTGCCCGACACCACCCAGCCGCTGAATATCAGGACCCGGGCCCGCCGTACCACCATGACCGGCATCCTGTGGTCGCCCGAGGACCTCGCCGCGGACGAGCCGGCTCCGATGCTCGTCGTGCACGACGGACCCGAGTACGCGACCCTCGCGGGGTTGACGCACTACCTCGGCGCGCTGATCGCCGCGGGCACGCTGCCGGCCCTGCGCGCCGCACTGCTCGCGCCCGGCGACCGGAATTCCTTCTACTCCGCCAACCGCGGCTACGCGAAGGCCTTGTGCAAGGAGGTCGTCCCGGTGCTGGACGAGTTGGCTCCCACCACGCTGCGCATCGGTGTCGGAGCCAGCCTGGGCGCGTTGGCCATGCTGCACGCGCACCGCTCCTTCCCGGAAACGTTCAGCGGGTTGCTGCTGCAGTCGGGCAGCTTCTTCACGCCGGAACTCGACCCACAGGAGAGCGGCTTCTCCGGCTTCACGCCGGTCACCAAGTTCGTGGCTGAGGTCGAGCAGGCCACCAGCGACAGCCACCCCGTGCCGACGGTGATCACCTGCGGCGTACTGGAGGAGAACCTCGCGAACAACAAGCAGATGGCCGCGGCCCTCACCCGGCTCGGCTATCCGGTCGACTTCCACCGGCTTCGCGACATGCACAACTACACGGCGTGGCGCGACGCCCTGCACCCGGCCGGCACCGACCTGTTCACCTCCGTGGTGGGTGCCCGTGCGGCGTGAACAGGTCGAACTCGGATCGCTGACACTCATCGCCCACGGCCACTACGGCCGTCCGGTACTGGTGTTTCCGTCCGAGCAGGGCCGCGCCTGGGACTTCGAGAACAACGGCATGGTCGACGTCGTTGCGGACCTCGTCGACGCCGGGCGGGTCAAGTTGTACTGCGTCGACAGCGCCGACGCCTACACATGGTCGGACAACTCGGTGTCGATCGAGGAGCGTGCCCGCCGGCACACCGAGTACGAGGCGTGGATCGTCGACCAGGCCGTGCCTTGGATCGCCGCCGACTGCGGTGGCCCGACCGAGATCGTGACGCTCGGCTGCAGTCTCGGTGCCTTTCACGCGGCCAACTTCGCCCTCAAGCGCGCCGACCTTTTCCCGCTCGCGATGTGCTTCTCGGGCAACTACGACCCGAGCGCGTGGAACGCGTGGGGGGAGCGCGGTGAGGCAACCTACTTCAGCAACCCGATGGACTACGTAGCCAACCTGGACGGGGACCACCTCGACTGGCTGCGAGGCCAGGTGAGCCTGCTGCTCGTCGTCGGCCAGGGCGAGTGGGAGGTACACCCGACGAAGTCACTGCCCGGCACACTCGCGTTCGCACAACTGCTGTCCGACAAGGGCATCCGGAATGAACTCGACGTGTGGGGCTACGACATCCCGCACGACTGGTCGTCCTGGCGCTCCCAACTCGCCCACCACCTGCCGCGTTTCTGCTGAAGGGTCACCATGACTGAGACCAACCACCTGCTCGGCTTGCTGCTCGGTACCGAGCAGGATTGGCCGAGCGCCTTCGAGTCGATCGTGCGGCGGGTCGGGCCGGTGACGGACGCAGCTGGCACCGAGCATCGCTATGACGTCGAGCGGATCGAGATCGAACCCTTCGACCTGCGCGCCAAGCCGCGCTACGACCTCGTCATCGACCGCCTGGCGTACTGGTACTACCACCCGCGGGAATGGCTGAAGAAGGTCGCCCTGATGGACGACGTCTACCTGCTCAACAGCCCGTTCACCTTTCAGAGTATGGAGAAACACGCCGCCTACTGCGCGATGATGCGGCTCGGCCTGAAGGTCCCGCAGACCGTCCTGGTGCCGTACAAGAACCCGCCCGAGCATCCGAAGTACGCGCCCACGGCGGCCCGCTACAACCGGTCCTTCGACCTCGACGAGATCGCCGAACAGATCGGCTATCCGATCTTCATGAAGCCCTACGATGGCGGCGCCTGGGTAGGCGTGAGCCACATCCGCAACCGAGACGAACTGCACCGGGCCTACGACGAATCCGGCCAGCGGCTCATGCACCTGCAGAAGGCGGTCGCGGGCTACGACGTCTTCGCCCGCAGCCTGTCCATCGGGGCCGAGACGATGGTGATGAAGTTCGACGCCGACCAGCCGATGCACGGCCGGTACTCGGTGACGCACGACTTCCTGGAGCCGGCGATCGGCGAGGAGACCGTCACGATCGGCCGGCTGGTCAATGCGTTCTTCCGCTGGGAGTTCAACTCCTGCGAGACGTTGATCAAGGACGGCGAGGTGTACCCGATCGACTACGCCAACGCGTGCCCCGATGTCGCGATCACCAGCCTGCACTACTACTTCCCGTGGGCCATGAAGGCGTTGGTGAAGTGGTCGATCTTCTGCACGGCCACCGGGCGCCGGGCCCGCCTCGACCTCGACACGCGTCGCTACTTCGACATAGCCGACCGCACCGATCTGACCTACGCCGAGAAGTTGGACGCCTATCGCGGCCTGGCCGACGACTACTTCGAGGTCGAGCGCTACGCCGACTTCTGCGCCAGCAGGCTGTCGCATCTCGACGAGATCGTGCTCGAGTGGGTGGCCGGTCCGGACTTCGACCGGCTGCTCGTACACACGGTGCAGGCCACCTTCCCGGCCCACGAGCACGACCAGTTCGTGGCGCACTACCGCGGGCTGCTGGGTGCGTGGGCGAGCGACGAGCGCGCCCGGCTGGATGGTGCGACCCGGGCTCAGGCCTAGATCTCCCAGGTGTGCACCGGCTCGTTGCTGTGCATGAGCTCTACGTAGCGGCGCAGCATCTCGCGCAGTGAGTCGCGGCGCCGCAGTGGCTGCTTCTCGTCGTCGATGCGGTGGAACGTCCGTGCCTGCCACTCGGCGCCGTTGATCTGCGTGATGCAGCGCTGCTCGATGATGCCCAGCAACCGGTCGGCGACGGACGAGTCGACGCCCCATGCGGCCAGCCCCTCGTGCGCCATGGGCAGCAGCCGGCGCAGGACCAGCTCGGTGGCCGGCACCTCGCCCAACCCCGGCCAGAAGATCTTCGCGTTGATCCCGTACCGCGCGCCGGCGTAGAAGTTGTCTTCGGCCGCGGCGAAGGACATCTGGGACCACACCGGCCGATCCTGTTCGGAGAGCACCCGCAGCAGCCCGTAGTAGAAGGCGCCGTTGGCCAGGATGTCCACGACCGTCGGACCCGCAGGCAGCACCCGGTTCTCGACGCGCAGATGCGGCTTGCCGCGGTAGACGTCATAGATCGGCCGGTTCCATCGATAGATCGTGCCGTTGTGCATGCGCAGCTCGCCGAGCCGGGGGGTGTCGCCGCGGTCCAATACCTCGGCCGGATCCTCGTCCTCGCAGATCGGCAGCAGCGCCGGGAAGTAGGTGACATTCTCCTCGAACTGATCGAAGATCGACGTGATCCAGCGCTCCCCGAACCAGACCCGCGGCCGGACACCTTGCGCCTTGAGCTCGTCCGGGCGGGTGTCGGTGGCCTGCTCGAACAGCGCCACGCGCGTCTCGCGCCACAGCTCCTTGCCGAACAAGAACGGTGAGTTGGCGCCGAGGGCCAGCTGCAAGCCGGCCATGCACTGCGCCGCGTTCCACGTATCGGCATAGGTCTGCGGGCTCACCTGCAGATGGAACTGGACGCTGGTGCACGCGGCTTCGGGGGCGATCGTGTCGGCATAGGTGGAGAGCCGCTCCGGCCCGTCGATCGAGATGTGCAGGTCCTCTCCGCGGGCGGCGAAGATCTGCTCGTTGAGCAGCGCGTAGCGCGGGTTGGCGCTGATCGACTCGCCGGTGAGGTGTTCCTGATCGATCGTCGGCAGTACGCCGACCATGACGATGTGCGCGCCCAATGCACGCGAGCGCTCGTCGGCGTCGTTCAGGCTGGCTCGCAATTCTTGTTCGAGTTCGATGATGGAACTGCCGCCGAGGCCCCGGGGTTTGACGTTGATCTCGATGTTGAACTGGCCGAGTTCGGTCTGGAAGTCGTCGTTGGCGATGGCGGTGAGCACGTCCGCGTTGAGCATCGCTGGGTTCTGGTCCTCGTCGACAAGATTGAACTCGATCTCCAGGCCGGTCTGCGGTCGTTCGAAGTCGAACTTGGACTCCGCGAGCATGCGCGCGAACACATCCAGGCAGCGGCGGACCTTCTCGCGATACCGCTGGCGGTCCTGGCGGCTGAACTCGGTTCTGTCAACGTCCTCGCCCATGCCGACTCCTCCAGTGATCGACCTAACGTAGAGGGTGGCAGAACTCAGCCCGTTCCGTCGCCCCGCGTCATGGCGTAACCGTCGTCGTAGGCGGGGTCCCCGCTTTCGTCCCAGCGCGGCAGACTCCGCTCGTCGCCGTCGTCGGTATTGCCTGCCCGCGGATCGACGACGAGGCGCACGAACGTCCAGAGGACTGCGGCGGCCGCACCGACTGCGACCAAGAAGATGGCGGCCACGATGCCGGGGCTCGGCCCGGCGAACAGCACGTCCAGCGACGACGCAGACGTCATCGCAGGCTCACCGGGGTGGCCCGCGAACCCGCGGCGATCGGCGCAGCTGCGTGCATGTGTTTCCCCGAGAACGACACCCGAACATTGCGCAGATTCGAGCCGCTGCTCTCCAGACTCGCCACAGTGGGAGTTCTGGCTCTGCACTCCGGCTGGACTCTCAACCACCCGCGAATCTACTGCCTTAGCGCCGATCTAACAACGTAAAACGCCGGCTCGGGTCACGCTCTATCCAGCTGGCCGGTTAGTCTCCTAAGTCGACAATTGCCGCCACGGGGCCACCGCCATCGGGGCCCTGATGTGCTGCCGACACCGAGACGAAGACGGCGGGATCGCCCGTGACGGCCGCGGTGACGCCGCCGACTGCAGCCTTGATCTGGCGGTGCCAGTGCACGTCGGAGTCGTCGAGCATCGCGTTGCGGCGGCCGCGAACTTGGCCGTCCTGGCTGGTCTCGCACTTGAGGAACACGTTCACCAACCGGCCGTTCAGATCGGTGTGGTGGGGCCGCTCGGGCAGCTCGAGCCCGGCGTCGCGGATCGCGGCCCAGATGCCGTCCTGGTCCAGCGCGTCGGTCATGACGCTGTGTCCGACGCGGTACCGGCCGCCAACGCCGCGTGCATTGCCCACCACGACCACCTGGGCCCGGTCGAGCTCCACGCCCGACGAGCACGACGCCACCGACGAGTACAGCGTGCGGTCGCGCAGCACGTCCTCGTCGCGCGGCATCTCGATCTCACCGAGGGCCACCGCGATACCCAGCGCGGTGCCGCCGTTGGACACGTCCATCGAGGTCAGCGTGTCCTCGGTGAAGACGTCGTGACCGCGGCTCTTCGCGTCGCGGATGGTGTCGATCGTCAGCAGTGGCGTCTTGGTCTGGACGTAATGCACGTCAGCGACGTCGGTGATACCCGCTTTCGCCATCGCCTCGGTGACCGCGGCCGCAACCTTGGTGATCATGGCGACGCGGCCGATGTCCTCGGGCAGCAGGATCTCGCTCATCGCGAAGCCGACGCTCAGCCGCGGCTCGTCGGTCTGCACGGCCTTCTCGCGCGGCAGCGTCGCGAAGATCGTCGCGTGCGGGCTGATCACTCCGTCGGTGCCGCCGGACCACACGATCGGGACCTGCTTCACCTCGTCCGGCGTACGGCTGCCCTTCGCTACGAGAACCTCGCGGAACGCGCGGTCGGCGAGGATGCGGGTGTAGTCGTTCACGCCGCCGTTGCCCTCGGTCTTGCCGACGACAGCGATCACCCGGTCCGCCTCGAGCACCCCGTCGTCGATGAGCTTCGCGAGCTCGCTCGCATCGGTGACGTTGTGCAACGGGACCTTGCGGACCTCGATCGGTTCGGGCACGGGGCGCTCCTCATAGGTTGTCGGTCAGGACGTGACGATGGTTCCGGCGGTTCCGGCGAGAGCCCCGGCGATGCGATTCAGCGAGGTGATGACGGCTCGGCCACCGGTCTCGGCGAAGCGACAAGCGGCATCGACCTTGGGCCCCATACTCCCACCGGCGAAGTGACCCTCGGCCGCGAGGGCTCGCAGTTCGCGGGCGGACACAGCCCCGATCGCCTTCGCCTCGGGCGTGCCCCAGCCGACGACGGCCGCGTCGACATCGGTGGCGATGACGAGGACGTCGACGCCTAACTGGCCGGCCAAGACTGCAGCGGTGAGGTCCTTGTCGATGACCGCCTCGACGCTCTCGAGGTCGCCGGTGCTCGCGCGCACGACGGGCACCCCGCCGCCACCCGCGCAGACGACGACGTACCCGGCGCCGAGCAGCACCTGGGCCGCGTCGACCTCGAGGCACTCGATCGGTTCAGGCGAGGCGACCACGCGGCGCCAGCCCTGCTCGCCCCGGTCCTGCCAGGTCTGGCCGTGCTCGATCATCACGGCGGCCTCGTCAACGGGCAGGTAACGGCCGATGGGCTTGCTCGGCTCGGCGAAGTGCGGATCGTCGGCGGCGACGAGGGTGCGCGACACGAGGGCGGCGACGCGCGGCGTGTGCCCGCGCGCTGCTAGCGCCGCCTCGAGCGCGTCCAGGATGAGCAGGCCGAGCGTGCCCTGCGTCTGGGCACCGCACCAGTCGAGCGGTACCGGCGGCACGACGGAGGCCGCGATCTCGTTCTTTACCAGCAGGTTGCCGACCTGCGGTCCGTTGCCATGGGTCAACACGACCTCGGCCCCGGACCCGACGATGTCGGCCACTGACTCCATGGCGGCGGTGATCGCGGCCCGTTGGTCCTGGGGCCGGGCACTGCCGTCGGGAGCGGTCATGGCATTGCCACCCAACGCGATCAGCACCCGCACCGGCCTGACGCTATTGACGACTCCAGGCACGGGCATCGGCAAAGTTCGCCCAAACGGCACGGCCGGGTGTTCACTTTCGCGTCGAGTGCCGTGGACCGGAGGAAACTCCGAAACCGCCCTCGCCCCGGCCGTCTTGCCATCCGCGGCGAATGCCTGCCTTGCCGCGGCGCGCCTATCCGGCCCACCGGACTGGACCTTGCTGGCGGACGCCTACGCCGACCTGGATCTGCACATGGCCGCCCCGGAGCGGGCCGACGTCAGAGCAGGCCGCGGCGCCGCATCGAACGTGCCGCCAGCCACCCCGGTGGCACCAACAGCCAAACGGTGAGCAGCCGGGTCAGCAGAGCGGCCGCGGCCGCGGTGGCCGGGGCCATGCCCGTAGCCGCCAGGCCCGCGATCATCGCGGCCTCGACCGCGCCCACCCCGCCGGGTGTGGGGATCAACGAGCCGGCGCTGGCCGCGCCCAGGTAGATGCAGGTCAGGGCCAGGATCGACGCGTGGCCGCCGACGGCGGCGACGCAGGCGGTGAAGGCGGTGATGTGCGCGACGGTCAGCGCGGCCGAGGCACCGAGCCCGGACAGCACGGCGAGCGGGTTCTCGCGCAGATGGCGAGCCACGTCGGTCATGGCATGGGCGGCGGCGCGGCGAGCGCGGCGGACTGGGTCCAGGCGACTGCCGGCGATGACGAGCACAGCGAGCACGGCCGCGCCGATCGCCAGCGGCACCGGGCTCGGCGCCGCGATGCCACTCGACCCGAGCAGGGCCAGCACGCCGACGCCGGCAATCGTCATCACCAACTGCGCCGTCTGGGCGGTGCCCACGACCGCCAGCGACTGGGCTGTGGTCAGTCCGGAGCGGCTGAGGTAGCGCGACCAGACCGCCGGGGTACTGACCGCCGACGGCGCGACGATGCGCAGGGCGCAAATGGCGAGTTGGGCGCGCAGGTTGTCGGCCGCGCGCAGGCGCACCGGCGCGAACGC
>JAOPWD010000503.1 GCA_025965875.1 Pseudonocardiales bacterium
CGCCCTGCGACAGCTTCCGGCGGCGGGCCGGACTGGCTGTCCACCCTGCCCGACGTGCCCACCATCTACTTCACCCTCGGCACCGTGTTCAACATGGAGTCCGGTGACCTGTTCGGTCGAGTGCTCACCGGGTTGCGCGACCTGCCGGTCAACCTGATCGTCACGGTCGGGCGCGAACTCGACCCGAGCCTGTTCGGCCCGCAGCCGGCCAATGTGCACATCGCGTCCTACCTACCGCAGGGCGACGTGCTGCCGCGCTGCGATCTCGTGGTCAGCCACGGCGGCTCCGGCACGCTGACCGCGACGCTGGCCGCTGGGCTGCCGTCCCTGCTGCTCCCCATGGGCGCCGATCAGCCCGGGAATGCGGCGCGTTGCACCGAGCTCGGGCTCGGCATCGCGCTCGACGCAGTGCACTGCGCGCCCGGCGATGTGCTCGCGGCCGCGGCGGTCGTGCTGGCCGAGCCCAACTACCGCCTGGCCGCCGAACGGGTGCGTGACGAGGTGGCCCGGCTACCTGGTCCGGAGTCAACGGTGCCCCTGTTGGAGAGGCTCGTCCGAGACTGACGGCCGCCGACCCGGTGACGGCGCGACACACCCGGCGCGGGAATCTGGCGCTCTCTAGGATCGTTTGACAGGTACGCAGACAAAGAAAGAGGACCAGTGACTGATCCGCGCAGCCTTGACGCCGCGAAGCACCGCGAGGTGATCATCATCGGCTCTGGACCGGCGGGCTACACCGCGGCGCTGTACACCGCGCGTGCCGACCTCCGCCCGCTCGTGTTCGAAGGCTCCCAGTACGGCGGCGCCCTGATGACCACCACCGACGTCGAGAACTACCCCGGCTTCCCCGGGGGCATCATGGGCCCGGACCTGATGGCGAAGATCCGCGCCCAGGCCGAAAATTTCGGTGCCGAACTGATCAGCGACGACGTCGTCCAGGTCGATCTCACCGGCCCGATCAAGGTAGTTCGCACCCACGCCGGCGAGTACACCGCCGACTCGGTGATCCTCGCCATGGGCTCGGCCTACCGCAAGCTCGGCCTCGTCCGCGAAGACGAACTCTCCGGCCACGGCGTGTCCTGGTGCGCCACCTGCGACGGTTTCTTCTTCCGCGATAAGGACATCGCGGTCATCGGTGGTGGCGACACCGCCATGGAAGAGGCAACCTTCCTGACCCGGTTCGCCAAGTCCGTCACCATCATCCACCGCCGCGACACGCTGCGAGCCAGTCGCATCATGGCTGACCGCGCCGAGGCGAACCCGAAGATCCACTGGATCTGGAACTCCGAAGTGGTCGACATCCACGGAGACGAATCGGTCAACTCGATCCGGCTTCGCGACACCGTGAACGGAGACCAGCGTGACCTCGCCGTCGGTGGCTTGTTCATCGCGGTCGGTCACGAGCCCCGCAGCGAACTCGTCAGGGGCCAGGTCGATCTGGACGACGAGGGCTACGTCGTCACCACCGCCGGCACCCGCACCAACCTCGACGGTGTCTTCGCTGCCGGCGACCTGGTCGATCACGTCTACCGGCAGGCCGTCACCGCGGCCGGGACCGGCTGCCAGGCGGCCCTCGATGCCGAGCGCTTCCTGTCAGCATTGGCCGACAGCCGCGGCGAGCGGGTGACCGACGCCGAACTGGCCGCTGCGGCGGAGGCAGTTTGAGCCACGGAATCACCGACGCCGCCCAGGCGTTGTAGGCAGTAACCCCACCAGAAGCAGGAGACACAGTATGGGCAACAACACCAAAGCGGTCACGGACGCGAGCTTTGACGTCGATGTGCTGCAGGCCGACGGGCCGGTACTCGTCGATTTCTGGGCGGAGTGGTGCGGCCCGTGCCGCCAGGTCGCTCCGGTGCTCGAGGAGATCGCGGGTGAGTACGCCGAGAAGATCACGATCGTCAAGGTGAACATCGACGAGAACCCGGGCATTGCCCGCAACTACCAGATCATGTCGATTCCGACGATGTCGGTGTTCAACAAGGGCGAGATCGTGAAGTCGATCGTTGGCGCCCGCCCGAAGGCCGCGATCCTGAAGGAGCTCGACGAGTTCGTCGCCTAAGCGTCCGAAAGCGGCGCCCGTCACACTGTGACGGGCGCCGTTTGCCGTATTCCGGGGGCTCCAGCGCCACAACCTGAGCACTCTTCGGTGCCTGGGCGCGGTTGGGGCACAATGGCCGACGGACCACATCGACCCGACCACGAGGACCACTATTCGTCATGCAGGATCTCCGCCGCGGCAGCTCTGGCCGTGCCGTCGCCGAAGTGCGGAGGATGCTGGCGACCCTCGGGCTGCTCGACAACACCGATGACTCCGTCCACGACGAGTTCGACGAGGCGACCGAGCTGGCCGTTCGCCACTTCCAGCAGCGGCGCAGGATCTCCGTCGACGGCATGGTGGGCAACGAGACCTACACCGCCCTGACCGGCGCACACTGGCGGCTGGGCGACCGGGTGCTGTCCCATTTCCCGGCCCAGCTCATCGTCGGCGACGACGTGACCGAGCTGCAGAAGCAACTGCTCGAGCTCGGCTACAACCTGGGGCGCACCGACGGGATCTTCGGCTACGCGACCGCTGAGGCCACGCAATCCTTCCAGCGCGACTACGGGCTGGTCGCCGACGGCATCTGCGGGCCGGCCACCCTGCACGCACTACGCCAGCTTGGTCGGCGGGTCGTCGGGGGACGCCCGCAATATCTGCGCGAGATGGTGGCCATCGCGGCCTCCGGGCCGAGCCTGCTCGGCAAGCGGATCGCGATCGATCCCGGCCACGGTGGGGCTGATACAGGTGTCGTGCACGGCGACCTGACCGAGGCCGCACTGGTTTACGACCTGGCGGCCCGCCTGGAAGGGCGGCTCACCGCCCTCGGTGTCACGACGTTCGTCACCCGCGGCCCGGGCAACGGGGCCACCGACGAGCAGCGAGCCGCGCTGGCCAACGACGTGGGTGCGGACCTGGTGCTGTCGTTGCACATCGACAGCTTCCCCTCGCCGCGGCCGCATGGCCTCGCGGCGTACTACTACGGGGGCAGCGAGACGACGTCGACGATCGGTGAGCGGCTGGCCGATCTCGTCCAGCGTGAGCTGGTGGCCCGGACCGGGCTGTTGGACGCGCGTACGCACGGCAAGGGCTGGACGATGCTGCGCCTGACCCGGATGCCGACGGTGCGGGTCGAACTCGGCTACCTGAGCTCGCCCATCGACCGGCCGATGCTGGTCGACCCGCTGTTCCGCGACACGGTCGCCGAGGGTTTGCTCGTCGCCGTGCAGCGGTTGTACCTGCCGGTGGCCGACGACTATCCGACCGGCGTCATGCGAATTCCCGCGGTCGTCGCTCCGTAGCTCCCGCGAATGGATAGGACTGCAGCCATGGTGCAACCAGGACCAGATCCGGACAGCTATCCCCCGATCGATCCGCGCGAGCCGGTGCCGGACGATCCGGGCGAGCTGTCGCCCGACACGCCAGAAACGCTGCCGCCGCCGCCGGTCGAGCCGATGCCAGGGCCGGATGACCCGGACAGCGTCCCTGCAGGGCCTCCGGGCGGTTAGGTCAGCGGGGAGCCAGCACCGGCGCCTGCATGGACGACAACAGCCGCTCCAGCGCGTACTCGACGTCTTCCTTCCAGGAGACCGTCGACTTCAGATCCAGGCGTAGCCGAGGCGTTTTGGGGTGCGGGCGGACCGTCTTGAAGCCGACCGCCAACAGATAGTCGGCGGGTAGCACGCAGCTCTGCTCTCCCATCGGCCTGCGCTGCCTGACCCGCGGTGCGGCCCATTCGCTGGCCTCCTCGGGCTCGGACGGCTGCTTGGCCCTGCCGAACGCCTCGATCGCTTTGATCCCGCGCCGGGCCGCGTCACGCGCCACGCCCTGTACCAGCATCCGGCCCAACCCGCCGCCGGTGAACTCCGGCACCAGGTGCGCGGTCATCAGCAGGACCGCGTCAGCGCTGACCGGTGAGGTCGGAAATGCGACGGCACGCGGGACGTAGGCGGGTGGGGCGTAGAGGATGTGCCCGGCCGGCACGCCGTCGACATAGATGAGCTGCCCGCAACTGCCCCATTCGAGCAGGGTGTCGGAGACCCAGGCCTCTTTCTCCAGCTCGGCGGCGCCGCTGTCGCAGGCCCGCTCTCCGGCGACCGGGTCAAGCTCCCAGAACACACAGCTGCGACATCGGACCGAGAGGTCGCCGAGATTGTCGAGCGTGACGTTCACGAGCCGACGTGACACCAGCAAAGCTCCTGCCAGATGAGACCTCCTGCACAGGGTAGGCACGAATTGGTGCTGGCGCGAGCAGCGGGCCTCAGGCGGTGCCGTCGTAATCGGCCAGGAATTCGCCGATCCGGCCTATCGCCTCGGTGAGGTCGTCGACCCGGGGCAGGGTCACGATGCGCAAATGATCCGGGTTGGGCCAGTTGAAACCGCTGCCCTGAACGACCAGGACGTGCTTGTCGCGCAGGAGTTCCAGGACGAACTGCTGGTCGTCCTTGATCGGATACACCTCCGGGTCGAGGCGCGGAAAGACGTAGAGCGCACCCTTCGGTTCGACGCAGCTGACACCGGGAATCTTGAGCAGCGCGCGCATGGCCACGTCACGTTGTTCGTGCAGGCGGCCGCCGGGCAGCACCAGGTCGTGGATGCTCTGCCGGCCACCGAGGGCCATCTGGATCGCGTGCTGCCCTGGGACGTTCGCGCACAACCGCATGTTGGCCAGGATGGTGATGCCCTCGATGTAGCTCGCCGCGTGCCGCTTCGGCCCGCTCACCATCAGCCAACCGGAGCGGAATCCCGCGAGCCGGTAAGCCTTTGACAGCCCGTTGAACGTCAGCGTGAATACGTCGGGCGCCAGCTTGGCGAACGGAATGTGCACGGCGTCGTCGTAGAGGACCTTGTCGTAGATCTCGTCGGCCATGACGACGAGACCGTGTGATCGCGCCAGGTCAGCGATCTGGGTCAGTACCCCCTCAGGGTATACCGCACCGGTGGGGTTGTTCGGGTTGATGACGACGATGGCCTTGGTCCGCGGGGTGATCTTGGCGCGGATGTCGTCGATGTCGGGCTGCCATCCGTTCGCCTCGTCGCAGAGGTAGTGCACCGGCTGTCCGCCGGCCAGCGAAGTCGATGCCGTCCACAGCGGATAGTCCGGTGTCGGCACGAGGACTTCGTCGCCGTCGTCGAGCATTGCCTGTAGCGATAAGGTGATCAGTTCGCTGACGCCGTTGCCGAGCCAGATGTCGTCGACGCCCACGGCATTGTCGACGCCACGAGCCTGGTAGTGCTGCAGGATCGCCGTGCGGGCGGACAGCAGACCCTGCGAGTCGGAGTAGCCCTGGGAGTCCGGCAGGTTGCGGATGACGTCGACGAGAATCTCTTCCGGTGCGTCGAATCCGAACGGTGCTGGGTTGCCGATGTTCAGCTTGATGATGCGGCGACCCTCTTCTTCGAGCCGCTTAGCCTCCTCGAGCACGGGTCCCCGAATGTCGTAACACACGTTTTCGAGCTTGCGCGATTGCCTGAGGTCCACCAGGACACGATCGCACACCCCGCCTTCGAGTCCGATTTGATATTCGTGGCAGGGTCGGCGCATGGAATTGACCGAGGCGGTGCGCAAGCGCCGAATGATTCGAACCTATGATCCAGATCAAGGGATTCCGCGCGAGGCGCTACAGGAGATGCTCAGCCTCGCCGCGAGGGCTCCGTCGGCGGGCCATACCCAAGGGTGGCGCTTCCTCGTTCTGGACGACATAACGTCGTGCGCCGCGTTCTGGGACGCGACCACCGACGACGAAGTCGATTCATGGCTGGAACGGATGCGCACGGCGCCGGTCCTGATCGTGGTTTTCTCCGACAAGGACGCCTATCTCGACCGCTACGCCGAGGAAGACAAGGGCTGGTCGGATCGGGCCGAGTCCCGCTGGCCGGTCCCCTACTGGGACATCGACGCCGGCATGGCCGCGATGATCCTGCTGCTGGCCGCGGTCGATGCCGGCTTGGGCGCGTGCTTCTTCGGCGTCCCCACGGAGAAGTGGGATGCCCTGCGGGCCGCATTCGCGGTGCCGCCCGGGCTGCGGCCGGTCGGGGTCGTCAGCATGGGCCACCCGGCGCCGGATGCGCGTTCGCCGTCGCTGCGACGGGGTCGGCGCCCGCTCGGCGAGATCGTCAGTTACGGCTCGTTCGGCTCCGGCTGAGCTGTCGCGTCGGCGCGCTGGGTGGCTAACTGCGGCGCCATCACCGCGACCAGGCGCTCCAGGTCGTCGACCGAGGCGAACTCCACGGTGATCTTGCCCTTGCGCCGCCCTAGCTCGACCCGGACCCGGGTGTCGAACGCGTCGGATAGCCGTTCGGCCAATTCGGTGATGCCCGGTGCGCTGATGCGCGACGGCGCCCGACGGGTGTGCTTCTTGTCGCCGTGGCCGCTGACGCTGAGCGCCACGAGCTCCTCAGTGGCCCGGACGGAGAGACCCTCGGCCACGATCCGGGCCGCCAGCTCGTCCTGCAGATCCTTGTCGTCCAAGCCGAGCAGGGCCCGCGCGTGGCCGGCTGAGAGCACCCCCGCGGCGACCCGCCGCTGTACCGGGATCGGCAGGTTCAGCAGCCGGATCGTGTTGCTGACCTGGGGCCGGCTGCGACCGATGCGCTGAGCCAGCTCCTCGTGGGTGGTGCCGAACTCCTCGAGCAACTGCTGGTAGGCCGCCGCCTCTTCCAACGGATTGAGCTGGGCTCGGTGAATGTTCTCCAGCAACGCGTCCCGAAGCATCGCGTCGTCGGCGGTGGAGCGGACGATCGCCGGGATCGTCTCCAGGCCGGCTGCGGCGGCCGCCCGAAGGCGCCGCTCCCCCATGACGAGCTCGTAGCCACCGGCTGCGTCGGCACGCACCACGACGGGCTGCAGCACCCCGAACTCGCGCACCGAATGGGCGAGTTCAGCCAGGGCGTCCTCGTCGAACACCTGCCGGGGCTGCTTGGCGTTGGGGTGCACGCTCGCGATCGGCAACTCGGCGTAGGTCGCCCCTGGGACGGGCAGTGGCCCATCGGACTGGTCTGGTGCCGCGGTCTCCCGCTCCGGCTCATGGTCCGGCGTATCAGCACTGGCCGCGCCGAAATGCACATCGGCCGGACCGGGTCGCGCGGCCTGGTCAGGAGCGGGTGCGGTGGGGATGAGGGCGCCGAGTCCTCGACCTAGTCCACCCCGGCGGGCCTTGTGGGCGCTGCGGGCGGTGCTTCGATCGCTCACGTGTCCGACTCCTCCTTCTCCTGCGCGCTGGCGGGAGCCGCGCCCCGCTCGGCGATCTCACGAGCCGCCTCGACGTAGCCGACGGCGCCCCGTGAGCCTGGGTCGTAGGTGATCACCGTCTGACCGAAGCCGGGCGCCTCGGACACGCGGACATTGCGGGGTATCACCGGGCCGAGCACGAGCTCGCCGAAGTACTTGCGGACCTCGTCGGCCACCTGATCAGCCAGTCGGGTGCGGCTGTCGTACATCGTCAGCAGGACGGTGGTCACGGCCAGATCAGGGTTCAGGTGGGCCCGGACCAGGTCGACGGTGTTCATGAGTTGGGCCAGCCCTTCGAGCGCGTAGTACTCGCACTGGATCGGGATGAGCACCTCGCGGGCCGCCACCAGGGCGTTGAGGGTCAACAAGCCGAGCGACGGTGGGCAGTCGATGAAGATGTAGTCGTAGGTGCGCTCCTCGCTGAGCAGCACGCCAACCGCTCGCTGTAGGCGGTACTCCCGCGCCACCTGCGAGGTGAGTTCGATGTCCGCGCCGGCCAGGTCGAGGGTGGCCGGCACGCAGCGCAGCGTGTCGGCCAACTCGACGGCGGTCGCGACGCTGTCGATGGTGTGCCCGGCCAGCAGCACGTCATAGGCCGACGGGGTGCCGACCCCGTGCGGCACCCCGAGCGCGGTGCTGGCGTTGCCCTGTGGATCGAGGTCGATCAGCAGGACCCGCAGGCCGTGCAGTGCCATCGCCGCCGCAATGTTCACTGCACTCGTGGTCTTGCCCACGCCGCCCTTTTGGTTGGCCACCGTGAGGACCCGGGTCACCGCGGGCCGGGGCCAGCGCTCCTGCCGCACGTTCTGGACGCGAACGGCGTGGGCGGCCTCACGGGCAATAGGAGTGTCGAAGCTGGTTTCACGTGAAACACGATCGGAGGAGGCTTCAGGTGAGGCGTCGTTAGCCCCCGTGTCACGTGCATCATGGCCAGGAGCTGAGACGTGATCAGTCTCTGTTCCACGTGAAACATGGTCCACGGATGCCTCGGGTGACGCGTGCTCTGAGCCTGTTTCACGTGAAACATGGTCTGTCGCGTCCGGCGTCTCGGCTGGAGCAGGTGACTCTGTCATGCCCGTCCCTTCATGCCTCGCCGTGTCGTCGAAGCGTCACGTCGGATCTGCACCACCACGGTCGGCTCTGAAAGCAGGCCATCACCGCATCGGATAACGGACGTCTCTCGGCCACCCACCGCGTGAATTACCGACCGGTGCTCTCGCACCTCCGCCGCGGCGGACGCGCCTTTCAGGGCCAGGAGCCAGCCACCCGGTTGCAGCATCGGTAGGCACCATCCCACCAATCGGTCCAATGGCGCTACTGCCCGTGCGGTAACCCACTCGGCGGCACCCACCGTCGCCAAGGTGCCGGGCTCCTCGGCGCGTCCCCGGATCACGCGCACGGTGTCACTGAGCCCCAGTTGGCCTACCGCCTCAGTCAAGAAGGTGACCCGGCGTTGGAGTGGCTCGACCAGGTCGACGTGCAGATCCGGGCGACGGATCGCCAGGACCAGGCCGGGTAGTCCGGCCCCGCTGCCCACGTCCACAACCCGCGCGTCGTGAGGAAGTAGGTCGGCCACCACAGCACAGTTCAGTAGATGCCGATCCCACAGCCGGCCGACCTCACGTGGCCCGATCAGGCCGCGCGTGCTCGCCTCCGTCGCCAGCAGTTGCGCGAACTCGCGCGCAACGTCGAGTCGATCGCCGAACAGGACCGCAGCCTGTGCAGGCGGCTCCGGTAGAGCGTCGGCGCCGCTCATCAGCACCAGCCGAGCAAGCCCAACCCGCTCATTTGTCGATGAGGATGACCACGCGACGGTTCGGCTCTTCGCCCTCGGACTCGCTGCGCACGCCGTCGATTGCGGCGACAGCGTCGTGCACCACCTTGCGCTCGAACGGGTTCATCGGCGTCAGCGGGGCGGCCTCGCCGGACTCGAGAACCCGCCGCGCCGTGTCGGTGGCGAGCGTGGACAACTCGACGCGCCGAGCCTGCCGGTGGCCACTCACGTCGAGCATGAGCCGGCTGCGAGTGCCCGTCTTCTGCTGGACCGCGAGCCGGGTCAGCTCCTGCAGCGCGTCGAGAGTCTCGCCACGGTTACCGACGAGGGGTTGCAGGTCGGTGCCGACGATCGCGACGATCGCCCGGTCGTTCTCGACGTCGAGGTCGATGTCGCCGTCGTAGTCGGCGATGTCGAGCAGCCGCTCGAGGTAGTCAGCAGCGATGTCACCCTCCTGCACCAGGAGCGCATTCACTCCATCGACCTCGGGTGCGTCGGTTTCTGCGACGTCGTCTCCAGCGGAATTTCCCACGACTTCGGTCTCACTCACGAATTGCCTTCTCTCAGGAATTGCGGGCGCCGTCTCGACGGCGAGGTATCAGCGGCGCTTCTTGGCCTGGCTGGGGCGCTTGGCCGGCGGCCGGTTGCCGCCGGGCCGTTGCGGCCGTTGGCCAGGTCGGGGAGCGTTGCGGGCCGGCGGGGCGGCCGGAGGCTCTTCGGGCTCTGGCGACTTCACCAGCGTGGTCGGCTTCGCCTTGTTCGGCCGGGCACCCGGTTTGGGCGCGAGTGTGCGACCCAACTCGCCGACGACAGTCGGGGTCTTATCCATATCGGGGTGCGGATGGAACTTGTTGATGTAGAACTGCTGGCCCATCGTCCACGTGTTGCTGGTGAACCAGTAGAGCAGCACGCCGAGCGGGAAGAACAGGCCCGAACCCAGCGTCATCACCGGGATCACGTAGAGCATCAGCTTCTGGATCGTGGCGGCGGTGCCCTCGGGGACGACCGTCGAGCCGCTGCGCACCAGGCGCTGGGTCATGTACGTGGCCGCGGCACTGATGACGACCAGCGCGACGATGACGATCCGAGTACTGGTGAGGTTGCCGCCGAGCAGGTCGACGATCTGGCGCGGGCTGTCGGTGAGCCGCGCGGCGAGGGGCGCGTGGAACAGTTCCGCCTTGGCCGCGCTGCAGGTCTGTTGGCGACTGAACGTGTACAGGTGCAACACCGGGTCGGAGGAGTTCTGATCGCACTTCGTCACCGAATTCGAGAGGTGGCGCAGTACGTGGTATAGACCAATAAAGATGGGAATCTGCAGGAACATCGGCAGGCAGCCCGACAGCGGATTGAACCCCTGCTCCTGCTGCATCTTCATCATCTGCCGCTGCATCTCGGCCTTGTCGTCCTTGTACTTCTTGCGCAGCGCCTGGATCTTGGGCTGCATCTCCTGCATGTGCCGCTGGTAATGGACCTGCTTGAGGAACACCCGGAACAGCAGGATGCGAGCCGTGACCACCAGGAACACGATCGACAGGGCCCAGTTCAGGCCGCTGTCCTTGTTGAGGAAAAGGCTGAACAGGTCGTGCCAGCGCAGCAGCACCCACGAGACCGCGATGTACAGGAAATCAAGCACTAAACCGCTCCTAGGCGCGTGGACCGACTGCTCGCAACTGGCTGACTACCAGTCTTGGCAACGACTGATGGGACGGGGTCGTGCCCCCCTCGGTGGAACGGATGGCAGCGCAGCAGTCGCCGCACAGCTAACCACGCACCCCGCGCCAACCCGAACCGCTCGATCGCCTCAGCCGCGTACGCGCTGCACGAGGGTGTGTACCGGCACACCGGCGGCCGGATAGGACTGATGGCAGTGCGATAGAAGTTGATGAGCGCGAGCGCCCAGCGCGCCGGCGCTCTCATCGGGACCGGGCCAGACGGTTCAGCGCTGCGTCCAGGTCAGCACCGAGTTCGGCGGACGTGGCTTGGGCGGCCCCAGGCAGGGCACGCACCACGAGGCCACTGCCGTCGGCCAGGCCGTCGAGTCGCGATGCGAGTTGCGCCCGCAACCGGCGGCTGACTTGATGCCGCGCGACGCTGCCGCCTACTGACTTGCCGACGACGAGTCCCACCACGGGTTTGCCCGTATGCAGCGAGGAATGCCGGTGCACCACGACGTGCCCGCGGCGCGCGCGCTCGCCTGATCGGACGACCGAGGCGAACTCGCTCGACCGCCGCATCCGGTTCTCGCGCGGCAGCATCTCGGGCAGTGAATGACTGGCTGTCGGCTCAGGCCGACAGTTCGCCGCGGCCCTTGCGACGGCGGGCCGAGAGGATCGCGCGGCCAGCGCGGGTACGCATCCGGAGTCGAAAGCCGTGCGTCTTGGCCCGTCGACGGTTGTTCGGCTGGAAGGTGCGCTTGGTCACGGTCGGACTCCATCGTCGAAAGAATTCGTATCGCCCACGTCAGGTGACCGCGCGGGTGCGGCCTGCAGCCTGAGGTAGCGCCGATGAGGCTGGACACGTCGCCCTGCCTCACAGGCTTTTCCACGGTACGGATCGCAGCCTATCGCGGTCAAACGGGGCGGGGGGCGAACGCGACATACTAGACAACATCAAATCGAGTACGCGCACGACACGCCGATAGCTATTGTCGCGCTCGGAGCGACGCTGTTAGTTTCGCGCACCGGGTCACCTCAACGATGTGTGACACATTGGCCTTCGGAACCGAGGGCACAGGATGCGTTGTATACACAGCCTGTGGATAACTCTGTGGATTTCGCGCCGACTCCAGGTCGTGAGAGGGTCAGGAACCAGCTATACCCAGCAATTCGCAGGATCACGAACACCTGGAGTGGACCCGAGCCGTGGACGACAGCACCGAACTCGTCGACGTGTGGAGCAGGGTTCAGAAGCGCCTGGACAGTGACGGCACCATCCGTCCACAGCACAAGGCCTGGATCGGATTGACCCGCCCACTCGGCCTGGTCGAAGACACCGCGCTCCTCTCGGCACCGAACGAATTCACCAAGGACTACCTGGAGAACCGGCTTCGGTTGCAGATCGCCGCAGCACTCAGTGAAGAGCTTGGCCGCGACATCCGCGTCGCCGTCACGGTGCAGAATGCGGAAGAGCGCGCCGAGTCCGCCAACAACGCCGACATCTATGCCATCCCCGATGACGAGGAGTGGGAGCCGCCGCGTCCTGTCCAGCAGCACGGTGGCTACTCCGGCCGTGGCGCAGCGGTGTTCAACGATCGGGATGCGCGGTTGAACCCGAAGTACACCTTCGACACGTTCGTCATCGGCTCCAGCAACCGGTTCACCCACGCCGCAGCCGTCGCTGTGGCCGAGGCGCCGGCCAAGGCCTACAACCCCCTTTTCATCTATGGCGATTCGGGTCTGGGCAAGACCCACCTGCTGCACGCCATCGGGCACTACGCGCAGCGGTTACTACCCGGGCTGCGCACCCGCTACGTCTCCAGCGAAGAGTTCACCAACGACTTCATCAACTCGGTGCGCGACGACAAGATGCAGGCATTCCAGAGCCGGTACCGCTCCGTCGACCTGCTCCTCATCGACGACATCCAGTTCTTGGAGCGCGCCGAGCGCACCCAGGAGGAGTTCTTCCATACGTTCAACACGTTGCACAACGCCAACAAGCAGATCGTGATCAGCTCCGACAAGTCGCCGCGGCAGCTCTCCTCGCTCGAGGACCGGCTGCGCACGCGCTTCGAGTGGGGCCTGATCAGTGATGTGCAAGCGCCCGACCTCGAGACCCGCATCGCGATCCTGCGCAAGAAGGCCGCACAGGAGGGCATGAACCCGCCACCTGAGGTCCTCGAGTTCATCGCATCGAAGATTCAGAGCAACATCCGTGAACTCGAAGGCGCGCTCATCCGGGTGACCGCGTTTGCCAGCCTCAACCGGCAGTCGGTCGAGATGGGGCTGGCCGAGGCCGTTCTGAAGGATCTCATCAGCGATTCGGCCGCGCCGGAGATCACGGCGTCGACCATCATGGCCGTCACCGCTGAGTACTTCGCGGTGTCGATCGACGACCTCACCGGCAGTTCCCGCAGCCGCGTCCTGGTCGGCGCCCGCCAGATGGCCATGTACCTCTGCCGCGAGCTCACCGACCTGTCGCTGCCGAAAATCGGCGAGAAGTTCGGCAATCGCGACCACACCACGGTGATGCACGCCGACCGCAAGATCCGCACCCAGATGGCCGAGAAGCTCACCGTCTACAACCAGATCACCGAGCTGACCAGCCGCATCAAGGTGCGGGCCCGCACGTGACCTCGTGCCGGGCACAGACTGTGGACACAGATGTGCGCAATTGCCCACGCCCTGTGGATGAATCGCGGTGGAGCGCCGTCATACACCCCATGTCGGTACGGCGGGGGATGATGGCCGGGTGTTCCTCCACAGCCCTGCAGCCCGAGAACGCTAGCGTGTAGCGGGTTGTCCCCAGTGTGCACAGCTGCGATGACGAAGACGATAAGCACTATTAATTGATGAACAACGGCAACGGCACACACCAGGCACGATCTGGGGATAAGCCCTCGGTCGCCACCGTGATGGAGGCTCGATGAAGTTCCGGGTAGAGCGCGACGCACTGGCCGACGCCGTGACGTGGGCGGCTCGGAGCCTGTCTGCGCGCCCGACCATCCCCGTGCTCGCCGGCCTGCTGCTCACCGTCACCGACGACCAACTCTCCGTGTCCGGATTCGACCTCGAGGCCTCCACCGAGGTCGATCTCGAAGTCGCCGCGGCCGCCGCGGGCCAAGCACTCGTGTCGGGGCGCCTGCTGGCCGACATCACCCGCGCGCTCCCGCCGCACCCGGTCGACGTCATGGTCGACGGCTCCCGGCTCACGATCTCCTGTGGTTCGGCGCGGTTCACCCTCCCGACGATGCCGGTCGAGGACTACCCGCGCCTGCCGACAATGCCCACGACCGCCGGCACCGTCGACAGCGCCGAGTTCGCCACCGCAGTCGCCCAAGTCGCCATCGCCGCCGGCCGCGACGACACCCTGCCGATGCTCACCGGCGTCCGTCTCGAGATCGAAGGCGACCACCTCACCCTCGCCGCCACCGACCGCTACCGGCTGGCGGTGCGCGAACTGACCTGGAACCCGGGTGACCCGTCGGCCGAGCCGGCGCAGGTGCTGGTGCCGGCCCGCACCCTGGCCGACGCCGCCAAGAGCCTGTCCAACAGCGAGTCGATGACGATCGCGCTGTCCTCGGCCGGCGGCACCGCCGAGGGCATCATCGGCTTCTCCGGATCGACCCACGGCCGTGCCAGCCGTACCACCACTCGACTGCTCGACGCCACGTTCCCGGCCTACCGGTCGCTGCTGCCGACCGAGTGGGCCTCCACCGCCGAGGTGGTGGTCGCCCCGCTCGTCGAGGCCGTCAAGCGGGTCGCGCTGGTGGCCGACCGCAACGCGCCGGTGCGCCTGGAATTCGCCGACGGCTCGGTCGCGCTCAGCGCAGGGGGCGAGGACGAAGGCCGCGCCGAGGAGCAGCTCGAGGTGGGCTACGAGGGTGACCCGATCACGACCGCGTTCAACCCGCAGTTCCTGCTCGACGGGCTGGGTGCGCTGTCCTCCGGTTCGGCCCGGCTGCTGTTCACCTCGTCGAACAAGCCGGTCGTGTTGCGCCCGGATGCCTCCGGTGCCGGCTCGGGCGACTACACGTACCTGATCATGCCCGTCCGGCTGCCCGGCTAAGAGTGCCGTGTACGTCCGGCACCTCACCGTCAGCGACTTCCGCAGTTGGCGCTCGGCCGACGTCGCCCTCGAACCGGGCCCGTCGGTCCTCGTCGGCGCCAACGGCCAGGGCAAGACCAACCTCGTCGAAGCGCTGGGCTATCTCGCCACCCTGAGCAGCCACCGGGTGCCGACCGACGCGCCACTGGTGCGCAGCGGCACCGAGCGGGCCGTCATCGGCGCGGCGATCGTGGCCGCCGGGCGTGAGCTACGTGTCGAGGTCGAAATCACGCCGGGGCGCGCCAACCGGGCCAAGCTCAACGGTTCGCCTGTCCCCCGCGCCCGCGACGTCCTCGGTGCGCTGCGCCTGGTCCTGTTCGCACCCGAGGACCTGGCCATCGTGCGCGGCGACCCGAGCGAGCGCCGGCGCTTCCTCGACGACCTGGTCGTGGCCCGCTCACCGCGGATGGCCGGCGTCCGGGCCGACTACGACCGGGTGCTCAAGCAGCGCTCGGCCCTGCTCAAGTCGGCCGGCGCGGCGCGGCGCTCGGGCGGAAACTCCGACCTGCGCACACTCGACGTCTGGGACGGCCACCTCGCCGCACACGGCGCGCAACTCCTGTCGGCCCGCCTGGCGGCGCTTGCCGCACTGCGCCCGCACGCGGCGGCGGCCTATGCACAGGTCGCGCCCGCGAGCGTCGAACTGACGCTGCAGTACAACACCTCACTGACGGCGGCGCTGCCCGAACTGCCCGAGGCGCCGGTCCCCGACCCGACGCTGCTCGAGGCCGTACTGCTCTCCGAATTGGCTCGCGTGCGCTCGGCTGAACTCGAGCGTGGCGTCAACCTCGTCGGGCCGCACCGCGACGACCTAGACCTCGGGTTGGGTCAGCTTGCGGTGCGTGGTTATGCCAGCCACGGAGAGTCGTGGTCGACGGCCCTGGCGCTGCGGCTCGGCAGCTACGAGTTGCTGCGCTCGGACTATCCCGACGGGGCCGAGCCGATCCTCATCCTCGACGACGTCTTCGCCGAGTTGGACGTCAACCGGCGCGAGCAACTCGCGCTGGTGGCCAGCAAGGCCGAGCAGTCGGTGATCACGGCCGCGGTCGCGTCCGACGTCCCTGATCAACTTCAAGGGGCCCGGTTCGACGTGCATGACGGGGAGGTGCGCCGTGTCCGATGATCATGCCGACAAGCTCGAGAATGAGGTACCGGTAAAAACGTTGTCCACAGTGGACTGTGGAAAAGTGCCGTCAACTGTGGACAGCCCGCTCCAAATCGGACCGGATAGCGAAAAAACTGACGTAGACCAAACATCTGCTGGGGATTTGGCCCGATCCGCGCTGACCGACGCACGGCAGATCGCACGCGGCCGACCGGTGCGCAAGGCCGGTCGCCGCGGCTCGGCCAAGCAACCGGCACCGGGCGCGCGCCGGGGGGGATACTCCGGTCCGGGACCGGACGAGAACGATCCACAGCCGGTCGGCAGCGTGCTCGCCGGCTACGTCGAGGACCGTGGTTGGCAGTTGCCGCTGGCCGAGGCACGGGTGTTCGCCGACTGGGCCGCTCTGGTGGGCGCCGACGTGGCCGCGCACAGCACGCCGATGGTGCTGCGCGACGGCGAGTTGAAGGTCAGCGCCGAGTCCACGGCATGGGCCACCCAGTTGCGGCTGCTCGCGGCGACCCTGCTGGCCCGACTGGTGGCCGAACTGGGGCCCGAGGTGGTCACTAAACTGAGCATCACCGGCCCGGTCGGACCGTCCTGGAAGCATGGCGGCTACTCGGTGCGCGGCACCCGCGGGCCCCGCGACACGTACGGCTGAGTGCGGCTGGGTACGGCAGGGACTCGCGCGCTGATCGGGCCTGCACCGTCGGCGAACCCGCCCGCGCATGGGAGACCGTGCGAGCCGGGACCGGTGCGTCCCTGTGGCGCATTCAGGCGCGTTGAGAGCCCATCGTGTCGGTGTTATGGGATAGAATGGAGTGGAAATCCCGGGGTTGGCGTCGCGCGTGCCTCATGCGCCTCGTCCACCCCACGTTCGTGTCTGAATAGCGTCAATCGCCAGGATTCACCCTCCGGCAGGCGGCGTCCGATTGGTCAAAGAGAGGCTCGTGCCCGTGGCAAGTAGTGCCGCCGCCAAGAACGAATACACCGGAAGCTCGATCCAGGTTCTCGAAGGACTGGAGGCGGTGCGCAAGCGACCCAGCATGTACATCGGCTCCACCTCCGAGCGGGGGTTGCACCACCTGGTCCAAGAGGTCGTCGACAACTCCGTCGACGAGGCACTCGGCGGCCACGCCGACCGCATCGATGTCACGCTTCTGGCCGACGGCGGCGTTCGCGTCGTCGACAACGGCCGCGGCATGCCCGTCGACATGCACCCGACCCAGAAGAAGCCGACCGTCGAGGTCATCCTCACCGTCCTGCACGCCGGCGGAAAGTTCGACGGCAAGGCCTACGCGGTCTCCGGCGGGTTGCACGGCGTGGGCGTGTCCGTGGTCAACGCGCTGAGCACTCGCCTCGAGGTCGAGATCGACCGCGACGGCTATCACTGGACCCAGCCGTATGTGAACCAGCGGCCCGCGGCCCCGCTGCACAGGGGCGAGAAGACCCGGCGCACCGGCACGACGGTCACGTTCTGGGCTGACCCGACGATCTTCGAGACCACCACATACTCGTTCGAGACGATCAGCCGCCGCCTGCAAGAGATGGCGTTCCTGAACAAGGGGCTGACCATCGTGCTGCGCGACGAGCGCGCCGAGTTGGTGGTTGCCGAGGACGACGCGGTGTCGACCAAGCCGAAGCCGAAGCAGAAAGAGATCACCTACCACTACGCCGGTGGGATCGCCGACTTCGTCAGGCACCTCAACGCGTCCAAGGACGCGATCCACAAGTCGGTGATCAGCTTCAGCGACGAGGAGAAGGACGCCCGGATCTCGCTCGAGATCGCGATGCAGTGGAACTCGACCTACACCGAGAGCGTCTACACGTTCGCGAACACGATCAACACCCACGAGGGCGGCACCCACGAAGAGGGCTTCCGCACGGCACTGACCAACGTGGTCAACCGGTGGGCGGTCAACAAGAAGTTCATCAAGGACACCGACGAGGACCGGTTCAAGGGCGACGACATTCGCGAGGGCCTGGCCGCCATCGTGTCGATCAAGCTCGGCGAGCCACAGTTCGAGGGGCAGACCAAGACCAAGCTCGGCAACTCCGAGGCCAAGACCTTCGTCCAGAAGGTGTGCAACCAGGCGCTGACGCACTGGTTCGAGAGCAACCCGACCGATGCCAAGGTCGTCGTCAACAAGATCTCGCAGGCGGCACGGGCCCGTAAGGCCGCGCAGCAGGCACGCAAGCTCGCCCGCAAGAACGCCCTCGACACCATGGGGATGCCGGGCAAGCTGTCGGACTGCCGCTCCACCGACCCGGAGAAGAGCGAGCTCTACATCGTCGAGGGTGACTCGGCCGGCGGTTCGGCCAAGTCGTGCCGAGACTCGATGTTCCAGGCGATCCTGCCCATCCGCGGCAAGATCATCAACGTCGAGAAGTCGCGCATCGACCGCGTGCTGAAGAACAACGAGGTGCAGTCGCTGATCACCGCGATGGGCACCGGCATCCACGACGACTTCGACTTGGCCAAGCTGCGCTATCACAAGATCGTGCTGATGGCAGATGCCGACGTCGACGGCCAGCACATCACCACCCTGCTGCTCACGCTGCTGTTCCGGTTCATGCGGCCGTTGATTGAGCACGGGCACGTCTACCTGGCCGCGCCGCCGCTGTACAAGATCAAGTGGAGCAAGGGCGAGCCGAGCTATGCGTACTCCGACAAGGAGCGCGACGGCCTGATCAAGCTCGGCCAGGAGAGTGGGCGCAAGCTGGCTCGTGAGGATTCTCTGCAGCGTTACAAGGGTCTGGGGGAGATGAACGCCAAGGAGTTGTGGGAGACCACGATGGACCCGGCGCACCGCATCCTGCGGCAGATCACCTTGGACGACGCCGCCACCGCCGACGAACTGTTCAGCGTCCTGATGGGCGAGGACGTCGAGGCTCGCCGCTCCTTCATCATCCGCAACGCCCGCGACGTGCGGTTCCTTGATATCTAGCGCTGAAGTGTCGCTCGATCTCCCCCGCTCGCAAGCTCGGGGGATCTTCCTCCGCAAGCGGGAGGTGCCCCCACGCGTTGAGGGTCACCGCGAACTCGACTACCAGCGTCAACAAGAACCAAAGGACTAATTCATGACTGACATCACGGACATCACCCCGCCTGGCGGCATTGGCGGGGACGGTGGCGACGGCGGGGGGTTCGACCGGGTCGAACCGGTCGATATCCAGAGCGAGATGCAGCGCAGCTACATGGACTACGCGATGTCTGTCATCGTGGGGCGTGCGCTGCCGGACGTGCGCGACGGGCTCAAGCCGGTGCACCGCAAAATCCTCTACGGGATGTATGACTCCGGCTTCCGGCCGGACCGCAACTACGTCAAGTGCGGCCGCGTCGTCGGCGACGTGATGGGCAACTACCACCCGCACGGCGACACCGCGCTCTACGACGCCCTGGTGCGGATGGCCCAGACCTGGTCACTGCGCTACCCGATGATCGACCCGCAGGGCAACTTCGGCTCCCCCGGAAACGACCCGGCCGCCGCGTATCGCTACACCGAGTGCCGGCTGCAGCCGCTGGCCATGGAGATGCTGCGCGACATCGACAAGGAGACCGTCGACTTCATCCCGAACTACGCGGGCAACACGGTCGAGCCGGTCATCCTGCCGGCGCGGATCCCGAACCTGCTAGTGAACGGCTCCGAGGGCATCGCAGTCGGCATGGCCACCCGCATCCCGCCGCACAACCTGGGCGAGGTGGCCGCCGGCGTCACCTGGGCACTCGACCACCCGGACGCCACCGACGAAGAGCTGCTCGAGCACCTGATCACCGTGATCCACGGCCCGGACTTCCCGACCAAGGCGCTCATTGTCGGTCGCGACGGCATCGAGGACGCCTACCGCACCGGGCGCGGTTCGATCCGGATGCGCGCGGTGGTGAACGTCGAGGAGGACCTCAAGGGCCGCACGATCCTGGTCGTCACCGAACTGCCCTACCAGGTGAACCCCGACAACCTCGTCGAGTCGATGGCCATGCTGGCCAAGGAAGGCCGCGTCGCGGGCATCGCCGACATCAACGACGAGTCCTCCGACCGCATCGGCATGCGCATCGTCGTCACGATCAAGCGCGACGCCGTGGCGAAGGTGGTGCTGAACAACCTCTTCAAGCACACCCAACTGCAGACCACGTTCGGCGCGAACATGCTCGCGATCGTCGACGGCGTGCCTCGCACGCTGCGGCTGGACCAGTTCATCAGCCTCTACGTCGAGCACCAGGTCGAGGTCATCGTCCGGCGCACCCGACACCTGCTGCGCAAGGCCGAAGAGCGCATCCACATCCTGCGCGGCCTGCTCAAGGCCCTCGACCAGCTCGACGCGGTCATCGCCCTCATCCGGCGCTCGCCGTCGGCCGACGAGGCCCGTGGCGGCTTGATGCAACTTCTGGAAATCGACGAGATCCAAGCCGTCGCCATCCTCGACCTGCAACTGCGCCGCCTCGCCGCGTTGGAGCGTCAGAAGATCATCGACGAGCACGACGTGATTCAGGCCGAGATCGTCGACCTGAACGACATCCTGGCCAAGCCCGGACGGCAGCGGCAGATCATCCGTGACGAGATGAACGAGATCGTCGAGCGATTCAGCGACGAGCGGCGTACCCGCTTGGTCCCCTACGACGGCGACGTGTCGATGGAAGACCTCATCGCCAAGGAAGACGTTGTCGTCACGATCACCCGTACCGGCTACGCCAAGCGCACCAAGACCGACCTGTACCGCGCGCAGCGCCGCGGTGGCAAGGGCGTGCAAGGGGCGACACTGAAGACAGACGACATCGTCGAGCACTTCTTCGTCACCTCGACCCACGACTGGATCCTGTTCTTCACGAACAAGGGCCGGGTCTACCGCGCGAAGGCCTACGAACTGCCCGAGGCCAACCGCAATGCGCGCGGGCAGCACGTGGCGAACCTGCTGGCGTTCCAGCCCGACGAGACGATCGCCGAGGTCATCACGATCCGCGACTACGACGCCGCGCCGTACCTCGTGCTGGCCACCAAGGCCGGCCTGGTGAAGAAGACGAAGCTCACCGACTTCGACTCCAACCGCACCGGCGGCATCGTCGCGATCAACCTGCGCGGCGACGACGAACTCATCGACGCCGCGCTGATTTCAGCCGACGACGATCTGCTGCTCGTCAGCCGCAAGGCCATGTCGATCCGGTTCCGCGCCGACGACGAGACTCTGCGTCCGATGGGCCGGGCCACCTCCGGCGTATTCGGCATGCGGTTCAACACCGGCGACGAATTGCTGGCGATGGAGGTCGTCCGCGACGACCTCGACACGGTGGAAATCTTGGTGGCTACTGAGGGCGGCTACGCCAAGCGGACGAAGATCGCGGAGTATCCACTCCAAGGGCGAGGGGGTAAGGGCGTCTTGACGGCGCGTATCGTTTCTACCCGAGGTGGGTTGGTCGGCGCCGTAGCCGTCAGCCCCGAGGACGAGATCTACGCGATCACATCCGACGGCGTGGTCATCCGCACTAAGGCTGCGGAGGTCCGTCGGGCACAACGGCAGACCATGGGCGTGCGCCTGATGAACCTGCCAGACGGCGTCAACCTTGTCGCCATCGCCCGAAACGCCGACGAACCGGACGATCAGGAGTGACGATGACGACGCCACCGCCGTACGCCGGCAAGACTGCCGGACAGGCCGAGACGCCGAGCAGCGAATTTGGAGCGACGACCGTATCGGGCAAGCCCTCCAACGGGCACAGCGCCGACACGGACCCGACGAGCCCCGCTGCTCCGACCGGTCCGTCGCCGGTCGCGCCAGCGACAGCGAAGCCCGCCACTGCGTCGTCGGCCGCGCCGGCCCCGCTCGGCGCGCCGAGGGCAGCCCACTCGGCACCGACCGTCACTCCGGGTGCGGCCCGTCGTACGCCGCCCCCCGTTCGACCCGGCCCGACCACGGGCGGTGCCGCGCCCACTACGGCCCGCCCCGGCACCCTGCCCGGGCTCGGTTCGCCTGTCCCCGGCCGGGGAGCACCCTTGCCGGGTGTCAACTCGCCGGTCCCGGGGCCGCCACCGGTCAACGGGAGCGGCGCCCCGCCGCTCGGGGGGCCCACGTTCGCCCCAGCGCCTAACACCGGACCGGCGCCCACAGCAGGGCCGGCACCCAAGCCCGGTCGGGCCGACGCCGCGCGTGGACCCCGGCGAGCGCGCCTGCAATTGCGCCACATCGACCCGTGGACGGTGCTCAAGTTCTCTTGTGTGCTGTCGATCGCGCTGTTCTTCGTGTGGCTGATCGTCATCGGGGTGCTGTTCGGCATCCTTGACGCAGCCGGTGTGGTCGGCAAGATCAACGACTCGGTCACTCTGATCAACGGGGCCGGCTCGAAGGCACCGGTCACCGCCGGAATTGTGTTCGGTGGCGCGGCAATCATCGGAGTGATCAACATCGTGCTCTTCATCGCCCTGTCGACGATCGGATCGGTCGTCTACAACCTTTGCGCCGACCTTGTCGGTGGTATCGAACTGACCCTCTCGGAGCGCTGACCTAACCGGGTTGGAGCGGCTCCGGCCGCCCCGGTAGTCTGACTCTTCGCGTTTCCGGGCCTGTAGCTCAGACGGTTAGAGCGCATCCCTGATAAGGATGAGGCCGGAGGTTCAAGTCCTCCCAGGCCCACGGTAAACGGACGTTGTTGCACGACGAACGGCACGAGAAGGGGTCGGCGTGAAGAAGCCATTGCTGCTTGTCCTGGCGCTCGTCGGGGCCGCGGCCGCCGCACTCCGGTGGCGTCGCAGCCAAGCCGACGCCACCCTGTGGCGCGAGGCCACCTCGGACAACTCGCGCTGATTCGCCCTACCCCGGGGACGTAGCTCAATTGGCAGAGCACCGCCTTTGCAAGGCGGGGGTTAGGGGTTCGATTCCCCTCGTCTCCACAGACTGAAGGTCCTGAATTCCCTGGGCTACAGGCACCTGTGATGATCGTTCCGGCAAGCGTGACACAGTGTCTACGTCATGCGAGAGTCAGTCTACCTGGAGTAGACTTGCGGCATGGCAGGCACGACGACAGTGAAGGTCCAGACCAGCACGCGCGACTTGCTGCTCCAGATCGGTGCCTCGCGGCGACAGAGCGCTGACCAGGTGATCCTGGCCGCGCTCGCGGCGATGCAGCGCGACGAGCGCCGTCAGGTCGCCGCCGCGGAAGCGCGCGCGATCAGGGACGACCCAGCTGACCTCGCGGAGATCAGCGCAATTCAGCAGGACATGGCCGCGCTGCATGCGCGGTGAGGTCTACCGGCTGCCCGCGCGAGGCAGCGGGCGCGAGCAGAAGGGTCGCCGGTACGCGGTCGTCGTGCAGCCGGACTGGCTGACGCTGAGTACTTGGATCGTTGCCTTCACCAGCACGAGCGCCCGAGAGACCAGTTTCCGTCCGGCGGTGATCATCGCCGATCAGCGCACCTTGGTCATGTGCGACCAGCTCGCCACCGTCGACCTGAACCGCCTCACCGAGCCCGCCGGCTTCCTTACGATCGACGAGATGCAGCGCGTCGACGAAGCATTGACCTTGGTACTCGACCTCTGAGGGCTCCTCGGTTCGTCACGGGCGCAAATCGAACAACAACCACCGATGAAGTCAGTTGGTGACGGACTGGCAGCCCAGCGTTGAGTTGGCGCCTGCTCCGACGTTTATCCCGTAGACGCATATCCGGTTGGCTCCCGGATCGAGCTTTACCGAGTACGAGTAGCCGTGGTCTCCGGTGAGGCCGAACACTTGGTTGACGTCGGCTCGTGCGACGGTGGTTGGCCCGTAGGTGGCAAGCCTGCCGTTGCGCCAGACGACGGTCTTCAGCGCGAGGCTCGCAGCGTCGTAGTCATAGGTCCAGCCGTCAACCGTCACCACACCGGGCGCAGTGGTGGTGATCGAGTCGATGCGCCCGAGCGGAGATCCAGTCACTCGCACCGTCCGGCAGCCGAGCGTGGAGTTCTTCCCGAGACCCTGGTTGATGCCGTAGACGCATATCGTGTTCAGGCCGTCGGGCAGCGGCTTGGTAAACGAGTACCCGTGGGCGACGGAGCGCGGGAAGCCGG
>JAOPWD010000047.1 GCA_025965875.1 Pseudonocardiales bacterium
AGCCCCTTGGCGGTGCCGATCGCGAGCAGTACATCAGGCATGCCACGCAGCCTGGCACGGACCTCCGACATCGACCAGCCCCGCTTGCATAATTGCCGCCCACCCGCGCTGAGCCACGCCGCCGCGATCTTCCTGCGCTCCACGCGCCATCACTGCCCCATGCGCAGGAAGGTCCAGTCGGTCAGCACGACAGAACGGCCCGGACTCCGTGGAGTCCGGGCCGTTCTGGCCGTTCAGTGCGCTGCTCAGTAGCGGTAGTGCTCCGGCTTGTACGGGCCGGCCACGTCGACGCCGATGTACTCGGCCTGCGACTTGGTCAGCGTCGTCAGCTTGGCGCCGACGGCGTCGAGGTGCAGGCGAGCCACCTTCTCGTCGAGGTGCTTCGGCAGCGTGGTAACCGTCGGCTTGCCGTCGACGATGTAGTAGTCGGGGTTCTTGGTGATCTCGATCTGGGCGATCGTCTGGTTCGAGAACGACGCCGACATCACGAAGCTCGGGTGGCCGGTCGCGTTGCCGAGGTTCAGCAGGCGTCCCTCGCTCAGCACGATGATCGAGTGCCCAGGCCGAGTCCCGTCTCCAGCGAAGCGCCACTCGTGCACCTGCGGCTTGACCTCGATCTTCTGGATACCGGGCACCTTCGCCAGGCCGGCCATGTCGATCTCGTTGTCGAAGTGGCCGACGTTGCCCACGATGGCCTGGTGCTTCATCTGGGCCATGTGCTCGGCCATGATGATGTCCTTGTTGCCGGTGGTGGTGATGAAGATGTCGCCCTTGCTCACCACGTCGTCGAGCGTGACGACCTCGAGGCCGTCCATGGCCGCCTGCAGTGCGCAGATCGGGTCGACCTCGGTGACGACGACGCGCGCACCCTGGCCGCGCAGCGATTCGGCCGAGCCCTTGCCCACGTCGCCGTAACCGAGGATGACGGCGAGCTTGCCGCCGATCATCACGTCGGTGCCGCGGTTGATGCCGTCGACCAGCGAGTGCCGCACGCCGTACTTGTTGTCGAACTTGGACTTGGTCACCGAGTCGTTGACGTTGATGGCCGGGAACAGCAGCGTGCCGGCCTTCTCGAACTCGTACAGGCGGTGGACGCCGGTGGTGGTCTCCTCGGTGACGCCGATGATGTCGGCCGCCATCCGCGTGTACTTGCCGGGGCTCTCGACGATCGAGCGGCGAAGCGTGTCGAGGATGATGCCGTACTCCTCGGAGTCGTTCTCATCGGTCGTGGGCACTGCGCCGGTGGCCTCGAACTCGACGCCCATGTGGATCAGCAGGGTGGCGTCACCGCCGTCGTCGACGATGGAGTGCGGGCCGGAGCCGTCGGGCCAGGTGAGCATCTGCTCGGTGCACCACCAGTACTCCTCGAGCGTCTCGCCCTTCCAGGCGTAGACGGAGATGCCCTGCGGGTCGTCGGGCGTGCCGTTCTTGCCGACGACGATCGCGGCCGCGGCGTGGTCCTGGGTGGAGAAGATGTTGCAGCTGACCCAGCGCACGTCGGCGCCGAGGGCAGCCAGGGTCTCGATGAGCACGGCGGTCTGCACGGTCATGTGCAGCGAGCCGGCGACCTTGCGGCCCTTCAGTGGCTGCGACGGGCCGAACTCGCGACGCAGCGCCATCAAGCCGGGCATCTCGTGCTCGGCGAGGTCGATCTCCTTGCGGCCGAACTCGGCCAGGGACAGGTCGGCGACCTTGAAGTCGCTGACACTGCCGGCCTTGTCTGGGGTGAGGGTGACGCTCACGTGCTCTCCTAGGTCTCGATGGACTGGGTGCTGTTCGTCGGGCGTGGCCAGCCGGCGATAGATGCCGGCTTGCAGTGGTGCGGCGCTGCGGTGAATCGGTCCGAACCAGTCGTCCACGGCCCGGGCGAGCTGCGGATCGGTACGCATCCGCAACTCGAAGACGATGTCGGTGATGCCGAGGTCGCGGCCGTCGATCAGCTCGCGCAGCCGTTGCAGCCGCTCGATCTGACGTGGGCCGTAGTGCCGATGACCGCCGGGACTGCGCAGCGCGGCGACGAGGCCGGCCTGCTCCAGATAGCGCAGCATGCGCTGGGACCATCCGGTGGCCTCAGCTGCTTGCTGGATCGTCAACGACTGCATCTCGACGAACCTACCACGATCGTGTCAGATTTCTCCAAGCGGCTGGCTCAGCCGAGCGAGCCGACGGTTGCGGCATACACCCGGCCGGTCCCGCGCACGGTGTACGCCGGTTCGCGCGCCGCGACGAACGCCGCGAGCCCGGGCGACAGTTCCACCGACGCGCCGATCGCCTCGACGCGTACCCGGCCCTCGGTGCAGAGCACGATGTACGGACCCTGCCCGCCCACGGCACACGAGCCCTTGTAGGCGTCGATGTCGATCACGGATAGGGCGAAGTCAGCGACGGGTGGGGCGAAGCTCAGGCCGCAGCCGCCATCCTCGGCCGGAAAGCGCGGCTCATCCAGCGGGCTGAAGTCGGTGATCTTCAGTACCTCGGCCACGTCGACGTGCTTGGGGGTCAGGCCGCAGCGCAGGACGTTGTCGCTGTTGGCCATCACCTCGACGCCGGTCCCCCGCAGGTAGCAGTGCACGGTGCCCGCACCCACATAGATCGCCTCCCCCGGCCCGAGCCGGACGTGGTTGAGCAACAGGCCGAGCACCACACCGACGTCGCCCGGGAAGTCCGCGGCCACGAGTCGGACGGCCCCCGCGACACCGGCCCACTCATCGTCCGGAGCGACAATCGCCGCGCGCGCGACGACGGCGGCCACGAGCGACGCCGGGTCGTCCAGCGTCAACAGGGCCGTGAACGCCGCGCACAGTCCGTCCGGCCCGGTGAGCAGTTCATGTACCGGCGCCAACTCGGCCACGTCCCAGGCGTCGAACAGGCGCAGCGTGTCCTCGACCGGGCGCAAGCCGCACAGTGCCTCGAACGGGGTCAGCGCGCAGAGCAATTCGGGCTTGTGGTTGGTGTCGCGGTAGTTGCGGTTGGGGGCGTCACGCGCGATGCCGGCGGCGTCCTCGGCCGCGAAGCCGGCCTGCGCCTGCTCGATCGTCGGGTGCACCTGAATCGACAATGCCGAGTCGACCGCCAGCACTTTCAGCAGGAACGGCAACCGCGGCCCGAAGCGCGCCACGGAAGCGGCGCCGAGCAGCTCGTCGGGGCCAGCCGCGATCAGCGCGTCCAGCGTGGTGTCGTGGTCGGGCGCCGGCGACGGGTCGTCCGGGTGCGCGCCGAACCAGAGTTCGGCGGCCGGTTCACCGTCGGGCTCGATGCCGAGCAGTTCGGGGATCGCGGTGCGCGAACCCCATGCGTAGTGGCGGATCACGCCGTCGAGGGCGAGCACTGCGGGCACCGGCACCGCCGCATCCTATGGGGTGACTGCGTCGCGGCGATCGAGGTCGGGTTCGAGATAGATGACCCGTGCGGACGGGACGGCTGCGCGCACCCGCTTTTCAGCGGCGTCGATCGCGGCCGCAACTTCAGGGAACTCCAGGTCGGCCGGCATCGAGATCTTGGCGCCGACGAGCAGTTCGTCCGGGCCCAGGTGCATCGTGCGCAGGTGGATGATCCGGTCGATGCCGGGGCCCAGAAGTGCGGCGCAGATCGCCCGCACCTGTTCGGGTGCGGCTGCCTCACCGACCAGCAGGCTCTTCGTCTCGATCACCAGGATGACCGCGACCGTGATCAGCAGCACACCGATCGCAAGGGTGCCGATGCCGTCCCACACCGCCTCATGGGTGATGGTCGACAGACCCACACCGAGCAGGGCGAGCACGAGACCGATCAGCGCGGCGACGTCCTCGAGCAGCACGACCGGCAGCTCGGGCACCTTCGCGTGCCGGATGAACTGAGCCCAGCTGTCACTGCCCTTGTGCGGACGCGATTCGTGCACGGCGGTACGCAGCGAGAACGACTCGAGCCCGACCGCGACGAGCAGCACGCCGACCGCTATCGCCGGCGACTCGAGGTGGTGCGGGTGCCTGATCTTCTCGATGCCCTCGTACAGCGCGAACAGTCCGCCGGCGGAGAACAGCATCAGCGCGACGAGGAAGCCGTACACGTAGCGGTCGCGGCCGTAGCCGAACGGGTGCTCCGGGGTGGCCTGCTTGCGCGAGGAGCGCCCGCCGACGATCAACAGGCCCTGGTTGCCCGAGTCGACCACCGAGTGCACGCCCTCGGCGAGCATCGACGACGATCCCGTGATCGCGAACGCGATGAACTTGATCACCGCGATGCCGAGGTTCGCCCCGAGTGCAGCGAGGACGGCCTTGGACGATCCTCCGGTACTCATTGTGCGACGACCGGCCGCTCAGGCGAACCGGCAGCGACACGCAACACCGGCGCGAAGCGCTGCTCGCAGTTCGACCGGCTCATTAGTGGGCCAGCTCGGCCGGATTGGCCGAACCGGGATCGAGCCCGAGCCCGAAAGCGAGGTAGGCGGCGGTGAACTCGCCGAAGGCGGCAGCGGCTGCGAAGCGCGCCAGTGCGGCGGCGTCGGGCGGCACGTCGACACTCGAGGAGCGAAGCCCGAGCTCACTGGCCAGCCGGTGCAGCGCGGACGCGGCCCGGCGGGCGGCCACCTCGTCGAGTTGGATCTGCGCGTCGGTGCGCGGGCCCAGGTGCGGGTCGTCGGGGCGGCCGTCGTCACCGACCACGAGCAGCCGGGCCCGCAACGCAACGGGCTCGTCGTCGCGGTCGGCGAACAGGTCCACCGGGGCGGCCGGCCCCGCACCGCGCAGCAGGGCGCCGGCCCGGCCGGTGCCGTCGGGCAGGCTGACCGCCACCGCCGGGACGCCCGCGCACAGCTGTAAGGCATCAGCGGTGGCCCGCGCGGCCACGCCGGCCAGCGTCCCCGCACCGGCGATCAGGGGAAGGGTCTCGGAGAACTCGACGGCCAGCGACTTGGCCACGTTCGTGAACACCTCACCGGACGGACGGCATGCCTCGGCCGTGAGGTCGAGAACGTCGGCAATCTCGGTGAGCAACGTGTCCGGCAGGTCATGTACGCCCAGCGCGTCCAACGCCTGCAGCAGCGGCGTGAGGATTGCCCAGCGTGCGGCACGCGGGTTCAGGTTGTCGCCGAGTTCGTGCAGCGGGGAACGCCCCGCGGCGGCAGCAACCTGCGAACCG
Source organism: Pseudonocardiales bacterium (assembly GCA_025965875.1). GTDB lineage: Bacteria > Actinomycetota > Actinomycetes > Mycobacteriales > Jatrophihabitantaceae > QHCC01. The sequence continues at coordinate 5,116 of JAOPWD010000047.1, forward strand.
GCCGGCGCCACCACAGCCATGGCCAGCCCGCGCCGGGCACCCTGATCAGCCAGTTGGGCCAGGCGCGGATGTCGTCCGTCGACCGCCCCGATCAGCAGCGCGTCGGACGGCCCGGCCCAGTGCGGCAGCTCGACGCCGTGCCACGGCACCGCCGGCGTGACCGCACAGCTGAGCCGGATGAGCACCCGAGCCGACGCCGACGGCGGGGCATCCGTGGCCACCAGCAGGGCTCGGGGCACGTCGCCACGCAGCCGCTCGACCCCGAAGTCCGAGGCCGTGTCCATCGCTCGACGGACCTGCGCTCCGGCGGTGGCGAGCTTCCACAGCAGCCGCTGCTCGTCGCGCTGAGCAAGCAGGTCGGCATCGCCGAGCAGCGCTTCGTCGAAGCTCATCGGGGGATCAGCCCGCCGCGGTGCCCAGGCCGTTGGGGCCTGGTGTCGCTTCGTCGAGCAGCAGGACCGGGATGCCGTCGCGGATGGGGAAGCTCGACGCGCAGTACGTGCACACCAGAACGTCGGCGCCGGCGCGCTGCTCCTCGCGCAGCGGCGCGTGATCGTCGCTCGGGCAGGCCAGCAGTTCCAGCAGCGCCGCATCGATGCCCATCGGTCCTCCTGTTCAGCCGCGGATGACCGCGAGGGCCTCGTCGCGGACCTTGGACATGGTGGCCTCGTCCGGCCCCTCGACATTGAGCCGCAGCAGCGGCTCGGTGTTCGAGGCCCGCACGTTGAACCAGCTGCCGTCACCGAGTTCAACGGTGAGCCCGTCCAGGTCGTCGCCGCCCGTGGCCCGGTCGGCGAACGCGGCCCGCACGGCCTCGACCCGGCGGGCCTGGTCGGTCACCGTTGAGTTGATCTCGCCGGAGGCGATGTAGCGGTTGTACCGCGCGGTCAGGTCGGCCAGCGTGCCGTCCTGCTCACCCAACGCGGCCAGGACGTGCAGGGCCGCGAGCATTCCGGTGTCGGCGAAGAAGAAGTCGCGGAAGTAGTAGTGCGCCGAGTGCTCGCCGCCGAAGACGGCGTTGGTGCGCGCCATCTCGGCCTTGATGAACGAGTGGCCGACCCTGGTGCGGATGGGCGCGCCACCGTTCTCACGCACCACCTCGGACACCGTGTGCGAGGTGATGAGGTTGTGGATGACGGTCGAGCCGGGCGCCTTGGCCAGTTCGCGGGCCGTGATCAGCGCCGTGATGGCGCTCGGCGACACCGCGTTCCCGGCGGCGTCGACGACGAAGCACCGGTCGGCGTCGCCGTCGAAGGCCAGGCCGATGTCGGCGCCCTCAGCAACCACCGCTCGTTGCAGGTCGACGATGTTGGCCGGGTCCATCGGGTTGGCTTCGTGGTTGGGGAACGTCCCGTCCAGCTCGAAATACATCGGGATGATGGTCAGCGGCAGCGGGTCGAGCACCGCGTCGCCGAGCACCGCGGGCACGGTGTAGCCGCCCATGCCGTTGCCGGCGTCGACGACGACCCGCAGTTGCCGGATGCCGGAAAGGTCGACCAGGCTGCGCAGGTATTCGGCGTACGGGGTGAGCAGGTCGACCTGCTCCACCGTCCCGGCCACCTCGGCGGCCGGCAGCCCGGAGTCGAGATACGCCTGGGCGCGCTGGCCGATCTGGGTGAGGCCGGTGTCCTGCCCGATCGCCACCGCATTGGGGCGGCACATCTTGATCCCGTTGTATTGCGCCGGGTTGTGGCTGGCAGTGAACATCGCCCCGGCCAGGTTCCGGTGCCCCGACGCGAAATACAGCATGTCGGTGGAGCCCAGGCCGGACTCGACGACCGAGGCGCCGCGATGCAGCGCCCCCTCGGCGAAGGCTCGGGCCAGGCCCGGTCCGGTTTCGCGCATGTCGTGCGCCGTGACAATCTGCCGGGCGCCGGTCACATCGACGAAGGCCGCACCCAGGGCGCGGGCTATTGGTTCGTCGAGCTGGTCGGGCACGGTGCCGCGCACGTCGTATGCCTTGACGATCGTCGAGAGGTCCACGATGCGCGAGCCTACCCAGGCCCCGAGTTGCTCAGTTGGCGCGGCTGGCCCCGCTGCGGGTCAGTGCGCCGGCGGGACGACCCGCAAGTGACCGCGGCGCCCGGTGGGCGTGTCCATGTCGGCCGAAATCATCGGCGCCGGATCGACCCGCGCCGCCTCACGCACAGCGTCGGCGAGCGCCTCGAGGTCGTCGGAGTGCGGGATCGGAGCGGGGAAATCGCCCACGTGGCGCATGACCTCCCAGCCCCTGGGCACGGTCAGGCCCAGCGCGTGCTCCTCGCACAGGTCGTAGGAATGCGGCTCGGCGAACGTGGCCAGCGGGCCGACCACAGCGGTCAGGTCGGCATGGGCGTAGGTCAGCGTCGCGACCGCCGGCCGGGCACACCCGGTGCGGGTACAGCGGCGCATGTGTTTCATTGCTTGCTCCGCAGACGTCGCTGGTCAATGATCGCTCGCTCCGCAAGCGTCGCTGGTTGCTCTTCTCGCTCCGCAAGCGTCGCTGGTTGTTCTTCTCGCTCCGCAAGCGTCGCTGGTCGCTTCTCTCGCTCCGCAAGCGTCGCTCGTGTGCTCACAGACGGCGACATTAGCCCCATCGCCCGGCCGATCCGGGCTTCTGGGGCGTTTGGGGCCGGTCGTGTCGTGCAACCCGCCCCGTCAGGCGGCCGCACGGCCTACGCTTCGGACGTGCTCCGCGATCGCCGTACCCAACCCTTGGCGGGCCGCCGCCCCCGGCGGGACCGCCGCGGGCGAGGCATGCGCGGCGGGCTCGCACCCCGCGCGGTGCCGGTCAGCCGCAGCCGCAGCGAGGTTTTCGACGACCTCGTCCTGGACGCCGTGGACGAACTCGAAGAGCACTGGTCGACCGAACTGGCCGGTGTCGAGTTCGCGGTGGAGGAGGTCCCCCCGATCGATCAGCGGGTTACCGACTTCGACCCGGAGATCGTGCTCGACCGCGGCATCCCGCTGGGGCGGCTCTACCGCGCCGGCGCGGCCGAGATCGCCGAGCCGGTCATCGTCCTCTACCGCCGCCCCGTCGAGGCCCGCGCCATCGACCGTGACGAGCGCGCCGACCTCGTCTTCATGGTCGTCGCCGAACTGGTCGCCGAACTGCTCGGCAAGGACGTCGACGAAATCGACCCCCCGCACTGACTC
>JAOPWD010000052.1 GCA_025965875.1 Pseudonocardiales bacterium
CTGCTGGCCGTGGTCGCCATCATCCTGATCAACCGCAACCGGCGTTTTCTGGTGGGCCAGGAGGCCGACGCTCGCGTCCGCGCCGCAGTGCTGCAGGCGTTGCTGGGCCTGCCCGAGGTCGACCGAGTCACCTACCTGCACCTCGAGATCGTCGGCCCGCGAACGATCACCGTCATCGGCGACGTCGACCTCCTCGGGGACGACGTCGAGTCACACCTGGCGGTACGACTTCGGGCGCTCGAGGCGAAGATCAGTGCCTCCCCGGCCGTCGCCGGGGCGGTCCTCAGTCTTTCGGCACCGGACGAGCCGTCGCTGACGGTCTGAAGGGCGTAGGGTTCGCGCCCTGAGGTCTAGGAACTGGGGCTCGACCCGGGTCTGGCCTCGGCTGACGGTGCCGGCGTCCCGCCGCTACCTGATTCGGCGCCGTAATGACCCAGCGTTCGGGACGCCGGAGAATCATTGTGGATATCTCGCCAGCATTGTCGAGTGATCTTGCCACCCTGACCGAAGCGCTCGATTGCGATGGCATCGACCTCGCAGCTCAACTGGACGAGTTGGCCGCCGGGCTGCGGCGAGCGAGTCTCGGGATGACGATCATCATCTCCGGTGACGGGGACACGATCACATTGAGCGCCGTGGACGTTATGGCGACCTCGCCGATCGCGGTTTCGCCGCTGACGCCGCCCTTGGCGCCATCGAGCACCGAGCCCGGCAGTTCGTACGTTCGCTTCGCGCCGGTGGATGTGGTTCTCGGTGTCGCCGCCGACCCGAGCGATCCGGCCGGCAGCGACACCGCAGCGTTGGGGCCTGACAACCGAGCGGTGACACTCACGGCCGGCCCCGGTTTGCCGCGCGTCCTGCAGCGCTGTTCGGCGATCAACCAGGCCATCGGTGTGCTCATCGGTCGCGGACGGACACCCGAGTCTGCGCGGGAGGACTTGGCACGGCTCGCCGAGTTCGGCCACACCGACGTCTTTCACGCGGCCCAGTACCTGTTGCGCGACGTGGCGGATCACCACTCCGCCTTAGTCGCTCAGTAACTCGCTCTTGCCTGCAAGCCTCGTTAGGCCGCGGGCACGCGCGAGGCTCGTCTGAGGTCCCTACGGTCGTTCTCACCAAGCCCGCCCCACACGCCTGCGGGTCCAGTTGCCAGAGCCCAGTCCAGACACGGCTCACGCACCTGGCAGCGTCGACACACTGCGATCGCCGCCGCGGTCTGCGCCGCTGCATGCGGCCCGTCGCCGATCGGGAAGAACAGGTCGGGATCTTCGGTGAGGCACCGGCCCGAGTTTCGCCAGTCCATACTGCGCGGCCTCTCGTGGCTCAAAGTTCTTCGGTCGTTAATTACCGGGTAGCGTCGCGAGACGCCTCGCCGCGCACTTTCGCCAGTTGCAATCGGTCTCTACCCCATATTCGCCACGTGCAAACACCCTTGGCCCGTTTGTGGTGCTCAGCTGGCCACAATGTTCGGGCCGCGGCGTACGGCGAGGGCGGCAACGTCGTCGTGGTCCGGGCTGGCCATGAGTTGGGCGAGCTGGGTGAGCCCCTGGCTGAGGGAGGTGCCGTGTAGTTCGGTGCTGTGCCGGATGAGGCGGGCGAGTCCGATGTCGAGGACTTCGTCGCGCCGCTCGGTGAGCCCGTCGGTGTAGAGCAGGAAGGCTTCGCCGGGCTCCAGGTGCAGCGTGGTGGCCTTCGTGGGTGATGGTCGTGTTCCCAGCGGCGGGCGAGGGAAGCTGTCGACGAAGGCGGCACCACCGTGCCGAACGTGCAGCGGCGGGTGATGGCCTGCGTTGACCAGGACCACGTCCCCGTCCGGGCTGATCACCCCGTAGACAAGCGTGACGAGCGAGTTGGTCGCTAGCTGGGTGAACATCGCGTCGAGCTTGGCGGTGACGGCTTCGGGATCGGGGTTGTCGGTGAGGAAGGCCCGTACGGCGGCGCGCATCTGCGCCATGGTGGCCGCGGCCTGAATGCCGTGACCCATGACGTCGCCGATGAACACGGCCAGGCGGCCGTCGGGAAGTCGAACCGCGTCGAAGAAGTCGCCGCCGACCTGCGCGTTGCCGTCGGGGTGGTAGTAGCTGGCGGTCTCCCATCCCTCGAGCTCGTCGAGGTGGTCGGGAAGGATGGCGCGTTGCAGTTCGAGCGCGACGTTGGCGGTCTCGTCGTAGAGGCGAGCGTTGTCGATAGCGACACCGGCACGAGAACCGAGATCCTGGGCGAGCTCCAGGTCGGCCTCGGTGAAGGGCTGTTGGGCCTCGGTGCGGATGAGGGTGATCGCGCCGAGCGCCCGCCCGCGCGCCATCAGCGGCGCGATGATCACACTGCGTAGTTGCAGCTCACGCGAGAGCCGTAGGTGCTCCTCGTCCCGGGCGGCCGCGACGAGCATGTCGTCGGTGATCTCGGCGTACAGCTCGCTGACTCCGGTGCGCACGACGTTCGGTGCGCCATTGGAGACGCTCATGTCGACGGGATAGCGCTCGCGCAGCTGCCACGCCCATGCCACCTTGGCCGGGTCGACGTGGGCGACGGCGAGGGTCACGAGCTGATCGTCGATCAGGAGGTCGACCGCGCACCACGCGCCGAGGGTCGGCACGGCCAGCTGTGCGACGTTGGACAGGGTGGCTCGATAGTCCAGGCTGCTGGCCAGTTCGGCCGAGGCTTGTGCGAGGAACCGCAGCCGGTCCGCGCTCTGCGCCGCCTCCTCCATCGCCCGGACGCGGCGGATCGCCTGGGCACAGGTATCAGCGAAGGTCATCAGGAACGTCAACTCGTCCGGTCCCGGGCTCCAGTTCTCATCGAAGGTCAGGCCGATGGCCCCTAGAACGTCGCCCACAGCGGTGAGTGGCAGGCAGATCACCGATCGGTGCGCCGGTGTGTCCGGGGCCATCCGGGGGTAGCGACGGCGCACCTCGGCCGCGGTCGCGGCGATCACCGGCGCACCGGTGCGCACTGCCTCACTCGCGGGGTTTTCATCGGCCACTCCGAAGCTGGCCCACCGCTGGGCCTTCTCCATCGCCACTCCGTGCTGCCCGACGATTCGCAGCTCGTCGCCGTCGCGCAGGATCAGCGTCGACACCGCCGCGTGGACGGCGTCCAGGGCGTGGGACACCACGATAGGAACGACCGCCTGCATCGACTCGGCCGCAGCCAGCTCCCCGGTCACGGCTGCCAGCCGGGCTAGCGCCGCCGACTCGGCCGGAACGTGGAATCCCGCGACGCCAGGCCGGGCACCGCCGGACGGATCGGGGATCACCTTGCCAGTGTGGCTTGTCCCCCTGGCCACGTCATCCCGGCCGGAACCCGCCGGCAACACGTACCGCTAATATCCCGCGTGTAGTAACCGGGGTCCGAGCCCGTCTCGACGCTGGTCCCGCCGACTGTCCCGATCACCGTGTCACGGCTTGGATAGGACCTCATGGCGATCCCGTTCTCGCTCGAGACCAGCACGCGCGGTGGCGTGTCTCAGCTGGCCTTGGCAGGCGACGTCGACATCGCCTGCGCTGACGAGCTCACCGCCCGTGCAATGGATGCGATCAACACCGCGTCGGCCGAGACGCTGGTGCTCGACCTCGCCCAAGTGACCTTCATGGACTCCAACGGCATCGGAACCCTATTCCGCATCCATACCGCCTGTGCCGAGTCGGGAAAGCAGATGGTGCTGCGCGCAGTTCCGCGATATGTCCGCGATGTCTTGAAGATCACCGGCCTTGACCTGGTTATCTCGATCGAGGACTCCAACGCCGCGTCCGGTGGGTAGCGGGCAACCCAGACCGCGCCCATCTAGCGGCCGAATTGGTTTACGTCGTATCGTCTTGCCCTGACCCGCTGCTCATGATGGGCCCGAGGGAAGGTCGTGTCCTCGTGGGCGAAGCCCTCGCTGTACTGGTGTCGGTGCACCTGCTGCCCCGCGTCCAGAGCGTGGCCGTGGCCCGCGATTTCGTCGCCACCACCTGCACGTCCAACGGCGTCCCCGCCGAGGTGAGCGAGACAGCCACATTGCTGGTCAGCGAACTGGTCACCAACGTCGTGGTCCACGCGCGCACCGAGATCGCCATGCACATCCGCCCTGAGGGGCAGCGACTGCGCGTCGAAGTCATGGACCGAGACCCGGCAGGACAGGTTCAGCTGCTGGCGCCCGACCCCACCGCACAAAGCGGACGAGGCGTGCACCTGGTCAGCGTGCTCGCCGACGATTGGGGCATCACTTCACAGGTCACCGGCAAGACGGTGTGGTTCGAGCTCGACATCGCTTAGCCGGGGTCTGCGTCGGCACCTTCCTGGCTGTTACTCCCGTCGTCGGCTCCGGCCCGGCGCCGGTATTCCTCGACGAAGTCGAGGAGTGCGGCCCCGCGCGGTCGCCGACCCGGCTGGATGTCGCAGGTTGCGGCCTTCGACTCCTGGATGTGCACGTTGGGATCCAGGACAACCGAGATCAACTCGTTGGCCGCGTCGCCGGTCACCAGGCCGTTGGGGCCCCAGTGGTAGGGCAGGCCGATCTGGTGCACCGTCCGGCCCTGCACGGTGAGCGGCACCATCCGGTCGGTCACCAGGACTCGCGCTTCGATGGCCGTCCGGGCGGTGACGATCGTCGCCCAGCCCAGGTGCTCCAGCCCCCGTTCCCGGGCGAGTTCCGGGCTGATCTCGCAGAACATCTCGGGCTGCAGTTCCGACAGGTACGGCAACCACCGGCTCATCCCGCCGGCGGTGTGGTGCTCGGTAAGCCGGTACGTGGTGAACACGAACGGGAACACGTCACTGCCGGGCGCGCTGCCCGCCGGGTTGTACTGGTTGTCCTTGCGCGGGTACTGCTCGCGGACCGGATTGGCGCGCTGGCCGTACAGAGCGTTGTCGAACGGCGATTCGTGCGGCTCGTAGTGCGTCGGCAGCGGGCCGTCGACGAGTCCGGTCGGCGCGAACAGCCAGGCCTTGCCGTCGGCCTGCATGATGAACGGGTCGGTGCCCGCGAGCGCGGCCTGGGCCTTGGCACCCTCCGGCGGCTGGTAGTCCGGGCGCTTGCCCACCTCGAAGTCGGGCACGTCGTGCCCGGTCCACTTGCCGGCGTCCTCGTCCCACCAGACGTAGGCCTTGCGCTCGCTCCACGGACGTCCGTCCGGGTCGGCCGATGCGCGGTTGTAGAGCATGCGGCGGTTGGCCGGCCACGCCCAGGCCCACTCGGCAGCGACCCAGTCCTGTTCACTGCCGGGCTTGCGCCGCGCGGCCTGGTTGACGCCGTCGGCGTACACGCCGCAATAGATCCAGCAGCCGGACGAGGTGCTCCCGTCGTCCTTCAGCTCGGTGTAGGCGGATAACGGGGTGCCGTCGGACTTCGTCCCGCTGATCTCGGCGAGCACCGCCTCGGCGCTGCGTTCTTCGAGCGGACCCTC
>JAOPWD010000063.1 GCA_025965875.1 Pseudonocardiales bacterium
CGCAGGTTGGCCAGCACCGTCGGCCAGTCCTCGGGGCAGACGTTCTCCATCGCGTCGACGCACATCGCGGCGTCGAACTCGCTGTCGTACGCGAGCTCCTGCAGGCCGATCTTGTGGGTGTCCACCACCGGGAACTTCGCGGCCGCCTGCGCAAGCATCCCGGCAGACTGATCGCAACCGACGACGCGGCGGCCCGCGTCGAGCACCATCGCGAAGTACTTGCCCGTCCCGCACGGGGAGTCGAGGATCGTCCCGTCCGGCGGACAGCGCGAGATCAGCTCTGTCACAAACCGACGGTGGGCGGGCGTGGCCGGCGGATCGTTCTCGTCATAGGTCGGGGCGTGGACGGTGTCGAAGCGCTCCTCGGCCTCCCGGCGAACCTCCTGCAGCCATGCCTTGCGGTCCATCCGCTGCTCCTTCCGGATCGCGCGGTCGGGCGAGTCGGCTTGGACCCTATTCACTCCCGCCGTCGACTGTCCCGCAACGGCCGGCGTTGACGTCCATCACTGTGGACCAACGTGTGGACGAGTCGGTGGACAACAGTGAAATCTGGGGATAACCGCGGCCGTTCTGTGGACAATGATCAATTCGGCTAAAGATCATGAATCAACGTGCGGATTACCCCTTGTGCGAGCTGCTCGCGGGACGGTAGAACTAGCTCATCGCGGGTGACGGATACCAACTCGGAGGCAACTTCGGAAGCCTTGAGAGGCCGGGAAACCGGCGCTTGAGGTAGGTATTTTCAGCACCGGTGATCGACCTGGCAACGCAGGCTCGCCGAGCAATCGGCGGGCGGTGCAGCCGGGCCGCAGTGAGGCCCCTCCATCTCATACATGGGGGGGCCTCACGTCATTGTTACCTATTGCGCGCTCCGCCTTGGCACAAAGACACGCGATCACGCGATAATTCGCATCGAATTCACAGTCCTGACTCATTCGCCGATGTGTCACTCCGCGCAGCCGGGACCGCAGGATCGTCGGCGTGGACAGGTCCAGAATCGCGGCGAGCGCCCAGAGCGCCACGCGGGCCCCGTTGGGCAACAGTGTGCCGGGACGCACCGTCAGCGACCGTCGCGCGGCCCGAACGTGATCAGCGCTTCGGCGTCACTGGCTCGCGAGTGGAGGAAGTAGTCGGCCCACTCGGCCACGGCCGGGTATGACGACTCGGCGCAGACGGCTGCGGTAGCCGCATCGGGATCGAAGCCTGTGCACCGCAGCGTGACCGCACCAGCGGCGAGCAGGGCCCAATGCGCGCCTTGGCCGCCGTAGGGCATGCCGACACTGCCAGGGTTGATGATCTGGCGCCGGTGGGCCAGCCGCACGAAGGGCATGTGGGTATGTCCGCAGACGACCGTGCGCACCTGGTCGGGCAGTTGCGCGAGCACGACGTGCCACCGTTCGAGGCGGGTGTCGACGAGCACGACCTCGTCGTCGTCGCGTGGTGTGCCGTGACAGAACACGACGTCGCCGAAGCCGTCGACGCCCAGCGTGACCGGATGTTCCAGCCGGCTCAGCAGGTCGACGTGGTCAGGGCGCAACTGGGCGGCGGCCCAGGGAGCGATCGGGTCGGGGATCGTCGTGGTGCCGCCGCGGGCCAGCGAGACGAGCTCCCGGTCGGCGTTGCCGCGCACCCAGGTGACCCGATCGCCGAGCCCGACGAGTCGGTCGAGCACCGCCACTGGCTGCGGGCCGGCGGCGATGTCGCCGGTGAGCACGATCCGCTCTGCGCCGGCCACGTCGGGCTCGGCCAGCACGGCCTCGAGCGCCGGCAGGACGCCGTGAATGTCGGACAACACCGCCACTGACGCGATCACGCCCTCGAGCCTCGGCCCGCGAGGTGCGCGCAAGCAACCGATCCCGCTCTCAGCGAACAGCGGTGCGCGCGCCACTCCCCACACCGACATTGATCAACTCACACGTGGTGAGCGAACTCCGTCCACTTCGCTCACCGGACGCGAGTTGATCACCAGGAAGGGATCTCGCCGGCGGAGGACAAGAGTGCTGGCGCCACCGATCGTGTTGCTCGCTGGCATGTGATCAATTGTCCCATTTTGCGATCTTGCTGAGCTGTCAGGATCGTCTACACTCCCGGCAACGCACTTCGGCGGGTCGCCGATCGGGGGGTGCATCACCCGGAGGCCTCCCGTGTTCTACCCGCGCTGTGTTCGCAGCACCCTGTCTGCGGCCTTGGTTGCTGGGTCAATGGTGGCGATCTCCATCGCGACCTCGGCACCGTCCGCTGCCGCGCCGCTCCCAACGCCGACCGTGGCTGGGGCGTTTCAAGAGTTGACTCCGCAACGAGTGCTGGACACCCGCACCGGTAACGGCGCTGCGCTCGGATCAGTACTCGGTGGGCGCACATTGACGTTGCAGGTCACCGGCCGGGGCGGGGTGCCGGCCACTGGCGTGTCAGCGGTGGCACTCAATGTCACTGTCATCGCACCCACGCGCCCCGGGTATTTGAAGGTCTATGGGCACAGCGCGACGCAACCGGGGACCTCGACGCTGAGCTACGCCCTCGGGCAGACGGTGGCCAACCTGACGATCGTGAAACTCGGCGCCGACGGGAAGGTCGACCTACATCTGGCCGGCCTGGGCCGGGCCCACCTGGCGGCCGACGTGTCGGGCTATTACCTGTCCGGCACCCCCACCCTCCCTGGCACGTTCGCGGCGCTCACTCCGCAGCGACTGCTGGACACCCGGGTAGGAGTCGGTGCCCCCAAGAAGGACGTGCCCGGCGGCGCCACCCTCACTCTGCAAGCCACCGGCCGCGGCGGCGTGCCGGCGACCGGGGTATCGGCCGTGGCGCTCAACATCGCCGTCGTCGACCCGACGCAATTCGGCTACCTCGCCGCCTACGGGCACAGCGCGACGCGGCCGCACGCCTCGACCCTGACCTACGCCGCCGGGCGAACTGCCACGAACCTCGCGATAGTCAAGGTCGGCGCCGACGGCAAGGTCGACCTGCACCTCTACGGCGTGGGCATGACCAACCTGGTGGCCGACGTCTCCGGTTACGTCCTGTCCGGTCCCGCGAACGAAGTGGGCACCTACACTCCGCTGACACCGCAGCGCCTGCTGGACACCCGGGTCGGCAACGGCGCCCCCCTGGCCAGCGTGGCCAGCGAGCACACCCTCACCCTGCAAGCCACCGGCCGCGGCGACGTCCCAGACGTCGGTGTCTCAGCCGTTGCGATCAACGTGGCGGTAGTCGGCGCAACCGCCGGCAGCTACCTGACCGTCTGGCAACACGGCGCGCCGCAGCCGCACACCTCGACGCTGACCGTCACCCGCGGCGCGACGGTTGCGAACCTGGTCATCGTCAAGGTCGGTGCCGACGGCAAGGTCGACCTACGCCTCACTGGCGGCGGCCGCGCCCACCTTGTCGGTGACGTGTCGGGCTATTTCCTGTCGGTTCCACTCGCCCCGTCGCTCACTCTCACCAAGTCCGAGACCCCCGGTGACGGTGTCACGGTCACTGCCGGGCAGACCGCCCCGATCAGCTACCTACTGGAGCTGACCAACGGCGGTGGCACCGCGACAGGCCCGGTGACCGTGACCGACACGATCCCGCCGGGCACCACCTACGTCCCCGGATCGGCCAGCTGCGGCGGCGGCCCAGCGTGCAGCGTCGCAACCACGGCGACGACCGTCACCTGGACGCTCACCACGGTCGCCCGCGTCAGTACAGCGAACTTGAGCTTCCAGGTGAGCGTCGACGCCACCGACGCCAACGGCTCGACGATCACGAACACCGCCGCGTTCAGCAACGTCAACACCCCGGGCTGCAGCATCCCGATCTGCCCGAGCAACACCGTCACCAACCCGGTGATCACCCCGGCCTCGATCGCGGTCGTCAAGAGCGAACCGACCCCCGGCGCCGGCACCACGGTGATCCCCGGTCAGGCAACACCCGTCAGCTACCAGTTCGCCGTCGAAAACTCCGGCGCCACCCCCACCGCCAGCTTCACCCTGAGCGATGCCGTGCCCGGAGGAACCACGTACGTCCCCGACTCGGCCACCTGCCCAGCCGGAATGACGACCGCGACGACGCCCAGCTGCACCATCGCTGTGGGCGCCACGATCACCTGGACGTTCTCCGCCGTCCCGGCACTGACCACCTATGACACATTCGGCTTCCAGGTCAGCGTCAACCCCGAAGCCACCGGCGGCACCACGATCACCAACAAGGCCACCTTCCCCAACCTCAACACCCCGGCCTGCAGCACCCCGACCTGCGACAGCAACACGATCAGCAACCCCGTCGACACCCCGCCCCTCGCAGTCGACGACACCGCGACCGTGACCGAAGACTCCAGCGCGAACACCATCAACGTGCTGGCCAACGACACCGACTCCGACGCCGGACCCAAGACCGTCACCGCCATCACCCAGCCCGCCCACGGCGCCGTTGTGATCGTTATCGGCGGCACCGGCGTGACCTACGCACCCACCGCCAACTACTGCAACACCCAGGTCGGCGGGTCACCGGACACGTTCGACTACACCCTCAACGGAGGCTCCACCGCCAGCGTCTCCGTCACTGTCACCTGCGTCGACGACCCGCCAACCGCAGTCAATGACGCCGCGACCGTCGCCGAGGACTCCGCGGCTGCCACCGTCGGCGTCCTGGCCAACGACACCGACTTCGACTCCGGCCCGAAGACGATCACGTCGGCGAGCGATCCAGCCAACGGCACCGTCGTGCTGACTGGCGGCGTGCCGGGTGCGCACACCGGCCTCACCTACGCGCCCAAGGCCAACTACTGCAACACCCAGGTCGGCGGGACCGCGGACACGTTCAGCTACACGCTCAACGGCGGCTCGGTCGGGACGGTCTCGATGACCGTCACCTGCTCGCCTGACAGCCCGGTGGTCGGCACCTCCCCCGGCGCTCTCGGCTACACCGAGAACAGCCCGGCGGCTGTCATCGACGCCGCAGTCACCGTCACCGATCCCGATACTGACGCGGTCATCGCCAGCGCGAAGGTGCAGATCACCACCAACTACGTCGGGACCGAAGACGTCCTTGCGCTGGCCGGCTCGCATGCGCCGATCACGGCCTCGTTCGTTGGCGACACCTTGACCCTGACCGGCAACGCCAGTCCCGCCGCCTACCAGGCCGCGCTGCGTGACGTGACGTATCGCAACAGCTCCGACGGCCCGTCGACCGCGACCCGGACACTGACCTTCACTGTCGTGGACCAGACGGCCCTCGCCGGCTCGGACACCCGCGGTATCGCGATAACCGCCAGCAACGACGCGCCGACCGACATCGCGCTCACCAACCCCAGCGTGGCCGAGAACAAGCCGTCCGGAACGCTGGTCGGGCTGCTCTCGGGCACCGACGCCGACCAGCCAGGTGACACGCTCACGTTCTCGTTCGTGACGGGCTCAGGCTCGGACGACAACGGGCAGTTCGAGATCGTCGGCACCGAGTTGCGGACCGCTGCCGCGTTCGACTTCGAGACGACGGCGACCTACTCGATCCTGGTGCGCGTGTCCGACGGCAACGGCGGCGTCTTCGACAAGGTGTTCACCATCTTCGTCACCGACGTCAACGACGCGCCGACCGACATCGCGCTGAGCCCATCCAGCGTCGGTGAGGGCCTGCCGTCGGGGACGACCGTCGGCACCCTGAGCGCTGCCGACCAGGACGAGCCCGGCGATACGTTCACCTTCTCGCTGGTGGCGGGACCGGGTTCGACCGACAACGCCTCCTTCACGGTCTCCGGGCCCGCCACGTTGCAAACCACGGCGGCACTCGACTTCAACGCCGGGCCGACCCGGTCGATCCGTGTCAGCGTCTCCGACGGCCACGGCGGCACCTTCGAGAAGCAACTGACGGTGACTGTCAACGATGTCAACCAGGACCCGACGAACATCACGCTGTCGGCATCGGCAGTGGCCGAGAACCAGCCGGTGAACACCATCGTCGCAACCCTGTCGGCCACCGATCCCGACGTCGGTGACACGTTCACGTTCACCCTCGTCGCCGGGGCCGGCTCGACCGACAACGCCTCGTTCAACGTCTCGACTAGCGTCTCGACTAGCTCGCTGCGCACGAGTGCGAGCTTCGACTTCGAGACCAAGAGTAGCTACTCGATCCGCGTCGGCGTCTCCGATGGCCACGGCGGCACGATGGAGAAACAGTTCACCATCACCGTGACCAACGCCAACGATCCACCAACCGATATCGCGCTCACCGACACCGGCGTCGCCGAGAACCAGCCCTCCGGCACCCTCGTCGGCCTGCTGTCCGGCACTGACGCCGATCCACTGGACACGTTGGGGTTCTCGCTGGTGGCCGGCGTCGGCTCGAGCGACAACGCGCAGTTCCAGATCAGCGGCGCCCAGTTGCTGACGGGCGCGAGCTTCGACTTCGAGACCAAGAGCAGCTACGCGATCCGGGTGCGCGTGTCCGACGGCCACACCGGCACCTTCGACGAGCAGTTCACCATCTCTGTCACCGACGTCAACGACGCGCCGACCGACATCGTGCTGACTCCGTCGAGCGTCGATGAGGCCCTGCCGTCCGGCACGGCGGTCGGCGCCCTGACTGCTACCGACCAGGACCAGCCCGGCGACACGTTCGCCTACACGCTGGTGGCCGGAGCGGGCTCCGCCGACAACGCCTCGTTCACGATCTCCGACTCCACCGTTCACACCGCCGCAGTCTTCGACTTCAACACCAAGAGCAGCTATGCGATCCGCGTCGGCGTCACCGACGGCCACGGCGGGACTTTCCAGAAGCCGCTGACGGTGACAGTCAACAACGTCAACCAGGCCCCGACGAACATCGCGCTCACGGCGGCGACCGTCG
The DNA here is from genome assembly GCA_025965875.1 of Pseudonocardiales bacterium. Lineage (GTDB taxonomy): Bacteria > Actinomycetota > Actinomycetes > Mycobacteriales > Jatrophihabitantaceae > QHCC01. The sequence continues at coordinate 6,823 of JAOPWD010000063.1, forward strand.
CGGAGAACCAGCCGGTCAACACTGTTGTCGGCGCGCTCTCGGCAACGGATCCCGACACGGGCGACACGTTCACGTTCACCCTGGTCGCAGGCACCGGCTCGACCGACAACGCCTCGTTCAATATCCTGGGTACCTCACTGCGCACAAGCGCAAGCTTCGACTTCGAGACCAAGTCGAGCTACGCGATCCGCGTCCGCGTGACCGACGCCGGCGGCCTGACGTTCGACAAGCAGCTCACCATCACGGTCACGAACGTCAACGAGGCGCCGACCGACATCGCCCTGAGCAGCGCGAGCGTCGCCGAGAACCAGCCCTCCGGCACGGCCGTGGGCATCCTCTCGAGCACTGACCCGGACTCCGGCGGGACGCATGGCTACACGCTCGTCGCCGGCACCGGCTCCACCGACAACGCGAAGTTCGCAATCGTCGGCAGCACGCTCCAGACGGCGCAGAGCCTGGACTTCGAGGCGACACCGACGCTGAGTGTGCGGATCCGAAATACGGACAACGGCGGCCTGACGTTCGACAAGCAATTCACCATTACCGTCACCGACGTCAACGACACGCCGGTCGCCGCGGACGTGTCCCTGACCGGCGTGCAGTCAGCGGTCGGCAATACCGCGTTCGTCGGCAACGATCCCACCGACGCCGCGCCGAGCCCTGCCGGGCCGCACAAGACGACCTCCGTCGATCTGCTCGCACTCGCGACCGACCAGGACGGAACGGGCACACTCCAACTCGTGGCCGAGACCGTCGCATCCACCGACGGCGGCAGCGTCGTGATCGAGGCCGACGGCGACTTCACGTTCACGCCGAAGCCGGCGACGAGCTGCACCGATCATTCAGACTCCTTCACCTACACCGTCACCGACCAGAACTCCACGAAGCCGCCCGGCACCGCGGCAACGGACGCCGGAACCGTGACGATCGCGATCGCGGGCTGCGTCTGGTACGTGAACAACAACGACCCCGGCAACTCGGGCACCTCGACCGCGCCTTTCGACACCCTCGCCCAGGCGCAGACGGCCTCGGCCGCGGGCGACACGATCTTCCTCGAGGATGGCGACAACACGACGACGGGCTACAACGCCGGGTTCGACCTGAAGTCGAACCAGCGCCTGCTCGGCGAGGCCGCGACGCTTCAGATCGGCTCAGACGTCCTGCAGATCGCGATCCCGGCGAACCGGCCGACGATCACGGACAACAACGCTGACGTAGTCAAGCTCGCCTCGGGCAACACCGTTCGTGGGGTTCAGCTCGACCCGCAGGGAAGCGGTGGCGGCATCGCGGGCGGTGACGGCACGCTCCCCGGGAGCATCGCCGGCGGCACCATCGACGACGTTCGGATCATCGACACCGGCACGGCTGGCACGCAGCCGGGCCTCGAGCTCAACCAGACGAGCGGCACGTTCGACGTCTCGGACCTCATCGTCAACAACTCCGCCGCGTCCGGCACGACCAGTGGCTCGATCGGCGTGCGCCTCAACAACGCCGGCACCGTCAACTTCGCCTCGCTCGGGACGATCTCGATCACGACGGCCGGTGCGGAGGGGTTGGACGCGAACGGCACTAGCCTTGGCGCGAACAGCGTTTTCGACGACATCACCGTGACCGGATCGGGCAGCGGCGGCGTGTCGATGGTCAACACCGCTGGCACGACATCGCTCGGCGACGGGACCGGCGGCGACCTAAACCTGACGACCACGTCGGGTGCCAGTCCGGCGCTGAACATCGTGAACGCCGGCCCGACCACCATCCCCACCGCAGGCAGCTCCAATGTGAACGCCACCGGCGGTCCCGCGGTCAACGTCACTGGCACGACCGGCTCGACCCTGACACTCGACGTCGTCAGCTCGACGAACAGCGCGAGCCAGGGCATCAACCTCGTCGGTCTCGACACCAGCACCTTCAGCGCGGGCGGCGGCACGCTCGCGGGCTTCACCGGCACCGCGTTCGTCGTCAATGGCGGCTCGGGCAACATCATCTACCTTGGGAACGTCAACGACGGCCCCGGCAACACCGCCGACATCACCAACCGCACCGCCGGCCAGGTCATCCTGAGCGGCACCATCAACGACACCAACGACGCCGGCGGCGGCATCTCCCTGGCCGGCAACACCGGCGGCGTGGTCAGCATGAACGGCAACAAGAACCTTAGTACCGGCG
>JAOPWD010000096.1 GCA_025965875.1 Pseudonocardiales bacterium
GCAGGCGAAGATTCTCGGCAACGGCGGCGCGAAGGTCGGAATCGACGGAATCAAGGACGGATCGATCTTCGGCGATGTGTGCTTCAAGCCGGTCGACGAGGGTGCGAAGGCCGTCGATACGCTCTACGCCCAGATCACGGGCAAGGCGGCGGCACCGAAGACGGTGCTGAGCTATGCCATCCCGACGGTCACCAAGGCCAACGTCGGCCAGTGCGTCCCACAGTGGTAGCAGCGTCGAATACCTAGGTGCGGACGGGTGAATCCCGCTCGTCCGCGGGGCTGGAGATCGAAAAGATCAGCAAGATCTTTCCTGGAGGCACCCGCGCGCTCAAGGGTGTCTCTCTGCACCTGCGACCCGGGCAGGTACACGGCTTGGTCGGCGCGAACGGCGCCGGCAAGTCCACCCTCATCAAGATCATCGCGGGCGCGCAGCGGCCCACCACCGGCGCCCTGCGCTGGCTGGGGGAACCGGTCGATTGGCGGCGCCCGGCCGACGCGCAGGCGGCCGGCGTGGCCGTCGTCCACCAGCAGAGCCCGGTGTCGCCGGCACTGACGGTGCTGGAGAACGTCTACCTGGGCGCCGGCGCCGGCACGATCTGGAACTCCCGCAATCGGCGGGCCGACTTCGCCGAACTGTGTGCCAGCATCGACTTCAGGATCGACCCGAACGAGGTCGTGGCCGGCCTGTCGATCGGTGACCGCCAGATGGTGTCGATCCTGCGGGCGTTGGCGCGGCGGCCGCAACTGATCCTGCTGGACGAACCGACCGCCTCGATCACCCCAGCCGAACGAGTCGGCGTGCTCGGCGCTGCTCGACGGCTTGCCGGCACCGGGGTCGCCGTGGTTTTCGTATCGCACTTCCTCAATGAAGTCTCGGAGATCTCTGACGTCGTCAGCGTTCTTCGGGACGGTGCCCTGGTCGACTCGTTCGGCGCCGACGAACTCACCGAGGAGCGCATGGTGGCCGGCATCGTCGGCAATCGGCTCCGCGCGGTCGAGAACACCCACGAGCCGCTCCCGCCCGGAGAGGCGGTGCTCGAGGTGCGTGGCCTGCGTTCGGCCGCGATGGCCGAACCGGTCGACCTGACCGTCCGACGCGGCGAAATCGTCGGCCTGGCCGGCCTGCTCGGCGCCGGCCGCACCGAACTGCTCAAGGCGATCTTCGGTGCCGACCGGCGCACCGCAGGTGAGGTGCTGATCGAGGGCAGGCCGCTGTCCGGTGGCCCGGCTGCCGCGGTCAAGCGGGGCGTCGCGTTCGTCCCCGAGGACCGGCTCAGCCAGGGCCTGATCGGCGACTGGGAGATCTGGCGCAACGTCTCGATGGCCGATCTCGGCAGTCTGTCGCGGCGCTTCCTTCGGCTCGATCTGGCGGCCGAACGCGCCCGGGCCGCGCAGGCGTGCGCCGAACTCGGTGTGGTCGCGCCGTCGATCGACACCCTGGTCCGCGATCTGTCCGGCGGCAACGCCCAGAAGGTCGTGTTCGCCAAATGGATCTACAAGACGCATGCGGTGCTGTTGCTGGACGAGCCGACCGCCGGGGTGGATGTCGGCGGCAAGGCAGATCTGATCATGCTCATCCGGGCGCTTGCGGCTCGGGGAATGGGGATTGTCGTGGTGCTCTCGGAATTCGAGGAGCTGCTCAGCGTCGCCGACCGGGTCGTGGTGATGAACCGCGGCGCGGTCACCGGCGGCTACGCGAGCGACGAGGTGTCGGTGGCCGAACTGACGGCCGCGGCCGGGGGGCTGTCGTGACGGTGGCCACGTCGAAGCTCGGGTCGAAACCACCTCCCGACACCGCCCCCCGCGCCTCCGAGACGAGTCCGCTGGCCCGGATCCGTCCGGCACTGGCCGGGCTGCGACCGCAGCGGGCAGGAGTGGTCTACGCCCTCACCCTGCTGGTCCTGGTGCTGGTCATTGCCACCGCGACCAAGCACCTGCCGGCGTACCTGTCGACGGTGAATGTGTCGAACATCCTCAGTCAGTCAGCACCGGACGCCATCCTGGCTGTGTTCATGACCGTGGTCCTGATCTCCGGCAACTTCGACCTGTCGATCGCGTCGGTGGCTGCTCTTGCGGCGGCCCTGGCGCTGAAGACGATCGACAGCATCGGAACCGCACCCGCCGTGATCCTGGCCCTCGCTGTCGGGGTCGCGGTCGGCGCCGTCAACGCGGTGCTGGTCCAGAAGATCGGCGTGAACGCGTTCATCGTCACCCTCGGCAGCATGACCGCGGTACGCGGGATCGTGCTGATCGCCCTCAACGGCCAGAGCGTGACAGCCAATTCCCGAGCCCTGGTCGCGCTGGACAGCACCGTTTTCAAGGTGCCGCCGATAGTGTCGGTGCTGGCCGGCGTGCTCATCCTGGTGCTCGCCGGGATCCGGCTGCGCCGCCTGTACGACGAAAACGCTCCGCCGCTCGACGGATTCTTCCTCGCGTTGATCGCCTGTGCCGTGCTGTTGGTGGTGATCCCGGTGATCGCGCCCGCCCTGCTGATTCAGCCGCTTCCGGTCTGGTTGATGATCTGGGTGACGATCGGCGTTGCGGCGGCGCTGCGCTTCCTGGTGCCGGGTCGCAACCTCTACGCGGTGGGCAGCAATGCCGAGGCGGCGCGGCTTTCGGGCATCAATGTCAATCTCTACAAGATGGCGCCGTTCGTGTTGACCGGGCTGGCCTCTGCCGGGGTGGGTCTGCTGTACGCCGGGCGGTTCAACTCGGTCGACCCGAACGGGCTCACGGGTACCGAGCTCACGGTGATCGCGGCGGCCATCCTCGGTGGCACGTCGCTGTTCGGTGGTGCCGGTTACGTGGCCAAGTCGGTCCTCGGTACCGTCGTCCTGTTCACGCTGTCGAACGGCTTCAATGTGCTGAACCTCGGGTCGAACTACCAGTACGTGGTCCAGGGTGCCGTCCTGATCGCCGCGTCCGCGGTGTACACGATCGCGGCCAAGGCGCCGGCCAGGCGCCCGGGGGGCGATCGGTCCGACGTCGGCGGCGCGGCCCCATCCGACATGACCGGGGCCGACCGGGCCGAGACCCTGCACCCGGGGGTAAGCGGATCATGACCGGGGTCATCGTCGAGCGTGACGTGTGGATCCCCATGCGGGACGGGGTCGGCATGCAGGC
>JAOPWD010000131.1 GCA_025965875.1 Pseudonocardiales bacterium
GATCAGCGACGAGATCGTCTTCACCAAGGACGCGCTCGACGCCTTCCTGGCCGGTCCGGTCAAGGGCAAGTCCGCGAAGGCCCTGGCCACGAGCGACGAGACCGACGCGCTCGTTGACGCCGACGTGCTGGTCGAGGCCGAGGCGGCCGACGAGCCAGCCGAGGCTGCCCCGGCCAAGCTGACCAAGAAGCCGGCCAAGGCTACGGCGGACGTAGCCACGGTCGACGCCGAGGAAGACGCCGACCCCGAGGTCGAGGTCGAGGCTGACGCGCCGGCCGAGGTCGAAGCCGATGCGGCCAAGCCCGCGAAGAAGGCGGCAGCGAAGAAGGCCCCGGCCAAGAAGGCCGCGCCGAAGCAGACCGCAGCAGACGCCGACGACGACGATGCAGCCAACGCCGCTGAGGAGGACGAAAGCTGATGTTTGACGACCCTCGCGACGTATTGCTCGCTCCGGTGATCTCGGAGAAGAGCTACGGCCTGCTGGACGAGAACAAGTACACGTTCGACGTCCACCCGCTGGCCAACAAGACCCAAATCAAGATCGCGGTTGAGAAGGTGTTCAACGTCAAGGTGACCGACGTGAACACGCTCAACCGCCCCGGCAAGCGCAAGCGGACCCGGTCCGGCTTCGGTCAGCGCAAGAGCATCAAGCGCGCGATCGTAACGCTCCGCGAGGGCGACCGGATCGACGTCTTCGGTCAGATTGGTGCCTAACTGATGCCTATTCGTAAGTACAAGCCGACCACCCCGGGCCGTCGTGGCTCCTCGGTGGCGGACTTCGCCGAGATCACGCGTGACACCCCGGAGAAGTCGCTGGTCCGCCCGCTGCACGGCAAGGGTGGCCGTAACAACTCCGGCAAGATCACGACCCGGCACCAGGGCGGTGGGCACAAGCGGGCCTACCGGGTGATCGACTTCCGTCGGCACGACAAGGACGGCGTCCCGGCCAAGGTCGCGCACATCGAGTACGACCCGAACCGCACCGCACGCATCGCGCTGCTGCACTACGCCGACGGCGAGAAGCGCTACATCCTCGCGCCGCGACTGCTCAAGCAGGGCGACCGCATCGAGAACGGGCCGAGCGCCGACATCAAGCCGGGTAACTCGCTCCCGCTGCGCAATGTCCCGGTCGGCACCGTCGTGCACGCGATCGAACTGCGCCCGGGGGGCGGGGCCAAGATCGCCCGCTCGGCCGGCACCAGCGTTCAGCTCGTGGCCAAGGACGGTCCGTACGCGCAGCTGCGTATGCCGTCCGGCGAGATCCGCAACGTCGACCTGCGCTGCCGCGCCACGGTCGGCGAGGTCGGTAACGCCGAGCAGTCCAACATCAACTGGGGCAAGGCCGGCCGGATGCGCTGGAAGGGCAAGCGCCCGACCGTGCGTGGCGTGGCGATGAACCCGGTCGACCACCCGCACGGTGGTGGCGAGGGCAAGACGTCCGGCGGCCGGCACCCGGTCAACCCGGGCGGCAAGCCCGAGGGCCGCACCCGCCGTCACAAGCCGAGCGACGCCATGATCGTCCGCCGCCGACGCACGAACAAGAAGAGGTAGACAAGTGAGCATCGCAGCGAGGAACGAGCTGGTTCCAAACAGCGAGCGGATGCGCGCAGCCGATGAGCGCTCGCGCGAAGAGGAGATGTCACAGTGCCACGTAGCCTGAAGAAGGGCCCGTTCGTCGACGACCACCTGCTCAAGAAGGTCGACGTTCAGAACGACAAGGGCACCAAGAGCGTGATCAAGACCTGGTCGCGGCGCTCGACGATCATCCCCGACATGCTCGGGCACACGATCGCGGTGCACGACGGTCGCAAGCACGTTCCGGTGTTCGTTACCGAGGGCATGGTCGGGCACAAGCTCGGCGAGTTCGCCCCGACCCGCACCTTCAAGGGTCACATCCGGGACGACCGACGCGCCCGGCGCGGCTGACAGGAAGACGGAAAATGACAACGAGCGACGCTTGCGGAGCGAGAAATGACTAGGCCTGATACCGCTGAGGTTCGTACCGCGTTCGCGCGGGCGACCCACGTCCGCGTGACGCCGATGAAGGCACGACGCGTCATCGACCTGATCCGCGACATGCCCGCGCAGCAGGCGCTGTCGGTGCTGAAGTTCGCGCCACAGGCTGCCAGCGAGCCGGTCGCCAAGGTGCTGGCCAGCGCGATCGCCAACGCCGAGCACAACTTCTCGCTCGACCCGGAGACGCTCGTCATCTCACGGGCCTACGTCGACGAGGGCCCGACGCTCAAGCGATTCCAGCCCCGCGCGCAGGGCCGGGCTTACCGCATCCGTAAGCGCACCAGCCACATCACGATCGAACTCGAAAGCATCGAGATCCCGGTCGGCAAGAAGGGACGGACTCGCTAATGGGTCAGAAGGTCAACCCGAACGGGTTCCGCCTGGGCATCACCACCGACTGGAAGAGTCGCTGGTTCGCCGACAAGCAGTACGCCGAGTATGTGAAGGAAGACGTCGCGATCCGCCGACTCATGTCCAAGGGCATGGAGCGCGCCGGCATCGCGAAGGTCGAGATCGAGCGCACGCGTGACCGCGTACGCGTCGACATCCACACCGCGCGCCCCGGCATCGTCATCGGCCGGCGTGGCGCCGAGGCCGACCGCATCCGCGGTGAGCTCGAGACGCTCACCAAGAAGCAGGTGCAGCTGAACATCCTCGAGGTGAAGAACCCCGAGGGTGACGCCCAGCTCGTCGCTCAGGGTGTCGCCGAGCAGCTGTCCAACCGCGTCAGCTTCCGTCGCGCGATGCGTAAGAGCATGCAGTCGACGCTGAAGAGCCCGGGCGTCAAGGGCATCCGCGTGCAGTGCTCCGGTCGCCTCGGTGGCGCCGAGATGTCGCGCTCGGAGTTCTACCGCGAGGGACGCGTCCCGCTGCACACGCTGCGCGCCAATATCGACTACGGCTTCTACGAGGCCAAGACGACGTTCGGCCGCATCGGCGTGAAGGTCTGGATCTACAAGGGCGAGGTGCCGACTGGTTCGCGCGCCGAGCGTGAGGCCGCGGTTGCCGCCGAGGCCCTGCGTCAGCGTCGCGAGCGCCCGGCAGGTGCGGCCCGTCCGCGCCGTTCGGGCTCGCAGGGCACGACGGGCGTCAGCACCGACGCCGGTCGCGCAGCCGACGCAGGTGTCGACGTGCCGGTGGCCGAGGCTGGGGCAGAGGCTCCTGCCGTCGCCGCACCGGTTGTCGACGCACCGGCGGTTGCCGAGGAAGCAGTCGCCGTGACCCCGGCCGCCGAGGCGGCCGTCATCGAGGCCGCTGCCCAAACGGCTGATGCTGCCGAGGCAGCCGACGAGATCCAGACCTCCCCGATCACGACCGAGGCCGAGGCTGTCGCCGAGATCCGCGAAGAGGCGCCGCCCGCGGTGACGTTGCCCGAGGACGCCATCAACGAGAGCACGGAGAGCTGAGTCATGCTCATCCCCAGGCGGGTTAAGCACCGCAAGCAGCACCACCCGAGCCGGTCGGGCAAGGCGTCCGGCGGCACGCGGGTGGTATTCGGCGAGTACGGCATCCAGGCGCTGGAAGGCGCGTACGTGACCAACCGGCAGATTGAGTCGGCGCGTATTGCGATCAACCGGCACATCCGCCGCGGCGGCAAGGTCTGGATCAACATCTACCCCGACCGGCCCCTCACCAAGAAGCCGGCCGAGACCCGGATGGGCTCCGGTAAGGGTTCGCCGGAGTGGTGGATCGCCAACGTCAAGCCGGGCCGCGTGGTCTTCGAGCTGTCCTTCCCGAACGAGGTCATCGCCCGCGAGGCGCTCACCCGGGCCATCCACAAGCTGCCGATGAAGTGCCGAATCGTCCAGCGCGAAGCAGGTGAGATCTGATGAGCACGACGACTGACGAGATGCGCGAACTGCACGACGACGAGCTCGCGACGCGGCTACGTGAGGCGAAGGAAGAGCTGTTCAACTTGCGCTTCCAGATGGCCACGGGCCAGATGGACAACAACCGGCGACTGCGCACCGTTCGCCACGACATCGCCCGGATCTACACGATCCTGCGCGAGCGTGAGCTCGGTCTGTCCGTCGCTCCGAGTGAAGGTGTGGCATGACCGAGGAAAACACGTCAGGAGCTGACGCGGCCGCGCGGGCATTTCGCAAGACCCGCGAGGGACTCGTCATCAGCGACAAGATGGACAAGACCGTCGTCGTCGCCGTCGAGGACCGCGTCAAGCACGCGCTCTACGGCAAGGTGCTGCGGCGCACGAACAGCCTCAAGGCCCACGACGAGACCAACCAGGTCGGCGTCGGTGACCGCGTGCTCATCATGGAGACCCGTCCACTGTCAGCGACAAAGCGCTGGCGTGTGGTCGAGGTCCTCGAGCGGGCCAAGTAATACCGGATACGGGAGCTTTCAGTGATTCAGCAGGAGTCGCGACTACGCGTCGCCGACAACACCGGTGCCAAGGAGATCTTGTGCATCCGGGTGATGGGCGGCTCGGGTCGGCGCTACGCCGGGATCGGCGACATCATCGTCGCAACGGTCAAGGACGCGCTGCCCGGTGCAGGCGTCAAGAAGGGTGACGTCGTCAAGGCGGTCATCGTGCGCACCGTCAAGGAGCGGCGCCGTCCCGACGGCAGCTACATCCGCTTCGACGAGAACGCGGCTGTGCTCATCAAAGCCGACGGCGAACCCCGCGGCACCCGCATCTTCGGCCCCGTCGGTCGCGAGCTGCGTGACAAGAAGTTCATGAAGATCATCTCTCTCGCACCCGAGGTGCTGTAAACCCATGAAGATCAAGAAAGGCGACGAGGTCGTCGTCATCGCCGGCAAGGACCGTGGCATCAAGGGCAAGGTCATCGCGGCTGACCCGGTTACCAACAAGGTCATCGTCGAGGGCATCAACCGGGTCACCAAGCACACCCGGC
>JAOPWD010000136.1 GCA_025965875.1 Pseudonocardiales bacterium
GCTCTGGGAGCCATTGCTGCGCCACGGTGCCGACACGCACATCGTCGGCCCCGGCGCCCCGTTGCCGGCGCAGAGCGGCCCGACGCTGCTGATCGACGACCGGCCGGCCGAGGTGCGCGGTGCCGGCGAGGTCCCACCGTGGCAGTGCCGCCTGGACGTGCGAACGCACTGGACGCCTTCGGAACTGGCGACCTTCGCCCACGCCGACGTCGTGGTGCTCGGCACGATGGCCGGCGCACTGGCCGCGCAGGTCGCCTCGGTGTTCGATGTTGCGCGAGAGGCCACCGGTCCGATGCTCACGCTGGCGCCAGGGTCTTTCGCGCTGCTGCGGCGGGGCCGGCTGGAATACGTGTCGCTCGATCCCACCCCCGCCGAGGCAACGGTGCTGGAACTCGCTCGCTGAGCGCCGCGTCGGGTGAGCGGTGTCAGCCCGACACGGCCACCCGTATCCCGCCGTAGACACCCACGACGGCCAGGGCGAGCGGGATGACCGACAGCACGAGTAGCGATTCGAGGATGTCCGCGGCCCGTGACCACGGCGGTGCGTAACGCCGGGCGGGCAGCACAACGCCGAGTGCGAAGAGCACGACCGCCAGCACGATGGCCGGCGTGACGAGGATCAGCACGCGCGTGACACCGTGCGTGTCGACGGTTACCGCGACGAGTACGGCCAGCAGGGCCGTGGCACTTGCCGTCAGGAGCAGAACGCGCTGCCCGCGGCCGGTGAACAGCCGGGCCCGCAGCAGGCAGATGACGCCGAGCACGACGGCGAGCACCCGCTCGCTCACCCCGCCGGTGGCCAGGAGCACCGCCGCACCGGCGATGGCCAAGCCCACCCCACCAGCCAGTCCGGTGAGGTACTGGTCGGCACGGACCGCCTGGCCCAGGATCCGCTGGGCGTCGATCGTGCCGGTGTCGCGGCGCAGGTCCGCAGCGTCGGTCGGGATCGAGGGCAACGGCAGGCGGGACAGTTTGAACGACAGGGTCGGCAACCAGGGCGAGATCGCGAGCCCGGCCGTCGCGACGACCGCGGCCATCGCGGTGGTGCTCAACGAGGTGGCCGACGAGACGGCGGTGCCGATCGCGGTCAGCAGCGCCACGGTGATCACGGCGACGAAGCCGGGGATGCCGCCACCCAGAACCAGCAGGGCCAGTGTGCAGACCAGCACAGCGGCACAGGCTGCGACGAGGGCCTGCGGCGCGCCGAACTCGATCAAGCTGTGTTTCCCGCCCACGGCCATCGCCCCGCACGCGGCAGCGAACGCTACCCCGAACGCGGCAGCCACCAGCGAAGGACCCCGCCGGTGATAGATGTGGCCCAGCGCCGTCGCGGCCAAGACCAGCAATGCGGCCCCGGCTCCGGCGATGCTGATCGACGGGCCCCAGCTGGGACCGATCACCAAGGCGGTCCCGAGCACGTAAACCAGCAGCACCGACGCGAAGGCCACCGCCGTGCGCGTGGTGTGCGCCGGCTGCCAACGGGCGGTACGGGTGAGTACGCTGGTGGCCACGGCGTCGAGCACGTCGTCGAAGGCGACCTCGGGAAGTTGTGCCGCTCGGGTGCGCAGGTAGAGCACATCGCCGTCGCGTAACTGGCTCGCCGCCAGGCTCGCCGACGGGTCCAGCGGAGCCTCGGTGGCTCGCTGCAGCACCCAGCCGCCCTCGGCAGCACCGGCGTCGGCCGCTTCTCGGCCGAGCCGCGAGACCACGATCGACAGCAGTTCGGCAATCGGTATCTGCACCGGCACCGCCAGGTCGGCCCGCAGCGTCGAGGAGATGATCGTCAGGCGGCAGCTGTTCGAGACCACACTCGCGGACAAGGACGCCCCTCCTCGAATGAGTCGATACCGGACCGCGCGGCTAGCATCGTGCCAGCCGGTGACCCATTTGCCGGTTTGACGTCATACGGTAACGGAGGTCTGGGTGGGCACTGTGCTGTTCCGGCGTCCCACCCGACGCCAACCGCCGCCGGAGCCCCGCGGAGAAATTGTTCTGGACCCGCCGCCGGAATTGCCGGAAACGGTCAGCGGCGGCCAGATGGGCCAGCTGCTGATGTATCTGCCCATGATCGCCGGCGCCGGAGCGACCGGACTGCTGGTATCGGGCAGCGGCGGCTCGCCGGTCACCTATCTCGCCAGCGGGATGATGGGCCTGTCGATGGTGGGCATGGCGGTCAGCGGAATGGGCCGGTCCTCGGGGGAGAAGCGCCGGCGCTTGGACGGCGATCGCCGCGACTACCAGCGCTACCTGCAGCAGGTCCGCAGAAAGGTGCGCCGGGCCGCTGCAGAGCAACGGGCCTCCACGCTGTGGCACCACCCTGATCCCGTCGCGCTGTGGTGCGTGGCCGTCGGGTCGCGGCTGTGGGAGCGTCGTCCGGTCGACGACGACTATCTGGCCGTCCGGGTCGGGCGGGGTCCGCAGCGTCTCGCGGTCAGCCTGGTGGCGCCTGAGACCAAGCCGGTCGAGGACCTGGAACCGATCTCGGCCGCCTCGCTGCGGCGCTTCGTGCGCACCCACGGCTCAGTCGCCGATCTGCCGGCCGCGCTCGCATTGCCCGCGTTCGGGCGCTTGAACATGTACGGACCGCCCGACCGGACCCGCGCCCTCGTCCGCGCGATGCTGGGGCAGCTCGCCGCCTTCCATTCCCCCGACGACGTCGTCATCGCCGTGTGTACGGCGGGGGACACCGTGCCGCAGTGGGACTGGCTCAAGTGGCTGCCCCACGCGCTCAGCCCGACGACGTTCGACGCCGTAGGCCAGGTCCGGCTGATCAGCGATGACCTGCTCGGCTTGGAAAGCATGCTCGGCGACATGCTCACCAGCAGGCAGCGCTTCGGTGCCGGCGGCAGCAGCGAAGGGCCGCACGTCGTCGTCGTCCTCGACGGTGGACAGGTCCCCGTGGAGTCGCAGTTGGCGAACAGCCTGGTGCAGGGCGTCACCGTCATCGATCTCAGCGCGACACTGGGCAACGACGCACTGAACGGCGTCCTGGCCGTCGAGGTCGGTGCGGGATCGCTGACCATCGTGCGGCGCGACCCGGCCGGCGGCGAGCAACGCATACCCCTCGGCGTCGCGGATTCGCTGAGCCTGGTCGAGGCGGAGTTCCTGGCCCGCCGGATGAGCCCGATGCGGATGTCGACCGCGACGTCCGAACCCACCGACGCGTTGACCGTGGACCTGAGCCTGCCTGACCTGCTGCGCCTCGGTGATCCGCGGCAGGTCGACCCGAGCGTCTCGTGGCGCCCGCGTGCACCCCGTGACCGGCTGCGGGTGCCGATCGGTGTCGGAGCGGACGGACAGTCCGTCGAGCTCGACATCAAGGAGTCGGCGCAGGGCGGCATGGGGCCGCACGGCCTCGTGATCGGCGCCACCGGTTCCGGTAAGTCCGAACTGCTGCGCACCCTGGTGCTCGGCCTGGCGCTGACGCACTCGTCCGAGACGCTCAACTTCGTCCTCGTCGACTTCAAGGGCGGCGCCACCTTCGCCAGCCTCGACGTGCTGCCGCACACCTCCGCGATGATCACCAACCTCGAGGACGAACTCACCCTGGTCGACCGGATGAAGGACGCCCTGCAGGGCGAGATGGTCCGCCGCCAGGAGGCGTTGCGTACGGCCGGGAACTACGGCTCGCTGCGTGACTACGAGCGGGCCCGCGAGCTCGGCACGCCACTCGAACCGATGCCGTCGCTGTTCATCGTCGTCGACGAGTTCAGCGAACTGCTCTCGGCCAAGCCGGACTTCATCGACCTGTTCGTCATGATCGGCCGGCTTGGCCGCTCGCTCGGCGTGCACCTGCTGCTGGCCTCGCAGCGCCTCGAAGAGGGCAAGCTGCGCGGCCTGGACACCCAGCTGTCCTATCGCGTCGGCTTGCGGACGTTCTCGTCGATGGAGAGCCGGGTCGTGCTCGGCGTGCCCGACGCCTACGAGTTGCCCGCCGCGCCCGGCAACGGCTACCTCAAGGAGAGCACCGAGGGTCTCGTGCGGTTCAAGGCGGCGTACGTCTCCGGGGCTTACACGAAGGCCGCGAGCGCCGGCCCCCACCACACACATTCCGGGCGGCACCACGTGCTGCCGTACCTGACGCAGTACCTGGCTCCTCGAGAGGAGCCCGCCGGCCCGCGGCCCGACGAGGGGCCCTCTCCGCTGCAGCCCGCCCGGCCCGGCGAGACGATGCTCGACGTCCTGGTCGCCCGGCTCGCCGGCGCCGGCGTCCCCGCCCGCAAGGTGTGGCTGCCACCGCTGGACACCCCGCCCACCCTCGACCAACTGCTGCCGCCCCTCGTCGAGACCGACGTCGGCCTGCGCCCGGTCGAGTGGGCCGGCACCCCGTCACTCGCCGCGCCGATCGGTCTCATCGACCGGCCGTTCGACCAGCGGCGCGACCCGCACTGGCTGAACCTGGCCAGCTCGCACTTCGTGGTGACCGGGCGGCCGCAGAGCGGCAAGAGCACGCTGCTGCGCAGCTTGATCATGTCGATGGCGCTGACGCACACCCCGGAGCAGGTGCAGTTCTACTGCCTCGACTTCGGCGGTGGCACGCTCACCGGCCTGGCGGATCTGCCGCACGTCGGGTCGGTGGCCACCCGCATGGAGCCGGACCGGCTGCGGCGCACCGTCGCCGAGATCAACGCGCTGCTGGCCAACCGGGAGCAGTTGTTCACCCAGCACCGCATCGACTCGATGTCCTCGTACCGCCGGATGATCGCGTCCGGCACCGTGCCTCTCGACGGCTTCGGCGACGTGTTCCTGGTCGTCGACGGGTGGGGCAGTGTGCGGGCCGACCACGAGGCGATGGAGACCGCGATCACCCAGATCGCCGCGCGCGGGCTGGGGTTCGGAGTCCACGTGGTGCTCTCCATCCAGCGCTGGATGGAACTGCGCCCGGCGTTGCGCGACCTGATCAGCACCCGCCTCGAATTGCGCCTCGGCGATCCGTCGGAGTCCGAGGTGGACCGCCGGGTCGCGGTCAACGTCCCCGAGGCAAGCCCGGGTCGCGGCCTGAGCCCGGACAAGCTGCATTTCCTGGCCGCGCTGCCACGCATCGACGGCGTCGAGGCTGTGGACGACCTCGTCGACGGCGTGGCCAAAACCGTGTCGCGGGTGCGCGCCGCGTGGTCAGGCCCGCTCGCGGCGCCGGTGCGCCTGCTGCCGCACGAACTGCCCTACCGCGACCTGCCGGCCATCGGGATGTCCGGGGCGCGGGTGCCGATCGGCGTCGACGAGGAGACGTTATCGCCGGTGTTCGTGGACTTCGATGCCGAGCCGCATTTTCTCGTCATCGGCGATGTCGAATCCGGCAAGTCGAACTTGCTGCGCACGCTCGCCCGGGGCATTACCACCCGCTGGACTCCCGAGCAGGCGAAGATCGTGACGCTGGACTACCGCCGCGGTCTGCTCGGCGCGATCACCACCCCGCACCAGATCGGGTACGTGATGAACTCGGTGGCCGCTCCGGAGGTCGTACAGAGCGTCGCGACGGCGTTGCGGACCCGGCTGGCCGGCCTGCAGGCCGATCCCGTTGCCGGCGAGGTGCCGCGCTGGACCGGTCCCAAGCTGTTTCTGTTGATCGACGACTACGACCTGATCGCGACCGGGCACGGAAACCCGCTGCAGGCACTGCTCGAGTTCCTGCCGCAGGCGCGCGACATCGGCTTGCACGTCGTGCTGAGCCGCTCGTCCGGCGGCTCGGGGCAGGGCATGTTCGAGGCGATGATGCGCGGGCTGCGCGACATGGGCACGCCCGGCGTGTTGCTGTCGGGTAGCAAGGACGAGGGTGCGGTCCTGGGCTCGGTGAAGATGGAGTCGCTGCCGCCGGGCCGCGGCCGTCTGGTGCATCGCCGCATCGGGTCGATCCTGATCCAGACGGCTCGCGCTACGCCCTGAGCGTTCTCGTTCTCAAATCTTGCGCAGCACCGAGACCACTTTGCCGAGGATCGTCGCGTCGTCGGCCTGGATCGGTGAGTAGGCCGCGTTGTGCGGGAGCAGCCAGGCGTGCCCGTCGCGGCGGCGGAAGGTCTTGACCGTTGCCTCGCCGTCGATCATGGCCGCGACGATCTCGCCGTTTTCGGCGTCTTGCTGCTGGCGCACCACGACCCAGTCACCGTCGGAGATCGCGGCGTCGATCATGGATTCGCCGGTGACCTTCAGCAGGAACAGCGTGCCGTCGCCGACCAGTGCCTTGGGCAAAGGGAAGACGTCCTCGATCATCTGCTCGGCGAGGATCGGCCCGCCTGCCGCGATCCGCCCCACGACCGGGACGAAGACCGGGGCGGTGCCGCGCGGCGCGTCGTCGGACACGGCCACGGCCCGGCGTGCTGCCCTGGGCTTCTCGGCGGTCGAGTCGGAGTGCCGTACGTCGACGGCGCGCGGTCGGTTGTGGTCTCGCCGTAGGAATCCCTTTCGCTCGAGCATGGCGAGTTGGTGCGAGACGCTCGAGGTCGAGGCCAGGCCTGCCGACTCGCAGATCTCCCGGATGCTGGGCGGGTAACCGCGCCGCTCTACCGAGTCGCGGATGACGTCGAGAATCGCCTGCTGACGGCGCGTGAGTCCGGACACCGGGTCGGGCAGTTCGGTGACCTTGGGTCGCCCGGGCCGACGCTTCGGCTCGGCCGTCGCCTTGGCCGACGTCGCTTTGCGCGCGGCGGTTGGGGTTGCCGTGGTGGACTTTGTGCGACGGGTCGCCTTCGTGGGCGCCGCCTTGTTCTGGGGCACTTCGCCTCCCGATGTCGTTGCGTTCGTGGTGTCCCAACCGTAGCTGCAGATTCACCAGACATCAAACATCTGTTCGAACGACACGCCGGGTCGCGGTGGAGATTGTCAGACCCTCCTGGTACACATTCGCTCAGGCGTTCTTTCGAATGCCCGTTCGATGGGAGTGACCAATTCACTCCCGGATCCGAGGAGTGCAGATGTCCGCTGCTACCGAGTTCGCGCCCGTCGTTTACCTCCCGCCGGGTGCCCAGCCGCGCGAGCGCACGGCCACGATCATCGCGCTGCAGCGGCCCAG
This sequence comes from Pseudonocardiales bacterium, assembly GCA_025965875.1. Lineage (GTDB taxonomy): Bacteria > Actinomycetota > Actinomycetes > Mycobacteriales > Jatrophihabitantaceae > QHCC01. The sequence goes on from JAOPWD010000136.1 coordinate 7,007, forward strand.
TGCCGAGTCGGTGGCCGCGCCCCTGCGCCTCACCCGGCGCGGGGTGCTCGCGCTCGCACTGGCCGTCGCCGCACTCGCCGCCGGGCTCGTGTTGACCGCATGGCTCTCGGCGCCGACTGCCTCCGCGAGCCGCCCAGCGCAGCCGGTGACCGTGACCGTGCGCGACGGCGACACGCTCTGGTCGATCGCCACGCGTATCGCCCCTGACCGCGATCCGCGCGCCGAGGTGGCCGACCTGCAACGCGCCAACCAGCTGGTGGGGGTCGAGCTCACTGCCGGCCAGGTGTTGCGCACCCATTAGGCCGTCTTGGGGCATTTGTGGCCCTGGATTGACCCCGACTCGCCGGGGGCGGCTACTTGCGGAACATCAACCACGGCTCTAGCGTTACCCCTACATGTAGTAGTTACAAGCCTGTAAGTTGTCCACAGGTTGGGGTTTGGCGGTCCACAGGCGTCCACAGCGAGTGTCGGTTCGTCCACACGTCGTCCCCAGGTTGTCGACAGGTTCGTCCACAGACTTGACCGTTGTTTTCATCGCCAGGCGTGCCCCATGACCACACCTGACCAACAGGAAGGCCGGCCCCGATGCGCTGCCCCTACTGCCGGCACCCCGATTCTCGCGTCGTCGACTCCCGCGAGCAGGACGAGGGCCAGGTCATCCGGCGCCGCCGCTCGTGTGCGGAGTGCGGTCGGCGGTTCACCACGGTCGAAGAGGCGATGCTGGCGGTCATCAAGCGCAGCGGCGTCACCGAGCCGTTCAGCCGGGCCAAGGTGGTCAGCGGAGTCCGCCGGGCCTGCCAGGGCCGGCCGGTCGACGAGGACGCGCTGGCCCTGCTCGCGCAGACCGTCGAAGAGGTGATCCGAGCCACCGGTGCCGCCGAGGTCGCGAGCGACGAGGTGGGGCTGGCCATTCTTGGCCCGCTCAAGAACCTCGACGAAGTCGCCTATCTGCGCTTCGCATCGGTGTATCAGGCCTTCAGTTCCATCGACGACTTCGACAAGGCGATCGCCGATCTCCGGTTCGAACACCGTCAGCACCTGCCGTGAGGATGCCGGGCCGGCACCGCACGACAACTGCACACGTATCTGGCGCACCACCTGAGGCGACGTTCGAACCCGACCCGTCTCCCCCCGCACGGAAGGAAGCACCGACGATGTCCGAAGCGCTCGACAACTCCCGCTCCACCGACAACGCACCCGTGCCGCACGACGCAGCGCAGGCCACCGCACCCGCGCCGGTCTATCCGGCCGACGGGCTTGTCGTCGAGCGCGTGTTCAGCACGCCCGGTGTGCACCCCTATGCCGAGGTGACGTGGGAGCGGCGCGACATCGTCATGACCAACTGGCGCGACGGGTCGATCAACTTCGAGCAGCGTGGTGTCGAGTTCCCCAACTTCTGGTCGGTCAATGCCGCCAACATCGTCACGACCAAGTACTTCCGCGGCGCCGTCGGCACTGACGTGCGCGAGTGGTCACTGCGCCAGTTGATCGATCGGGTCGTACTGACCTACCGGGCCGCGGGGGAGCAGCACGGGTATTTCCGCTCGGCCGCGGACGCCGAACTCTTCGAGCACGAACTGACCTGGATGCTGATGCACCAGGTGTTCAGCTTCAACTCGCCGGTCTGGTTCAACGTCGGCACTAGCTCGCCGCAGCAGGTGAGCGCGTGCTTCATCCTCGCTGTCGACGACACCATGGACTCGATCCTGAACTGGTACCGCGAGGAGGGGCTGATCTTCAAGGGCGGCTCCGGTGCGGGCTTGAACCTGTCGCGGATCCGGTCCTCGAAGGAACTGCTGTCCTCCGGCGGAACCGCGTCCGGCCCGGTCAGCTTCATGCGCGGTGCCGACGCGTCGGCGGGCACGATCAAGTCCGGCGGTGCCACCCGGCGCGCGGCGAAGATGGTCGTCCTCGACATCGATCACCCCGATATCGAGGAGTTCGTGCAGACCAAGGCGCGTGAGGAGCACAAGATCCGCGTGCTGCGCGACGCCGGATTCGACATGGATCTCGGCGGCCACGACATCACCAGCGTGCAGTACCAGAATGCGAACAACTCGGTGCGGGTCTCCGACGAGTTCATGCGCGCGGTCGAGGACGACACCGAGTTCGGGTTGCGGGCCCGGGGCACCAACGAGGTCATCGAGACCGTCGAAGCCAAGAACCTGTTTCACACCGTGGCCGAGGCGGCGTGGCAGTGCGCCGATCCCGGCATCCAGTACGACGACACGATCAACGACTGGCACACCAACCCCGAGACGGGCCGCATCACCGCGTCCAACCCGTGCTCGGAGTACATGAGCCTGGACAACACGTCGTGCAACCTGGCCTCACTCAACCTGCTCAAGTTCCTCCGCGACGACAACACCTTCGACTCGCAGAAGTTCGTCCGGGCCGTCGAGCTGATCATCACCGCGATGGACATCTCGATCTGCTTCGCCGACTTCCCGACCGAGGCGATCGGCGTCAACACGCGCGCCTACCGCCAACTGGGCATCGGCTACGCGAACCTCGGCGCGCTGCTCATGGCGACCGGACTCGCGTATGACTCCGACGGCGGCCGCGCCCTGGCCGGGGCGATCACCTCGCTGATGACGGCCACGTCCTACCGCCGCTCGGCCGAACTGGCCGGCGTCGTTGGTCCCTACGACGGCTACGCGCGCAACGCCTCGGCGCACGCCCGGGTGATGCGCAAGCACGCCTCGGCCAACGACACGGCCCGGCCGCTGCACAACATCGACCGCACGATCTTCGCGGTCGCCACCGAGGAATGGGCCAAGGGCAACAAGCTCGGCGAGCGCAACGGCTGGCGCAACGCGCAGGCCTCGGTGCTCGCGCCCACCGGCACGATCGGGCTGATGATGGACTGCGACACGACCGGCGTCGAGCCAGACCTGGCCCTGGTGAAGTTCAAGAAGCTGGTCGGCGGCGGATCCATGCAGATCGTCAACCAGACCGTGCCGCGCGCGCTGCGGGCCCTGGGCTACCAGGAGGAGCAGGTCGAGGCGATCGTCGAGCACATCGCCGAGCACGGCAACGTGCTCGATGCGCCGGGCCTGAAGACCGAGCACTACGACGTCTTCGACTGCGCCATGGGTGCCCGGGCCATCAAGCCGATGGGACACGTGCGGATGATGGCGGCCGCGCAGCCGTTCCTGTCCGGTGCGATCTCCAAGACAGTCAACCTGCCTGAGTCGGCGACGGTCGAAGACATCGAGGACGTCTACTACCAGGGCTGGAAGCTCGGCCTCAAGGCGCTCGCGGTCTACCGCGACAACTGCAAGGTCGGTCAGCCGCTGTCGGCCGGCAAGGGCAAGAACGAAGGCGCGGCCTTGGGGGCCGGCACTGCGGTTGAGAAGGTCGTCGAGTACCGGCCGACCCGCAAGCGGCTGCCGAAGGCACGCCCGTCGCTCACCACGTCGTTCGCGGTCGGTGGGGCCGAGGGTTATATGACCGCCGGCTCCTACCCCGACGACGGTCTGGGCGAGGTGTTCCTTAAGCTGGGCAAGCAGGGCTCCACGCTGGCCGGCGTGATGGACGCCTTCTCGATCGCGATCTCGATCGCGCTGCAGCACGGTGTGCCGCTGGAGACCTACGTGCAGAAGTTCACCAACATGCGCTTCGAGCCGGCCGGTCTCACCGACGATCCCGACATCCGGATGGCGCAGTCGGTCCTGGACTACATCTTCCGGCGGCTGGCCCTGGACTACCTGCCGTTCGAGACGCGCTCGGCACTGGGCATCTACACCGCCGCGGAGCGCACCCGTCAGCTCGACACCGGCTCCTACGTCGACGAAGGGGATTCTGACGACGACGACCTCGATATCGTGACGCTGGCCCAGTCGGCACCGGTGGTGAAGGCCGTTGCGGCCGACGTCGATGATGCCGTGCTGGCCGACACCGCGACGAGCGCCCCGCCGTCGGTGCACAGCTCGACCGAACTGCTCGAGTCGCTCACCGGTAGCTCGGCCGACGCGCCCCTGTGCATGAACTGCGGCACCAAGATGCGTCCGGCCGGCAGTTGCTTCGTCTGCGAAGGCTGCGGCAGCACCAGCGGCTGCAGCTAGCACCGAACGATCTTCCTGCAGATCGCGCGTCATACCGGCGCGTATGCGCAGGAAGCTCCGTGAAGAGATGAGCGTGGCGACCCAGCGCCCGTCCGACAGCAGAGCGGGTCGGACGGGCGCCGGGTCGAGCGGTCAGTGGTGCGACCCGGCGGGCCACACCGTCAGCAGTTGCGAGCCGTGCGAAGGCAGTGTCGTGGTGTAGCTCGTCGTCGAGGTGCCGAGGTCGGACTGCTTCCACACGTCGTGCAGTGACACGGCGCCGTCGATGTCGAGCGAGCTCCACTGCGCGGTCACCGGGGCAGCCGCCGAGCCGAGGTTGAACAGCGCGACCGTGTAGCTCCCGTTGCTGTTCTTCGCCCACCAGACCTGCTGCTGTCCGCTCGTCGTGACCGGACGGGCCGGGTTGCCGGCCTGGTCGATGGCGATGGCCGCACGGTTGGTGAGCAGTGCGACCCCGAGGTCGTCGAGCTTGGTCAGGTCGTCGCCCGAGTACAGCGGCGCGGCCTCGATCGTCCACAGCGTCGCCGCGGTTTGCCGCTCGTCGTCGGTGAGGCCGTCCATCGAGCCGACTCCGACGTCCAGCGAGTCGAGGTTGTTCCATCCCTTGCCCTTACCGGCAAAGGGGATCCAGTTGACGACGTCGTTGAATCGACGGGAGATCCCGCTCCACGAGGTCACCGTCGAGCAGTAACACTCGACGTCGTTCTCGATCCGCCAGGAGTTCGACAGGTTCTGCCAGTCAGCGGCGTAGCCGAGGCTAAGCGCCCAAGACAGCTGGATCTCGACGGTGCGATGTGCCTTGCGGAAGCCGGCGTCCCACGCCGCGATCTCGTCGCGGTTGTCGTAGTTGGTGCCGTTGCGGTTCGAGCCTGGGCCGACGCCGTCGATCTTGAGGAAGTCGATGCCCCACTTCGCGAACTGCGCCGTCTCCGAGTCGACCCACGCCTGCGCGCACGGCTTGGAGAAGTCGAGCTTGTAGGAGCTGTCCCAGCCGTTGGTCGTGCGCAGGTCGTTGTAGACGGTGTCGTGCGTCGAGCAGCTCTTCGAGCCGGCGATCGGGAAGTCGCCGTTGTCGTAGGCGCCCTTCTCCAGGCCCACCGGTACGTAGATGCCGACCTTCAGTCCGAGCGCGTGGATCTGGTCGATCACGTACTGCAGTCCGTCGGGAAAGCGGGCCGCGTCGACCGCGTAGCGACCGTTGGCGTCGTACTCGGGGGTCCAGTCCCATTGCCGCCACCAGCCGGCGTCGAGGTTGATGTAGGTGTAGCCGGCGGCCTTCAGTTTGGTGGCCATGGCGTGGGCCTGGGCGAGGACGTTGGCCTCGGTCAGCCAGCTGTAGCTGCCGTTCGGGTTGACCGTCGTGTCACGCATAGCCTGCAGGCTCCAGCTCGACCAGCCGAGGTAGGGCGTGCTGTCACCTGCGGTGGCGGCCGGTCGGGACGTGTCGGCCTGTGCGGGCAGGACGGTGGCGGCGGTTGCGGCGGCAGCGATCACCACGCCGAGCGCGGCCAGCCGGATCCTTCTGTTCTTGAGGGCACGCATGATCGATCTCCTGTTCTGTGGGGAATTGCGTCGATCACGCTCGATCGCCTGCCTCCCGCGCCGGGGAGGGACCCGGGAGGCAGGGATCGGGGCGCGGCCGGGTTCAGCCGACGGTGATCCGTGCAACGAGGGAACTCAACACATTCGATCGAGAGCGAACAGAGTCAATCGCCGAATAGTCCGTTAAGTCAACAAATTCATATGTTGTCGCCCAGAACTATTGGTGGCCCGCAGCGCCGGAGTTGAGCGTGGCACCGAGAATTCCCCTTGTTTCCGGGGGTTTCGACCCTCTGCCCGGCATCCGACAGATGACTGGCCCCTGGCCGCGCTACTGTCCGAAAGCGTCCTAACCACCCGTGCTGCGACGGCCGGGTGGATCCGCCTCGCGGAAGGGTGCAAAGCGGAGGAGATCCTGTGTTCCATCTCGTGTTCGTCGAGCCACG
>JAOPWD010000241.1 GCA_025965875.1 Pseudonocardiales bacterium
GCGTCGTCTTGCCGGCGCCGTTGGGGCCGATGAGCCCGGTGATCGTGCCCTCGTCCGCGGCGATCGAGGCGTCGTCGACCGCTGTGACGCCACCGAATTTCACCGTCACCCCGGTGGCTTCAAGCAATGCCATGGCGCGCCAACCGTTCGGCTTCGAGTGGCACGGTCTCGTGCGGGGTGTCGCCCGCGATGCTCCGGTTGAGCACCGGGATCTGCTCGCGGGTCCACCGGCCGAGGGTGAAGAGGTGGTTCGCGATCCCGTTCGGGTCACGACCGAGGCTGATGGCCGCGATGCCGATGATGAGGAACTCCAGCCCGCCCAGCGCCTTGAACTGGGACTGCAGGACAGGCAGCAGCATCAACAGCACGCCGCCGAGCAGCGCCCCGGTCATGGACGTCACGCCACACGCGACCGCCAAAAGGAGCAGCAGCAGTCCCGACAGGGCCTGGAAGTCCAGGGACGAGACGGTCTCGCGCAGGCCCGCGAGCAGCGCGCCGCCGAGTCCGGCGATACCGGCCGACGTCGCGAACAGCCCGACCCGGAACCAGCGCTGGTTGAGCCCGAGCGTGCCGCACGCCGCTGGGCTGTCACGCATGGCCACGAGCAGCCGGCCGATAGGCCCGCGGCGCAGGGCCAGCAAGCCGAGCGACACCAGTACGAGCACGACGGTCATGAGCACGACGTAGGCACCCGCACTGCCGAAGTCGAAGCCGAACAGGGACATGCGTTTGGCGTTGAGGCTGCCGTTGAAGCCGAACATGAAGTTGGCCTGGAACACGAGCTTGTCCATGAGGAACGCGAACGCGAGCGTGGCCAGAGCGAGGTACAGGCCGGTGAGCCGGAGCACCGGCAGCGCGACGAGCGCGCCCACGGCCGCGGCGATCAGCACCGCGGCAATCACGGCCATCGGCGACGTCGTGTTCATCTTCGCGACCACGGCGGCGCCGATGCCCATGAAGGCGAACTGGGCCAGCGAGACGTAGCCGCCGTACCCGGTCAGCAGGACGAGAGACAGCATCACGAGCGCGTAGGACAGGGCGAGGCCGGCGCGCTGGGTGTTGGTGGCAGACAACATCGGTGTGATGGCAAGCGCGAGCACGACAAGGCCGCCACCCACTTGCAACGCCCGTGTCGTCGTCGGCACCGGCGCGGACAGGATTCCCTTGATCTGCCCGACCCGGAGCCGGACCTGCGGGACGAAGATCAGCACGATGAACAGCAGGAACGCCGGCAGCGAGGCCTGTAGACCGTCGAGGAGTTGCGACGTCGGCAGGTAGCCGACGAGGTACTCCTGGCCCAGACCCAGGATCACCGCACCGAGGAAGGTGAGCGGCAGGCTCTGTAGCCGGCCCAGCATCGCCGCCGCGAACGCGTTGATGACGAGGAACGTGAGCTGGTAGTAGTCCAGGCCGACGTAGGACACCAGCAGGATTCCGGCCAGCGCCGCGAGCGACGACCCGATCGCCCAGCTGGCCATGGACACGCGGTCGGAGTTCGCGCCGAACAGCTGCAGGAGTTCCCGGTTGTCGACCGCCGCCCGCATGGACGTGCCGACCCGCGTGCGGTTGAGCAGGACGTAGAGGGCTGCGGCCACGACGACGGAGAGCCCGATCGTCAGGACGTAGTGATAGGTGACGAGAAACGTCCCGATGGTGAATCCGTTCGAGCCGAAGAAGTACGGCACGGGTGCGCGGCCCTCGGTGGCCGGCCAGAACTGCTGGGCCACCCCGATCAGCAGGACGAACAGACCGATCGTGACCACGAGGCTGACGCCGACCGGCGCGTCCCCCAGCCCCCGCATCATCACCCGCTCGAGCACGATGCCGAGCAGCGGCGCAATCACGAACAGCACCAGCACGACGGCGAGCAACGTCGGCATGTGCTCCTGCACGGTCAGCTGCCAGTACACGAAGGCCATGACCATGCTGATCGCGCCGTGGCCCAGGTTGAACACCCGCGTCGTCGTGTACGTCAGCACCAGGCCCGACGCGGCGATCGCGTAAGCCGCGCCGGTGAACAGCCCGGTGATCGTGTAGGCGAGGAACGCGTTCACTTCAGCTAGGCCACCCTGGTGGTGGCGCCACAGCTGAACGGCCGCGGGCCCTCACGGACCCACGTGCCGTGGCTGAGGGTGATGAATCCGTAGCAGCTACCGGTGACCCGCTGGCCGACGTGCTGCGGACCGAACATGCCGTTGCCGGTCCAGTTGTCGACCTTGGCCAGCGCTGCGAGCAGCGACTGGCGGGTGAGCTTGCCACCGAGCTCGATGGCCTTCTGGGTGAAGAGCTTGCCGGCCGACCAGGCGAACATGCCGAAGTAGTTCGGATTGGCGCCGGGCGCAACCCGCTTCAACCAGCTGATGTAGGTCTGCATCTCCGGGATGCTGCCCTGCTCCTCGAAGGTCCGGCTGTTGATCCAGATCTTGGTGCCTTCGACGGCCGAGCCGCCGGACTTGACGTAGCCCGGGTCGTAGCCGACCGGGTCGAGGACGAAGATCGGTTTGAAGGTCTTCTGCTGCGCGATGGCCTGGGCGAGGCGCACCGCGTACTGGTACGCCCCGACGAACTGGACGTACTTGACGCCGAGCGACTGCATTTTCGACACGTAGGTCGTGTAGTTGAAGGCGGTGACGTCGATGCCCGCGGTGTAGAGGAACTTGAAGCCCCGGCTCTCCCAGCCCTTGATCTCGTTCTTGGCGTTGACGGACGAGGCGCCGGCGTTCAGGTAGAGGAAGGCTGCCTTCGTGGCCACACCGGGGTAGGTCCGCTTGTAGTAGTCGGCAGGCGAGGTCGGCACGATGTTGGCATTGAGCGACTGCGCACCGTAGACGACCGGCGAGGCCGCCCGGGCGGCTTCGGTGGAGGCGGTCCGCAGGTCCGGGATGCCGCACCTGGTGACGGTGGCTGCGCCGCCGTCGTCGAACGCGCCCATCGAGCCGACGATCGCGAACGCATTGCCGCATGCCGTGGTCGCCGCCTGCTGGTCGCCGCCGGAGCTCGTCTGGCTGTCGAGCGATTCCAGGGCGAGCTTGCGGCCGCAGATGCTCGAGCCGGAGTTGAAGTAGGCGACGTAGGCCTTCATCGCCTGCTGGACGCCGGCGAACAGTCCGGGCACCGGGCCGCTGACGTCGGCGATGTTGGCAATCTTGATCGTGGAACTCGACATGCCCGGGCCGTTCTTGAACCCGGCGCAGCTGCCTGCCGTCACGCCACTGGCGGCACCGCCGGTGCTCGAGGAGCCGCCACCGCCACCGCCGCCACCGCTGGAGCCACCGCCACTGGAACCACCGCCGCCACCGCTGGAGGCCCCGCCGCCCGAACCGCCGCCACTGGAGCCCCCGCCGCCGGACCCGCCGCCGCCGGTGCCCCCACTGCCCGTAGCCGCGCTCGATCCGCCGGCATTGTTGACGCCGGCGCCGGTGCCATCGGTGGAGCCCGCGTTGCTGGCCGCCGCGCCGTTGCCGGCGAGGGCGCCCTGGGCGTCGATGAACTGTGCGGGCGGCACCTGTGAGCCGCAGGCGGCCAGCAGGACACAGGCGCAGGCGGCGATCACGAATCGGATCGGACGCGTGCGAGCAGCCACTCGCTTCTCGTTGGTGGTCACGAGAGGTCCAGAACTTCGGTGGCGCCGAACGTGCGCGCCGGGTCGCGCCCGTCGAAGTATTGCCCGACCGTCCCGTCCAGGTCGGTCAGCGTCCACGTGGCAGCGGACGAGTCGAAACGCTGCTCGACAGTCGGCGGCGCCATCAAGGCGACCATCCCGCCGTACACGACGAACACCTGTCCGCTGATCGCGCCGGCCGCCGGTGCGGCGAGATAGACGACCAGCGGCGCGACGTGTTCGACCGACAGCGGATCCAAGCCGGTGGCCGGGGCCGCGCCGAACACGGCGTCGGTCATGGCGGTGCGCGCGCGCGGACAGATTGCGTTCACGGTGACGCCGAAGCGGGCCAGTCCGCGGGCCGCAGACACGGTCAGCGCCGAGATACCCGCCTTCGCCGCCGCATAGTTCGCCTGACCCTCCGAGCCGGTGAGAGCTGCTTCGGAGGAGGTGTTGATCAGCCGGCCGTAGGTCCGCTCGCCGCTTGCCTTGGACTGCTGGCGCCAGTACGCGGCCGAGTTGCGGGCCAGCAGAAAGTGCCCGCGCAGGTGGATGCCGATGACGGTGTCCCACTCGTCGTCGGTCATGTTGAACAGCATCCGGTCGCGGGTGACCCCGGCGTTGTTGACGACGACGTGCACGGCGCCGAAGTGTTCGATGGCCGCGGTCATCAGTGCATCGGCGGTGCTGCGCTGGGAAACATCACCTGCGACGAACAGCGCCTTGCCGCCGAGCGACTCGATCTCGTCGACGACGTCGGAGCCGGCGCTGTCAGTGTCGAGGTCGTTGACGACGACATTCGCCCCGGCCGTAGCGAGGGCGATCGCCTCTGCCCGGCCGAGACCTGCGCTCGCTCCGGTGACGATGGCGACCTTCCCGTCGAGGTTCAACTGTGCTGTCAAGGCACTAGTTCCAATGCGTTCTTGGGACACCGGGCCACGGCGAGCGAGATTCGTCCTACCCGCGCCGCCGGCAGGTTCCGCGCGATCACGAGCTGCTCGTCGTCGTCGAGTTCGAAGACGTCCGGGGCCAGCCCGCAGCACACCGCGTTGGCCTCGCACAGTGCCCGGTCGACTCTGATCTCCACCGCTCCGCCTCCTGGATATCAGTTCACGTAAACCCAACGACCCATCCCGCGTTCGGTCACGCCACGAG
>JAOPWD010000336.1 GCA_025965875.1 Pseudonocardiales bacterium
CTTGGCGGCGGGTAAATCGATCCTGCCGGACATCACGTCCACCGACCCGGCGCTGTTGACCAGCGCCAAGGCGTTCATTGCCGAGATCGAGAAGGTGGCCCCGGCTGGAATCACCGCACAGTGGCAGCTGGTCGGCCCGGCGGTGCTGTCGCTGGTGAAGTCCGGCGGCGATACCGGGTCGCTGCCCGCGGTCGACCTGGGCGCGCTGACGAAAGCAGCCGATGCGATCAACACCGATTCGTTGGCCCACTGCGGAGTCGACCTCTCGTCGGTAACCGGCCTCCTCCCCAAGAAGTAGCCCCGCCCGGGTGTCGGACCTGCCTATCCGGCGCCGTTGGCCTGCTTTGTTGATCATCTGCGGGTTGTGGTGGCATGCCGACCACAAACCTCAGATGATCAACTGCGCCGGATCCGCACGAGGAACGGCGGCGGGTCAGCGCCGATCGCCGGTGAGATCGGCCCGCGCCCGGGCGGCAGAGCTACCCCGAGTTCTGTGGCCCGGCACCGCAACCACTCGGCCACCTCCGCCGTCCAGGTGCAATCGCGGGCGTTCACGACCGAGGGTGGGTAGTGCGTCACTGCCAGCCCGGAGCGCGTGAGCTTGTTGTGTCGGTCCAGCGTGGCGCGCCAACCGGCGTCACTGAAGTGGAACTCGCGGCTGTCGATTTCGAGTGCCGCTCGCAGTTCTCGCCACAGAACGTCAACGACAAAGATGACCGCACCCCGCTCGTCAACGATTGGCACGTTGAGTTCGAACGGTGGGACCTCGGCGCGCACGAGCTTGTCGGTTGCTGCCGCCTCGGCCTCGGAGTGGGCACCGAACGCCGCGGCGCGCAGCGCTCGCCTGAGAAAGTAGCTGCCGTTCTGCGGTCCGTCGTCGAGTTCGCGGACGAGTTCGACCAGGCTGCAGGCGTTGCGTTGCACCGCGGATGTGACCATCGCCCGCACCGGACCAAGTGCCGAATACGTCAGCGCGGCATCGGCGATCGCTCGGGCGGTCGGCACCACCGGAGTCAGCGGGTGCAGGCCGGCATGGGCGGAAGTCGTTTCGACGACATAAGGGCGGCCGGTGCGGCGAACCCATGCCGATCCGACCAAACGACTCCGCCCGTCGCGGATGAGCACGAGCACGGTACAAACCGGCGGGGTCGGGTCGCCTAGACCACGGATGCGCACGGCATCCCATCCGCTCAAGGCCGCCGTGGGTCCGCCGACGGCGATACCGACGCCAGCCCAGTCTTCACGTGTGGGCTCATCCGGCCGAGTGAGCACAACACCCCTGGCGATCGTCTGCCAGTTGCCTCGGCCGACCTCGGTGCGGATCCGCGCGCGGGTGATGCCCAGCCGACTCGCAATTGCAGGCACGAGGATGCGTGGCAGTTCGAAGCCGGCGAAGCGTTGCACGCCCCGAGCCTTGCTGACGCGGTGAGGTCAGCGGGTCGCGGCACGGCGGGCTGTGGACACTGGCCGCGGTCGTCCACAGCCGGGCAACTCGTTGATCATCTGCCGCGTGTGGTGGTATACCGACCACGGGTCTCAGATGATCACTGAGTGCGGCGATCGGGGGACGCCCACCCGCGTGATCATCTGAGACTTACGGCCGCATACCGACCACAAGTCTCAGATGATCAACGAAACAGCAGCCCAGAACTCGGGGCCGACACCCACGCAGCGCCGAAACTGACGCACGGCGCCGCCCCATTGAGCGACTGGTGCAGCGCGGTCCTAATGCTGGGGTGGGTACTGCTGGGTCGGCGGGTAGCCGGGCTGGCCCTGGTAGCCCTGCGGCGGCGGGCCCGGCTGGTAGCCCGGCGCTGGGCGTTGCTGGTTCCCGGGCGGGGGCTGCTGCTATCCGGGCGGGGGCTGCTGGTATCCCGGCGGGGGCTGCTGGTATCCGGGCGGGGCACCGCCATAGTTCAGCCGTGCGCGGCGCTCGCCGTCCTGCTCGATCAGCCGGTTCAGGGTCTGCTGCATCGTGTCCGACCGCGGGACGTTGTGCAGGTTCTGCTGGCCGTGCTCACCGGCCGATTCGATCGTGAGCGTCCCCGCCTTGACGATGCGGTCCCACAGGGACTGGGTGAAGCCCACGTCGTTGATGCGCTGCAGCGCGATGTCACGGCCGGTGTGCTTGAACACACCCGACCGGATCAGCACGCGGTGCGTGGTGAAGACATAGTGCGTCGTGCGCCAACGGATCCACGGCGCGAAGGCGAGCCAGCACAACAGAATGAACCCCACCACGACGATCAGGCCGATGACGACCGCATGGCTGGTGCCGTGGTTGGGCGCGAACGCGATCCCGACGCCGGCGGCCACGCAGATCGCGATGAACCACAGCGTTGCCGGCACAAGCGTGATCCAGTGTGGGTGCAGATGTGCGACGACTTCTTCGTCGTCGGCAAGGACCTTGTCGGGGTAAGCCACTGCAACCTCCGGAAGCTGGTTTGGGTCACGTTATCGGTTCTGACGGCCAATTGCCGATCACCCGCTCAAGCAGGGCGCACGTGTTCCACATCGCCGGCCCCGATCACCTGAGTCGTCCCGCCGACGTCGACCTGCAGGCGGCCGCTGGAGTCGATGCCGATGGCCGTCCCCCGAACCACCTTGCCGTCGGTCTCGGTGACCGTGACGACCTGCCCCACGGTGGAACACGCCTCGCGGTACGCCGCGGCCAGACCGCACGCCTCGGCGTCACCGTCGACGTCGACCCATTGGGCGTAACGTGCGTCGAGCCGGGTCAGGATGGCCGCGAGCAGCTCCCCCCGGTTCAGCGCCGGGGCGCCGCACAGCGCCAGCGAGGTCGCCGACTCGACGGGCAGGTCGGCGCGATGCGTGTGGACGTTGAGCCCGATCCCGATCACGACGGCCTCGCCGCTGGTCTGGGCCAGAATGCCCGCCACCTTGCCGGATGCGGCCTGGTCGGCGTCGCTGCCGGCCAGCAGGTCGTTGGGCCACTTCAGCGCCACCTGTACG
>JAOPWD010000344.1 GCA_025965875.1 Pseudonocardiales bacterium
TCCTGATCCCCGGACAGGGTGTCCAGACCAGCGCTCTGCAGGAAGTCCAGGACGCCGTCGAGCTGCACGAGGGCGGTGTCCCAGGTGAGCTCGTCGATCGATCCGAACATACGTTCAGATTACTCCCCAGGTTCGACAGTAGCAAGGACTTTCCTCATATAGTTTCAGTGAATTCTCGTTAGTTGATCTTGAACTGGCGGCGGGCGAGCGCAGGCGAGCGCGGGCGGGCGCGGGCGGGACAGCGAGCCGGCAGCGGGAGCCGACCGAGGACCAACCCGTCCGAGCGTGAGCGCGACAGCCGGCCGGGAGCGCAAACCGATCGGGGACCAACGCCCTCCGTCGCCGCGCATTTGAGCGAGAAGCGCACGGCGACTCGGCAGCCGAGACCGAGCCAGCAAACCAAGACCCGCAGGTGACCACTCGAGGCGATCGCTGTCATGGGGTGCCGTCCCGACCGTGGTCAACCCGCGGATACAGCAGGAAAGCCGATATAGCGCACCACTCAAGCAAAAACGCACCACTCAACGAGAGACAGCGGGCGGCTACTCGCTCTGGTTGAACTCCGCGATGGCGACCGCGGTCATGAGGACCCCGAGCGCAGCCACGACGCCCGCGCACACCAGCGACGGGACCTCCCACCCGGCCCAGGTCACGCCCGGCGCGAGATGTTCGCGCACCGCGGGCGTCACGTCCAGGTGGTTGAAGACGGCCCGCCGCATCGGGTCGACCGCGTAGGTCAGCGGGTCGATCCGGTTGAGCACGGTGAGCCAGGTCGGCAGGCCGGTGACCGGAAAGACTGCGCCGGAGAGGAAGAACAGCGGCATGATCAGCATCTGGGTCAGGGCCATGAACGACTGGATCTGCTTGATGCGGGCAGCCACCATCACGCCGAACGCCGTGAGCGTGTAGGCCAGGACGGTCAGTATGACGAAGATCTCGATCATGAGCGCCGGCGAGTACGGAACGCCCACCAGTCCGGCCAGCGCGATCACCAGCGCGCCCTGGAACGTGGCGACCGTCGCGCCGCCCAGGCACTTGCCGATGACGATCGAACTGCGTCGGATCGGCGCCACGAGCATCTCCCGCAGGAAGCCGAACTCGCGGTCCCACACGATCGAGGCGGCCGAGAAGATGGCGGTGAACATCACCGCCATGGCCAGGATGCCCGGGAAGAGGAACGTGCGGTAGTCCAGCCCACCGGTGCCGGCGGAGGCGACCTCGG
Organism: Pseudonocardiales bacterium; assembly: GCA_025965875.1. Taxonomy (GTDB): domain Bacteria; phylum Actinomycetota; class Actinomycetes; order Mycobacteriales; family Jatrophihabitantaceae; genus QHCC01. Next base: position 1,223 of record JAOPWD010000344.1, read on the forward strand.
ACAGCCCGCTGCCGAGCACGAACAGGAACAGCAAGGGCTGGATGAGCGAGGTGATCATCCGCAGCCGGTCGCTGGCGAAGCGCACGACCTCGCGCTCCCACACGATCTTGATGGCGCGCAGTTCACCGACCGCGGACCGCGCCGGGACCCGCACCTTGACCGCTGCCGTCGTCGCAGTCATCAGCGCCTCCCGAACATGTGCGAGGAGTGCCGCCTACGATCCGCGGCCCCGGCCTCGGCGTCACGGATGGTGGTGCCCGTGTAGGACAGGAACACGTCATCGAGGGACGGCCGGGCCACGCTCACGGACCGGATAGCCATCGGGAACTCGTCGAACAGCTTAGGGACGAACTGCTCGCCCTGTGCGACCCGGAAGGTTACTGTGCCCTCGACCATCGCCGCGCGCAGACCGAAGTGCTCCTCCAGCGCGACGATCGCCCGAGGGTCGTCGTCGGTCTGGATCTGGACGCGGTCGTCTCCGACGCTCGCCTTCAGTGCCTCGGGGGTGTCCAGCGCGATGATCCGGCCCTGATCCATGATCGCGATCCGGTCGCAGTACTCGGCCTCGTCCATGTAGTGCGTGGTCAGGAAGATGGTGATGTCCTCTTCCTTGCGCAGCTCGCCGATGTAGGTCCAGATCGAGGCCCGCGTCTGTGGATCCAGGCCGATCGTGGGCTCGTCGAGGAAGAGCACCCGCGGCGAGTGCAGCAGCCCGCGGGCGATCTCGAGCCGTCGCTTCATGCCGCCGGAGAACGTCGAGACCAGGCTGGCCCGCCGCTCCCACAGCCCGACCATGTCGAGCACCTGCCGGATTCGGGCCGTCACGACCTCGCGGGGGACGCCGTACAGCTCGGCGTGCAGCCGCAGATTGCGCTCGGCGGTCATGTAGGTGTCGAGGGTGGTGTCCTGGAAGACGAGCCCGATGCTGCGGCGGACCTGGTCGCGCTCGAGCACCACGTCGTGCCCGGCCACCTGCGCGCTGCCGGCCGTCGGGGTCAGCAGCGTGCAGAGCATGCTGATCGTGGTGGATTTGCCGGCGCCGTTGGGCCCCAGGAAGCCGAAGACCTCGCCCGGCGCGATGGCAAGGTCGATGCCACGGACGGCCTCGACGTCGCCGAAGCGTTTGACGAGGCCGTGTGCCGCGACGGCTGCCTGCTGCATACACCCCCCCGGGTGAGTCTCGTCGTCGTGGATGTCTGTTTCGAGTAGATTTCTGGCCTTATAGATACCACTTCCGGAGGCCAGTGTCCGCTCGAACCGTGCGAACTGCGAACAGTGGGAGGTCGCTAGCGTTGGTGCATGCCTACCCCGATGGATGACACCGCTATCCGCCGCGCGCCCAAGGTGCTGTTGCACGACCACCTCGACGGCGGGTTGCGGCCGGAGACGATCATCGAGCTGGCCGCGGAAATCGGGTACCTGGCCCTGCCGTCGACCGATCCGGTAGAGCTCGCCGCGTGGTTCCGCGAGGCGGCGGACTCCGGTTCGCTCGAGCGCTATCTGGAGACGTTCGCGCACACCGTCGCCGTCATGCAGACGGCCGCCAGCCTGACCCGCGTGGCACGCGAGGCCGTCGAAGACCTCGCCGACGACGGCGTGGTGTACGCCGAGATCCGGTGGGCGCCGGAGCAGCACGTCGACTCCGGGCTGACGCTGGAGCAGATCGTGGCGGCCGTACTGGCCGGATTCCGGGCGGGTGAGCAGGCCGCCGTCCAGAAGGGGCAGCAGATCAGGGTCGGCGCAATCGTCACCGCGATGCGGCACGCGGCCCGGTCGCTGGAGATCGCCGAGCTGGCCGTGACATTCCGCGACGACGGCGTGGTCGGCTTCGACATCGCCGGGGCCGAGGCGGGCTTCCCGCCCACCCGGCACCTCGACGCATTCGAGTACCTGCGCCGCGAGAACTTCCATTTCACGATCCACGCCGGGGAGGCGTTCGGGCTGCCCTCGATCTGGGAGGCGATCCAGTGGTGCGGTACCGACCGGCTCGGGCACGGGGTCCGCATCGTCGACGACATCACCGCCGGCGGCAAGCTGGGGCTGCTGGCCGCCTACGTCCGCGACAAGCGCATCCCGCTGGAGATGTGCCCGTCGTCGAACGTGCAGACCGGCGCTGCGGAGTCCATCGCCGAGCACCCGATCGGGCTGCTGCGCAAGCTCTACTTCCGGGTCACGGTCAACACCGACAACCGGCTGATGAGCGGCACCTCGATGACGCGTGAGATGTCGCTGCTCGCCGAGGCGTTCGGCTACGGGTGGGCCGACTTGCAGTGGTTCACCGTGAACGCCATGAAGAGCGCGTTCATCCCCTTCGACGAGCGGCTGGAGATCATCAACAACCAGATCAAGCCCGCCTACGCCGCGTTGATGGCCTGATCAGTGCAGCAGGCCGTGCGCCTGCTTGGCCTGCAGCACCACGAGGGCGGCGGCGTCGACCTGTCGCTTGAACTTGGGGTCGCGCGTGGCCCGGGCTATCAGCGCTGCAGTCATCGCGGGCGCCTGCGTGGCGTCGACGGTGAGCACGATGTCGCCGCCGGCGGCGATGAACTTGACCGCCCGATCAGCGACTGTGGTCCCGCTCAGCTGCTTGGAGATGCCGACGTCGTCACTGATGATCACTCCGCGGAAGCGCAGGTCACCGCGCAGCATGCCGGTGACGATCGTGGGCGAGAACGCGGCGGGCTGGTCGCGATCGATCTTGGTGTAGATCGCGGTAGAGATCATCACGAACCCGACTCCCTGGCGAATGGCGTCGGCGAACGGGGCTAGGTATGGGTCGTGGCGCGTGGTCACCGTGTCCAGCACGCCGGGGGTGAGGTCGGTGTTGCCGCTGACGCGTCCCAGGCCGGGGAAGTGCTTGACCGTTGCGGCGACGCCGGCCGCCTGCATGCCCTGCGCGAACGCGTTGCCGTGGCTGCTCACCGAGGCCGGGTCGCGCCCGTACTCGCGGTTGAGGTCACCGACGGGCGGGTTGGGGCCGAATCCGGACGGGACGGTGTCGAGTACCGGCGCCAGGTTCACGTTGACGCCCGCTGCGTGCAGTTCGGAGCCCCACTGCTGGGCCTGCCTGCGCAGGGTCGCGGGCGTGAGCGTGCCCTGCTGTACCGCGGTGGGGATGGTCGTGAAGCCAGGCCCCAGCAGTCGCTGCACCTGACCACCCTCCTGGTCCGTGGCGACGAACAGCCCCACGTTCGGGGACGCGCGCTGCGTCAGCAGGGTGACGATCGTCGAGGTCTGCTGCGGCGTGAGGAAGCTCGTGTGGTCAAGGATGACCGAGCCGACGTGGTATCGGCCGATCGCGACGACCGTGTCGAGGCCGACCTCGGTGCTCGGGCAGTCCACCATGAGCAGTTGCCCGACCCGCTCGGCCAGGCTCATCCCGGCCAGGATTTGCCGCGCGCGGCTGAGCGGAGGCGCTGGCGTCGACTTCGGCGGTGCGCTCGGTGCGCTCGACGCGCTCGATTGCGTCGCATCTGATTGCGTCGCATCTGATTGCGGCGCGCTGATCGAGGTGGGTGCGCTGGGCCGCGACGGTGCGGCCGTGGTCATCGTCGGCGACCGGGCCGAACACGCGGTGGCCGCCAGCAGCACCGCCGCCGTCGCAACCCACCAGCGTCGACCCATCCCCCCATCCTCCCGGACGGGGTCAGAATGCCGCGGCCGCCTGGCCGAGACCGGTGGGCAGAACGTCGAACATGCCACGGATCAAGTCGGTCGAGCGCAACCGGTCCGCGGGGGAGTGCACGAGTGTGCTGAGCATCAGTTCGTCGGCCTCGGTCGCGGCCAGCAGCTTGGCCAGCGCTTCACGGACCGTGTCAGGCCCGCCGATCGCCTGCCCCTCGCGACGCTGCTCGACGAAGGCCCGCTCCTCTGGTGACCACGGGTGGGCGGCGGCCTGCTCGGGCGTCGGTAGCGGCCCGGGCCGGCCCTGGCGCAGCCGCAGGAACGACAGCGCGGCCGGCAGCGCGATGCGTTCCGCCGTGTCGTCGTCGGAGGCGCAGACGGCCTGCACGGTGACGAGGGCGTAGGGCTGCTCGAGGGCGGCGGACGGGCGGAAGACCGTCCGGTAGCGCTCCAGGGCGGGCAGTGTATGCGTGCCGCTGAAGTGGTGGGCGAACGCGAACGGCAGTCCCAGCATCCCGGCCAGTTCGGCGCTGTACAGGCTCGAGCCGAGCAGCCAGATCGGCGGCGCCTGGGGCGCGTGCGGTACGGCATGGATCGCTCGGTACGGATGGCCCTCGGGGAACTCACCGGCCAGGAAGCAGGCGAGCTCGCCCAGCTGCTGGGGGAAGTCGTCGGGTCCGAGCTGCTCGGCCGATCGGCGCAGCGCGGCCGCGGTCAGTCGGTCGGTGCCGGGCGCGCGGCCCAGGCCGAGGTCGATGCGGCCGGGATGCAGCGCCGCCAGCGTTCCGAACTGCTCGGCGACGACGAGCGGTGCGTGGTTGGGCAGCATGACGCCGCCCGACCCGACTCGGATCCGGTCGGTGGCCGCCGCGACGGCCCCGATGAGGACGGCAGGTGCGGAGCTCGCGATGCCCGGCATGCTGTGGTGCTCGGCCAGCCAGAAGCGGGTGAAGCCCAGTTCGTCGGCGTGCCTGGCCAGCTCGACGGTCGCTCGGACGGCGTCCTGTGCCGTGCCGCCCTCACCGACCGGAGCGAGATCAAGGATGGACAGGGGGACGCTCGGCAGGATGCTCATCACGTACTGAAACGTCAGCGCGGATCAGGCTGTTCCACCCAGTCGAAGGTCTTGGTGACGGCCTTCTTCCAGTCGGCGTAGAGGCACTCGCGGCGCGCGGGGTCCATGGCCGGCTCCCACCGCTTGTCGACCGTCCAGTTGGCTCGGATCTCGTCGGTGGAGGACCAGAAGCCCACGGCCAGGCCGGCCGCGTAGGCGGCGCCCAGTGCGGTGGTCTCGGCGATCACCGGTCGCACTACCGGCACGTCGAGGATGTCGGCTTGGAATTGCATCAGCAATTCGTTGCCGACCATGCCGCCGTCGACCTTGAGCTCGGTCAGCGCGACGCCGGAGTCGGCGTTCATGGCGTCGACGACCTCGCGGGTCTGGAACGCCGTCGCCTCGAGCGCCGCCCTCGCGATGTGCCCGCGGTTGACGAACCGGGTCAGGCCGACCAGCGCGCCGCGGGCGTCCTGGCGCCAGTACGGCGCGAACAGCCCCGAGAACGCCGGCACGAAATAGGCCCCGCCGTTGTCCTCCACCGTGCCCGCGAGCGTCTCGACCTGCGCTGCGTCGGAGATCAGGCCGAGGTTGTCGCGCAGCCATTGCACCAGTGAGCCGGTGACCGCGATCGAGCCCTCCAGCGCGTACACCGGCGCCTCGGTCCCGAGCTGGTAGCAGACCGTCGTCAGCAGTCCGTGCTCACTGACAACCCGCTCGGTGCCGGTGTTCAACAGCAGGAAATTGCCGGTGCCGTAAGTGTTCTTGGCCTCGCCGGGCTGCAGGCAGGCCTGCCCGAACGTCGCCGCCTGCTGATCGCCGAGGATGCCCGCAATCGGCACCCCGGCCAGCGGCCCGCGCTCGCGCACGTGGGCGTAGACCTCCGACGACGATCTGATCTCGGGCAGCACGGCCAGCGGGATGCCCATCTCGGCGGCGATGTCCGGCGCCCAGGCCAGCGTGTCGAGATCCATGAGCATGGTGCGCGACGCGTTGGTGACGTCGGTGACGTGGACACCTCCGTTCGCGCCGCCGCTGAGGTTCCACACGAGCCAGCTGTCGATCGTCCCGAAGGCCAGCTGGCCGGCCTCGGCGCGGGCCCGGGCGCCGTCGACGTTGTCGAGCAGCCAGCGCACCTTCGGGCCGGCGAAGTACGTCGCGATCGGCAGGCCGACCCGGTCGCGGTAACGCTCGGCGCCGCCGCCCAGAGCACCGAGGTCGTCGCAGATCGCCTGCGTGCGAGTGTCCTGCCAGACGATCGCCGGCGCGATTGGTTCGCCCGTGGCGCGGTCCCACACCACCGCCGTCTCCCGCTGGTTCGTGATGCCGACCGCTGCCACGTCGCCGGAATTCAGCTCGGCGCGCGCGACCGCCGCGGCCAGGACGCGGCGGGTGTTGGACCAGATCTCGGCGGCGTCGTGTTCGACCCAACCTGCTCGGGGCAGGCTCTGCCGGTGCTCGACCTGCTCCAGGGCGACGACCTGGGCATCGTGGTCGAAGAGCATGCAGCGTGTCGACGTCGTCCCCTGGTCGATCGCCGCGATGACGGTAGCCATGGCGAGAGCCTGCCAGAGCGCCGGCGGCCGTCCGCTAGCGTGGCTTGTCGTGGAGCGGCGCAGCGTGCCAGACCCGCCCGGTCCGTCGATCCCGAAGGGCGGAGCGGCGTCGCGACTCGACGCGGCCTACCGCGAGGCCGCCTGGCACCGCTTGGCCGCCGACGAGTTCGACGTCGTGGTCATCGGTGGGGGCGTCACCGGCGCCGGCGCCGCGCTGGACGCGGCGACCCGGGGGCTGTCCGTCGCCCTGGTCGAGGCGCGCGATTTCGCGGCGGGGACGTCCAGCCGCTCGTCCAAGCTGTTCCACGGCGGGCTGCGTTATCTCGAGCAGCTCGAGTTCGGGCTGGTGCGCGAGGCATTGCGCGAGCGGGAGCTGATGACCACGCGGATCGCGCCGCACCTGGTCAAGCCGGTCGCGTTCCTCTACCCGCTGTCGCACCGCGCGTGGGAGCGGCCCTACGTCGCCGCCGGGCTGGCGCTCTACGACACGATGGGCGGGCGCCGCGGGTCCATGCCCGGCCAGAAGCAACTCAGCCGGCGGGCCGCGCTGCGGGTGTTCCCCGGCCTGAAACGCGATGCACTGGTCGGGGCAGTGCAGTACTCCGACGCCCAGGCCGACGACGCTCGGCACACGCTGACCGTCGCGCGGACCGCCGCGCGCTACGGAGCAGTCGTGCGCGCGTCCACCCGGGCGGTCGGCTTCATGCGCGAGTCGGACCGCGTGGTCGGCGTGCGGCTGCGCGACGCCGAGGACGGCCGCGAGACGACGGTGCGGGCCGGCGTGGTGCTCAACTGCACCGGCGTCTGGACCGACGAGATCCAGGCGATGTCCGGTGGCCGTGGGCGATTCCGGGTGCGGGCCTCGAAGGGCGTCCACATCGTCGTGCCGCGCGAGAAGATCACCGGCGACGCCGGCCTGATCCTGCGCACCCCGTCGTCGGTGCTATTCGTCATCCCGTGGAAGAACCACTGGCTGATCGGCACGACCGACACCGACTGGAATCTCGACCTGGCGCACCCGGCGGCCACCAAGTCCGACATCGACTACCTGCTGGACTGCGTGAATGAGGTCCTCGTCGAGCCGCTCACCCACGACGACATCGACGGCGTCTTCGCCGGGCTGCGGCCGTTGCTGGCCGGCGAGTCCGAGGAGAGCTCGGCGCTGTCCCGCGAGCACGCAGTGGCCCGAGTGGTGCCGGGGCTCATCTCGATCGCGGGCGGCAAGTACACGACCTACCGGGTGATGGCGGCCGACGCGGTGGACGCCGCCGCCGAGGACCTGCCGCGGCGCGTCGCCCCGTCCTGCACCGACCGGGTGCCACTGCTCGGGGCCGATGGCTATTTCGCGATGCGCAACCAGGTCGACGCCCTGGCCGCCGAGTACGGGCTGCACCCGCACCGGGTCCGCAACGTCCTGGACCGCTACGGCTCGATGATCCGCGATGTGCTCGACCCCGGGCTGCTCGAGCCCGCGCTGCTCGAGACCGTGCCCGATGCGCCGGACTACCTGATGGCAGAGATCCGCTACGCCGTCACGCACGAGGGCGCGCTGCACCTCGAGGACGTACTGACCCGTCGTACCCGGGTCTCGATCGAGTACCCGCATCGCGGCGTCGCCTGCGCGGCGGTGGTGGCCGATCTGGTCGGCGACCTCCTCGGCTGGGACGTGACGACCCGCGCCCGCGAGGTCGCGAACTACGTGGCCCGTGTCGACGCCGAGCGGGCGTCACAGGCCCGGTTCGACGACGAGGCGGCCGACGCGGTGCGCACCGCCGCACCCGAGGCGAGGGCATTTCTGGAAGACCTGTCCGATTCGCCATAGAGCGTCCGGATCGGCAGGTAACGAATTGTCACGGTCTTCGCTGTGTGTGGCCCGGCGTTAAGCCGCACGCTGCTTAACTGCGCGTGGGTGCGGCCTCATGGTCGCGGGGCTACCTCACCCGTTCGGCGCGCAGCCGGGTCAGTCCTGTAGCTGCAGGCAGCTCTGGACCTCGGCGACAAGATCGTTCCAGTCGTCCTTGTCGGTGTTCTTGTCGACATCCTCGTCGAGCAGGGCCGTGTCACCTTCGAGCCCGCAGAAGTCCGCGAGTTCGCGCAGCAGTTCCGCGCCCAGTGCCGAGGGCTTGCGCAGGTCGTAGCTGGCGTCGAGCCCGGGCGTGAACACGTCGTCGTCCTCGACCTCTTCGAGTTCGGACCACCATTCGAGCTTGTGCAGTTCGTGCTCCTCGGCGGTGCGGCAGTACTGCGCCAGGCCGGCGACATCGGTGAACACGGCCACGGTGTCCTCGACGCCGAGGAAGACCACCTCGGTCTCGTCGCCTTCCGCGTCGCGGGTGACCTCGGCACGGACGGTCAGGTACGTCGCGTCCGGCAGCACGATCTCGATGGGTTCGGCGCCGACGCGATCCCAGACCGTCTCGGCCTCGAGGTCGGTCTCGGAGAAGTCGCCCTGCCACGACAGCCAGGACTCGACGCGGGCGATGGCGCGCTCCCACGAGTCGGCGATGGTGTCGCCGAGCTCGCTCCAGCGCTTGCGGCCCTCTTTGCCCTGATAGCTGACGTCCTCGTCGACGAGCGCTTCGTAGGCGGGGGTGTCCTCGACCAGGCGCCGCAGCGCGCCGTCGTCGCAGCAGTCGGCGATCTTGGCCACCATGTCGACGACGTTGGCCAGGCTCGAGACGTGCACCGGGTCGGGCTCGTCCGCGGCCCACTCGTAGACCTGGTCGAGGTTGTAGGCATCCTCGCTGCCGGGCCGCAGTTGGTCGGGCGTGAGCTTGAGGACGTAGCCCCAGCCGGGGTGGTCGGACAGGTCGTTCTCCTCGCCCGAGGCGATGAACTTCGCCAGTTCGCGAGCGTTCGGGTACAGCAGGATCTTGGCGCCATCGCCGAGAAAGCCCTGCCACTCCTCGCCCTCGTCGTCCTCCCACGGCGGCGCCCACAGGGTCAGCCCGATGCGGCCGTTGACGGTGAGCGTGATGGGAATGATGGCGGCGTCCGCCGAGCTCGTCATGCCCGCGAACCTACCGGGCAGCCTGGGCGGCCGTCTCCGGCGGTGCCGCGCCGGGGCTCCATCGCGGCGCCGTTTGCATCAGCGGTCGGCGGCGCAAGCTGAGGCTTTGGGGTGCCATTCCGGTGCCATTCCAGGGTGTCCTCCGGATGCCCAGTGCTCTGCCCGCATTCGTGCTGGCAGACCGGTGACCCAGGAGGACCCGCACGCTTCGCCCCCCGCCGACCCCCACCCGCGTCTATGCGGGCAGAGCACAACGACCGCTTGAGGTCTGCCCGCATTGGTGAGGCATTGGTGGTCGGGGGCCCGCCCGCGCGAGTGCGGGCAGAGCACAACGACCGCTTGAGGTCTGCCCGCATTGGTGAGGCATTGGTGAGGCATTGGTGGTCGGGGGCCGCCCGCACGAGTGCGGGCAGAGCACTGGGAACTCGACAGACACCCTGCAGGTTGGCCCCCCGCCGGTCACCGCCGCCGATCCAGCAATCGATATCCACAGCGCCCGCGGCCGTCCACAGTTGCCGCCCCGACCTTTCGGCAACGCGTCCACTGAGCGCAGGCTCGCTCCGTGGATCCCGGTGATGTCCTGCGAGCCGTTCGTCGCGCTCGGCGGGTGAGCCAGCGTGAGCTCGCCGCGCATGCCGAACTGCCACGCTCGACCATCGATCGCATCGAAGCCGGGCGGACCGAACCCCGACTGGACACGTTCGAGGCCATCCTCAACTCGGTCGGTCTCAAGCTGGCCGTCACCAACCAGTTCGACCGGATACTGGTCGTCGACGACGAAGGGTGGCTCCGGGATCGCGGCGGGCGTTGCTTCCCGGCCCATCTGGAATTGCGCGAGCTCGGTGACCGCTGGGATGGCGGCTGGTGGGGCTGGGGGCGCCTTGCCTGGACCTCAGACGATCCGAAGGTGCCCGCGTACACCTTCTACCGGCGCTATCCAGCCTGGACCGACCCGGACCATGTCAACGAGCGATGGGACGACGCGACGTGAGGCTCAGACGCCGATCGGGTGCCAGACAGTCTTGGTCTCGACGAACGCGCCCAGGCGGGAGATGCCGGGGTCGGCCGACCAGTCGGCTGCAGCCGGCGCGTACACGCGCTTGACGTTGTCGGCGGCCTTGATCTGCAGCGCCTTGCGGTCCGGGACGGCTACCCCGGTCAGGTCGACGGCGTTCACGTCGCGGTGCCCGGCCAACCATGGCGTGAGCTCGGCGGTGAACCCGGTGAGCAGGTTCACGACCCCGCCGGGCAGGTCCGATGTTGCCAGCACCTCGGCGAAGGAGGCCGCGGGCAGTGGACGCTCCTCGGCTGCGATCACCACGGCCGTGTTGCCCAGCGCCACGACCGGAGCGAGGACCGACACCAGCCCGAGCAGGCTCGAGTCCTGGGGCGCGACCACTCCGACAACGCCGGTCGGCTCGGGCAGCGAGAAGCTGAAGTACGGGCCGGCCACCGGGTTGGTGCCGCCGACCACCTGGGCGTACTTGTCCGACCAGCCGGCGTAGTACACCCACCGGTCGATAGCCGCGTCCACCTGCGCCAACGCGGCCGCGGGTGAGCCGCCCTCGGACTCGGCCACCTCGGCCGCGAACTGCTCGCGACGGCCGTCGAGCATCTCGGCCACCCGGTAGAGCACCTGGCCCCGGTTGTAGGCCGTCGCGCCCGACCAGGCAGCGAAGGCCTTGCGGGCGGCGACGACCGCGTCCCGCAGGTCCTTGCGCGAGGCCTGCGCCGCGTGGGCAAGCAGGTCGCCGGACGCCGAGTGCACCGGGTAGGACCGCCCCGACTCCGAGCGGGGGAATGCGCCGCCGATGTAGAGCTTGTAGGTCTTGCGCACGCGCAGCCGATCGTCGGCCGGAGCCGGTTTGGCCTTGGTGGACTTGGACTTAGTGGTCAAGATAGGCCTCCAGCCCGTGCCGGCCGCCCTCGCGGCCGAACCCGGACTCCTTGTAGCCGCCGAAGGGCGCGCTCGGGTCGAAGCGGTTGAACGTGTTCGCCCACACCACGCCGGCCCGCAGCTGCGCGGCCATCGACAGGATGCGCGAGCCCTTCTCGGTCCAGACGCCGGCCGACAGGCCGTAGGGCGTGTTGTTGGCCTTCTCGACCGCCTCGGCGGGGGTGCGGAACGTCAGCACCGACAGCACCGGCCCGAAGATCTCCTCGCGGGCGATGCGATGGGCCGGCGAGACACCGGTGAAAACGGTCGGCGCAAACCAGAACCCGCGCTCGGGCAGCTCGCACGGCGGCGACCACCGCGTGGCGCCCTCGTCCACGCCGGAGTCGGTGAGTTCGCGGATCCGGGCCAGCTGAGCCGCCGAGTTGATCGCCCCGACATCGGTGTTCTTGTCCAGCGGGTCGCCGACCCGCAGGGTCGTCAGCCGGCGCTGCAGCGACGCGATCAGCTCATCGGCCACCGACTCCTGCACGAGCAGGCGTGACCCGGCGCAGCACACCTGGCCCTGGTTGAAGAAGATCCCGTTGACGATGCCTTCGACGGCCTGGTCGATCGGCGCGTCCTCGAAGACGATGTTCGCAGCCTTGCCGCCGAGCTCCAGCGACAGCCGCTTCGGCGTGCCGGCCAGCGTCCGCTGGATGATCTTGCCTACGTCGGTCGAGCCCGTGAACGCGATCTTGTCGATGTCGTCGTGCTCGACGAGCGCCTGCCCGATCGCGGGCCCGCCGGCCAGGATGTTGACCACGCCCGGCGGCAGGTCGGCCTCGGCGATGATCTCGGCGAGCACCAGCGCACTCAGCGGAGTGGTCTCAGCCGGCTTGAGCACCACGGTGTTGCCGCAGGCGAGCGCCGGGGCGATCTTCCAGGCCGCCATCAGCAGCGGGAAATTCCACGGGATGATCTGCCCGGCCACGCCGATCGGACGCGGGTCCGGCCCGAACCCGCCGTAGCCGAGCTTGTCGGCCCAGCCCGCATAGTAGAAGAAGTGCGCGGCGGCGACCGGCACGTCGACGTCACGGGCTTCGCGGATCGGCTTGCCGTTGTCGAGTGATTCGAGGACGGCCAGCTCGCGGCCGCGTTCCTGGATGGCCCGGGCGATCCGGAACAGGTACTTGCCGCGCTCCTTACCGGGCATCTTCGACCATGGCCCGTCGAAGGCGCGGCGGGCGGCGGCAACGGCGTCATTGACGTCGGCCGGACCGGCCTCGGCGACCTCGGCCAGCGGCTGCTCGTCGGCCGGGTTGATGGTCTTCACGGCCTCGCCGGAGCCGTCGCGGAACTTGCCGTCGACGAAGATCTGGTAGCTCGGCTTGAGCCGGGCAATGTCGCGCGACTCGGGCGCTGGTGCGTACTCGAAGCTGTGCTTCTGGTTCTTCGCACGGGCGCTCAGCACAGGCTTGGCCATCAGTCCACCGTCACGTAGTCGGGGCCGTCGTAGCTGCCGGTCGCCAGCTTGTGTCGCTGCAGCAGCAGGTCGTTGAGCAGGCTGGAGGCGCCGAGGCGGAACAGGTCTGGATCGAGCCATTGCTCGCCGGCGACCTCGTTGACCATCACGAGGTAGCGCACCGCGTCCTTGGACGTCCGGATGCCGCCGGCCAGCTTGACGCCGCGCTGCTTGCCGGTCAGCGCGTAGTAATCGCGGACGGCCTCGAGCATCACGAGGGCCACAGGGGGAGTGGCCGCGGGCGTCACCTTGCCCGTCGAGGTCTTGATGAAGTCGCCACCGGCCAGCAGGGCCAGCCAGGACGCGCGGCGGGCGTTGTCGAGCGTGGCGAGCTCGCCCGTCTCGAGGATGACCTTGAGGTGCGCCGACCCGCAGGCGGCCTTCGTCGCGACGATCTCGTCGAAGACCTGCTGATAGTGGCCGGCCAGGAAGGCACCACGGTCGATGACCATGTCGATCTCGGTGGCTCCGGCCGCGACGGCGTCGCGGACGTCGTGCAGCTTGGTGTCGAGTGACGCGCGTCCGGACGGGAACGCGGTGGCCACGCTGGCCACTCCGACCGACGTACCGCGCAGGGCGGCCACGGCGGTGGCGACCAGGTCGGGGTAGACGCAGACGGCGGCGACGGAGGGCACCGAGGGGTCGGAGGAATCGGGCCGGGCTGCCTTCGCGCACAGCGAGCGCACCTTGCCGGGGGTGTCCGCGCCCTCCAGTGTGGTCAGGTCGATCATGGTGATGGCGGTGTCGATGGCCCACGCCTTGGCGGTCGTCTTGATGCTCCGGGTGGCGAGCCCGGCAGCCCTGCCCTCGGCGCCGACCTGGTCCACGCCAGGGAGCCCGTGCAGGAAGCGTCGCAGCGAAAGGTCATCTCGCGTCACGTCGCTCAGATCGGTTCGGTCCAACGTGGTCACCGACCCAGTCTAGGAGCGGTTTGTCCGGCATGGGTCCGGGCCGACACCGTCGCCCAGCGAGGGCAGGTCCAATAGGGTTCGCTGTCGTGGACACCGTCGTCGTTGAGCACCCGATCGTTCAGGCCCGACTCACCGTCATGCGTGACGAGCGCAGCAGCAACGCCGAGTTCCGCGCGGCGCTGCGCGAGCTGTCCACGCTGCTCGTCTACGAGGCCACCCGGTCACTGCAGACCGCCGCCACCCCGATCACCACGCCCGTGGCTCCCACGCAGGGGACCGCGATCGCGAACCCGCCGCTCCTCGTTCCGGTGCTGCGAGCCGGACTCGGGATGGCGGAGGCGGCGTTCAACCTGCTGCCCGAGTCGCAGATGGGCTTCGTCGGGCTGGCCCGCGACGAACGCACGCACGAGCCGACGCCTTACATGGCGTCGCTGCCCGAATCGCTGGGCGACCGACCGGTCATCGTCCTCGACCCGATGCTCGCGACGGGCGGATCACTGCTGCACTGCCTCACGTTGCTGTCCGAGCGGGGCGCGTCGGACCTGACCGTGGTCTGCGCGCTGGCCGCACCCGAGGGGCTGGCCCGGATCGAGGCGAGCGGGCTGCCGGTGCGGGTCTACACCGCCAGCATCGACGAACGCCTCAACGAGAACGCCTACATCGTGCCCGGCCTCGGCGACGCCGGCGATCGGCAGTTCGGACCGCGCTAGACGAAGATTGGCCCGCCAGGCAACCCGAGGGCCTCCATTGCGTCCTCTAAGCATGAGCATCGGGTTGACTGATGGAAGCTGCCGGCCGGCAGCGCCGCGGAGGGCTGACGTGACCCGCAGCGAGGTTGCCCGGATCGACGTGTCAGCGTTGTACGGCGCGCATCGACTGCAACTGGTCCGCACAGCGATCCTGCTGGTGGATGACCTCGGTAGCGCCGAGGACGTGGTGCAGGACGCCTTCGTCGGCCTGCACCGCCACCACGACAAGATCCGCGACCCGGAGGCGGCGCTGGGTTACCTGCGTACCGCCGTCGTGAACGGCGCGCGGTCGATGCTGCGGCGGCGGCAGACGGTGCGTAAGCACGTCCGCCCCGTTCAGGCCGAGGTAACCGACAGCCCCGACAGTGAATTGCTGCTCGCCGAGGATCACCGCGAAGTCCTGGCCGCCGTGCGCACGCTGCCGCCCCGCCAGCAGGAGGTGCTCGTGCTGCGCTACTGGTCCGATCTTTCTGAAGCCGAGATCGCCCACGCACTTGGCATCAGCCGCGGCGCCGTGAAGTCCCAGGCCAGCCGCGCGATCGACAAGCTCGAGACGATTCTGGAAGGCCGACGATGAGCCCCACGACCGAAGACCGCCTGCGGGCGGCATTCGAGGCCAAGGCTGCCGTGGTGACCCCGGCGGCACTCGACCCCGGACGGCAGTCGCCCGATGCCGATGCGGATCAGCGCGACAGCTCACGCTGGAGTGCCCGCTGGGTGGCGCCGCTGCTCGCCGCGGCCGCGGTGATCGGCGTGGCCATCGCGACGGCGGCGATCGTGAACACGCCGAGCGCACACCACGTAACCCCCGCCGGCCCGACCAACTCCGTGTTGCCCACCAAGCCGACGCCCTCGCAATCGTCCCGCAAGCCCGTGCCCACGGTGACCAAATCTCCGCCGCCGGCGTCGGCGCCAAAGACCGTAGCGTCCTGCGATCTGCCGGTGCCCGTGTGCGGCGGCAGGCAATCGACCTATGAGCCACTGTGGCCCTTCGCCAACTACGCGGCAGCGAAGGCGTGGCAGGTCGCGAGCGAGAGCTCCGGGTCCCAGCCGTGGCACCTTGACGCCGGGCAGACCGCGCTGTTGTTCGCCCAGAACTACCTAGGCTTCACCGACATCACCGATGTCACGAGCACCACGACCGACCAGGACGGTGTGCAGATCGGCGTCGGGTACCGGAATCCGAACGGCCAGCCACACACCGCCGCGCTGCTGCACCTCATCCGATTCGGCGAGTTCCGGGACGACAGCACCGCCGGGTGGGAGGTCGTGGGCAGCGACGACACCGACTTCTCGCTGGAGCAGCCGGCCTACGGCTCGCAGGTGAGCTCGCCGATGACGGTGGGCGGGCACATCACCGGCGTGGACGAGA
>JAOPWD010000378.1 GCA_025965875.1 Pseudonocardiales bacterium
AGGCGTCGGCCGACGACCAGTACGCGTCGATGAACAAGTCGCCCGCTTCGCGGCTGCAGTCGACGGACACCCGCCGCACGCCGTCACGGTCGCCGTCAGTGAATTCCTTGATCAGGCTGCTCTGCCAGCGGCTGGCCAGCTCCACCCACCCGGGGGCCGTCAGACTGAAGTCGGGGAAGTAGTGCATGGTGTTGCGCAACAGCACACCGAGGGTTGGCGAGGCGGCGACCGAGTTGATCGCCGCGTGGAAACGCCGGTTGATCTCGGTCAAACTACCGTGCTCACCGCGCTCAAGCGCCGCGTAGTAGGCGGTGTGTTCGTCTCGCAGAGTGCCCAGCAGCTCCTCTGAGCGTTTGTCCCATGCCCGGGCGGCCAACTCGCCAGCAAGCATGCCGTGAGCCCAATACACGTCGCGGATGCCGTCCTTCGTGGTCGCGGCGATTTCGAAGGACCGCCCCGAGGCGGCGACGATCAAACCCTCGGCGCCGAGGCGCAGCAGCGCCTCACGGATGGGCATCGTGCTCACACCCAGCATCTCGGCCAACTCAACCTGGGTGACTCTCAGGCCTGGCTCCAGCTGACGTGACAGGATCATGCTGCGCAGTTTCTCGCTGACCTGGTCCGTCATCGACTTGTGCGCGATCGGATCGTGAATGGTGATTAACTGTCGAGCCACTAAGACATCGTACATGGTATCGCCGGATAACGGGCCGAACGGCCAGGGAACACGCCGGTCAGAGCCGTGTGACCGGCGGCGGCCCAAATTCAGCCGACGTACTTCGATATGATATCGTGATGTACATTCGAGCGGTCGACGCGGTGGCGTGCCGCTCCGCGGTCCAGCGCGGTCGGCTGGTTGGTGAGCGAAAGCGCGGGAGACCATCGATGATTGACACGGCACTGACTCCCTCCGGCATCCCGCTTGAGCCCGTCTACGGGCCGGCCGATCGCGTCGGCGACCCTGCCGCGCCCGGTGAGTACCCGTTCACCCGAGGCAACTTCGCGAGCGGGTATCGCGGCAAGACGTGGACGTTTCGCCAGTATTCGGGATTCGGCACGGCCGAGGAGTCCAATCGTCGCTACCGCTACCTGCTGGACCAGGGCGGCACCGGGCTGTCGGTCGCGCTCGACCTGCCCACCCAGTGCGGGTACGACTCCGACGATGCCGAGTACGGCGAGGAAGTCGGCCGGGTCGGCGTCGCCGTCGACACACTCGCCGACGCCGAGATCCTGTTCGACGGCATCCCGCTGGACAAGATCAGCACCAGCTTCACGATCAATGGCACCGCCGCGATCCTGCTGGCGTTGTATGTCGCGGCCGCCGAGAAGTCCGGTGTGCCACGCGAGAAGCTCACCGGCACCATCCAGAACGACATCCTCAAGGAGTACGCGTCACGGGGGACGTGGATCTGGCCGCCGGAGCCGTCGCTGCGCCTGATCGCCGACACCATCGAGTTCTGCGCGGCCGAGGTGCCCCGGTTCAACGCGATCTCCGTCGCCGGTGCGCATTTCCGCGACGCCGGCGCCAACGCGATTCAGGAGATGGCCTTCACGCTCGCCGACGGGGTCACGTACTGCGACACCGTGGTCGAACGCGGCCGGATGACCATCGACCAGTTCGCGCCGCAGATCTCTTTCTTCTTCTATACGCACGGGGACTTCTTCGAGGAGATCGCCAAGTATCGGGCCGGCAGGTGGCGCTGGGCCACGATCGTGCGGGAACGCTACGGCGCGTCCACGGACAAGGCGTCGATGTTCCGGTTCGGGTGTGTCGCAGGCGGTGCCTCGCTGTACGCGCCGCAGGCCCAGAACAACCTCGTCCGCGTCGCCTACGAGGCGATGGCCGCCGTGCTCGGCGGGGTGCAGTCGATGTTCACCGCCGCCTGGGACGAGCCGTTCGCGCTGCCCAGCGAGGAGTCGGCGACGCTGGCGCTTCGCACCCAGCAGATCCTCGCCTACGAGACTGGCGTGACCAAGGTGGCCGATCCGCTCGGCGGGTCCTACTTCGTCGAGGCGCTCACCGACGCCACGGAGGCCAAGATCATCGAGATCATGGACGACCTCGAGAAGCACGGCGGCATGGTGCGATCCATCGAGGACGGCTACCTGCAAGGCCTGATCGCCGACGAGGCGTTCAAGATCCACCACGAGATCGAATCGGGCGAACGTCCGGTGGTTGGCGTGAACAGGTTCGTCGCCGACGAGCCACCACCGGACATCGACACGTACGAACTGGATGCCGAGGGCCGCGACCTCCAGCTGAAGCGACTGTCCAAGGTCAAGGCGGAGCGAGACCCCACTGCCGTCAAGGATGCCCTCGCCGCCCTGACCCGCGCCGCCGAAGGTGATGACAACCTGATGCACAAGCTGATCGACTGTGCCAACGCCTACTGCACTGTTGGCGAGATGGTCTCCGCGCTCAAGGCCGTGTGGGGCGAGTTCCAGCAGCCGGTGGTGTTCTAGATGGCCACCAGAGTGCTCGTCGCCAAACCCGGTCTGGACGGCCACGACCGCGGCGCGAAGATCGTCGCCCGCACGCTGCGTGACGCGGGTTTCGAGGTGATCTACACCGGCATCAGGCAGCGCATTGAGGACATCGTGTCGATTGCGCTGCAGGAAGACGTTGCGCTGGTGGGGCTTTCGATCCTCTCCGGCGCGCATGTGGCCCTGACGAC
>JAOPWD010000480.1 GCA_025965875.1 Pseudonocardiales bacterium
CTAGTGTCGTGAGTCGTTAATTCGGGTGCAGTATCGGGCGATGCTGTCGAGGATCTGGTCGGCGGTCTTGGTCCAGACGTAGGGGCGCGGGTTGTCGTTCCAGGTGTCGATCCAGTTGCGGATGTCGGTGTTGAGGGCGCGCACTGAGCGGTGGGTGCCGCGTTGCAGCTTCTTGGTGGTCAGTTCGCCGAACCAGCGTTCGACGAGGTTGAGCCAGGACGAGCTGGTCGGGGTGAAGTGCAAGACGAAGCGCGGGTGTGCGAGCAGCCAGCGCTTCACCGCCGGGGTCTTGTGGGTGGAGGCGTTGTCGAGCACGACGTGCACGTCGAACTCGGCGGGGACTTCGCGGTCGATCTTGATCAGGAAGTTCTTGAACTCGATCGCGCGGTGCCGTGCGTGCAGCGATCCGATGACCGTGCCTGAGCCGATGTCCAGGGCGGCGTAGAGGCTGGAGGTGCCGGCCCGTTTGTAGTCGTGGGTCGCGCGTGCGGGCACCCCGGGCATCATCGGGAAGATCGGTGCGGTGCGGTCGAGTGCCTGGATTTGGGTCTTCTCGTCGACGCACAACACCACCGCCGCCTCGGGCGGGTCGAGGTAGAGACCGACGACGTCGCGGACCTTGTCGATGAACTGTGGATCTTTGCTCAGTTTCCACGAGTCCTGCCGGTGCGGCTGCAACCCGAACGCCCGCCAGATCCGTGACACCGCGGACTGCGACATGCCCAGCTCGGCGGCCAGCGACCGGGTCGACCAGTGCGTCGCGTCCTTCGGAATCGTCTCCAGGGTCCGCGCGATCACCGCCTCGACCTGTTCGTCGGCCACCGTGCGCGGACGCCCCGGACGCGGCTCGTCCAGCAAGCCGTCCAGCCGATCGGCCAGGAACCGCGAGCGCCACTTACGCGCGCTGCTCAACGCGACATTCAGCTTCGCCGCGATCGCGGTGTTCCCGAGCCCGTCCGCGGCCGACAAGACAATCCGCGACCGCATCGCCAGCGCATTCGCACTCTTGGACCGCCGAGCCCAGGCCACCAACTGGGCCCGCTCGTCATCATTCAGAACCACCGCAGCAGCAACAGGACTCGGCACCTGCCAAGTCTACCTAACTAACTGCGAATTATTGACTCACGACACTAGCCGGACGCGGCGTCAGCGACGGCGGCCGGAGTAACCCGGGTGGTGCGGCTCATGCACGAGCGAGGTCGCGATGGACTCGCGCAGGTAGGACGCGGCGCAGGCATTGCGCTTCTGTTCGAGCAGGACGGACGTGGTGGCCCGAGCGCCCTGGCGGTGCCCGCGACGCTCGATCAGATAGAAGACGATCGCGGCCAGCAACACCAGCACGCCGAGCACGACCGTGGGGACCATGTGCCCAGTATCACTAGTGTCAAGCGCATTGCCAAGGAGGCGGGGCGTTCGGGCGCGATGCGGGAGCCCCCCAACGGCGGGCAACACGCCGTCCCGTTTGACTCATTCGTGCTCGGCGTGAAACGTGGGGACTGCACAGCCGGTGACTTTCACCGAGGCGTCAACGAACCAGGCGTCTTGCCAATTTCGAGAAGACGATGAGGAGTCTGACCGTGCTTACCCTGACCGACAACGCAACGACCGAAATCCGAAACATCATTTCCCAGCCTGAGACACCCGATGGGGCCGGGCTGCGGATCGCGACCGACCCGTCAGCCGGCGGCTTGGCTCTCAGTCTGGCGGCCGCGCCCGCCGAGGGAGACGCGGTAGTCGACAACTCCGGCGCACGGGTGTTCCTCGACCCACAGGCAGCGACACTGCTCGACGACCAAGCGCTGGACGCCGGCAAGGACGCCGAGGGCAACGTTCAGTTCGCGGTCACGCCGCAACCGTCCTGAGCCGATTCATCCTGCAATCGTGCGGCCCGGGCCGCGCGATTGCAGGCTAGGGATTCGAGCCCGCCCGGGCAGCCAGCCAGACGGCCACCAATACCGGTGGCAGATTGTTGTTCGCACGCACGTCGTGTCAGCTGCCTCGCCTGTTCACCGAAGGGTCACCCGCTCTAGAGATGACGGGTCAGGGCTCGACAGGCGTACCGCCGAGGAGGACGCGGGTCATCGCGTTGCGGGTGTCGAGCAGTTCAGTCAGCGCAGCGTCCAGATCGGTCGCGGACACGGCCAGTGGGCTGCGATCTTGTGCGGCACCGCGCTCGGCGGCGAACACCGCTGCCCGGCGCAGCAGTTCCTTGAGGAACGACGCGGTGACCCCCTCGGTGCGGACGATCACGTCGTCGAGGCGAGACGTGTCGACAACGAGCCCTCCCCGGTACAGCTCGAACAGCGCCCGCCGTCCGTCCGCGTCCGGCAGCGCGAGTTCGACTGCCTGGTCGACCCGACCCGGTCGTGCCGCAAGCGCGGGTTCCAGCAGGTCGGCCCGGTTGGTGGTCAGGACGAAGACGACATCGGCATCCTCGGCCAGGCCGTCCATCTCGTTGAGCAGCTGGAACAGCATGGGGTGCTGCCCCGGATACATGCCGCGATCCTCAGCGATCAGGTCGACGTCTTCGACGATCAACATCGACGGCGCGAGTGCCCGGGCGATCGAGCACGCCTGACTGATCAGATGCAGGGCGTCGCCGGTGAGTTGGATGACCGTGGTGTCGACCAGGCTGCTGGTCAGATAGCGCACCGTATGCGTCTTGCCGACGCCGGGCGGCCCGTAGAGGAGTAGGCCCCGCTTGAGGTGCTGCCCTGCGGCCAGCAACCGCTGCTTGTGCCGGGCAACCTCGACGACCTGACGCTGCACGGCCTGCAGCACGTCGGCGGGCAGGATCAGCTCCTCCGCGCCCAGCGTGGGTCGGTGGTGGAACTGGAGCAGCGACTGACCGTGGCCGAAGATCTCACCCCCGAACGACAGCACCTGGCCACGGAAGACGTTGTGCTCGATTGCGAGCTCCCGGATCCGCGACGTTGCTTCGGTCGCGAACCCCGGCTCAGAGCTGAGCACCTGCAGGGTGACGCTGTCGTGGCCGGAGTGGGGCTCGGAACCACGCAGCAGCAAGGCAGTGCTGCGCTCACCGTCGGACACGAGATACAGGCCGCAGCGCACACAGGGGCGCACCGCGCCGTCCGGGCCGGCGGGCAGATTTGCCCGCGCGACATTGCCGGGGCGCATCCCCATGCCCATCGGACCGAGCTCGTCGCCGGCACCGAGCAGCTCGGCCAGCCCGAAC
>JAOPWD010000523.1 GCA_025965875.1 Pseudonocardiales bacterium
CAGCATCTCGGGGAGCTGGAAGAACTCGGCGATCTCGATGGCAGACCGACCCCCGGCTTCAGGGTCGGCGCCGGCCGCGAGCAGGGCCTGCACGATTTCGGTCGACTGCCGGAACACGGCGGCACCCAGTGCCGTCTGGCCGCGGTCGTTCACCCGTACGGGATCAGCCCCGCGTTCGAGCAGCGCGCGGACCGTCTCGGGATGGTCTTGGTACGCGGCCAGGATCAGCAGCGTGTCACCGGACGCGCTGGTGAGGTTGGCTGGGACGCCGGCGTCGATCGCCGCGGCCAGTTGCTCCGTGGTGCCCTCGCGAGCCAGGTCGAGCAGGCTGCGCAGGTAGTCGAGTTCATCGGGGGTGAGCGGCTCGGTCATGTCTCAATTCTAGCCATTCGCCCACGCCAGACTTGACTAAGTCCAGTAAGCGGACAAGGGCGGTCCGGCGTTGATCAACTCGCGTCTGGTGCGCGGTCTGGCCCGATGTCGCGCACCTAGCGCGAGTTGATCAACGGTCGCGCTCACGACCGGCTCCGTCCGTGACGCTTGATCCTGCGATTGCGCGGCCTGGACAGAGCACGATCAACGGACGAGCCGCCTACGTGAGATCGGCGATCTCGGTGTAGCGCGGACTGGCCCGCCGGTCGTCTTGGGTGGCGCTGTGCTGGCGAGTCTGTGATCGTCTGAGCTCCGTGGTCGATGGGCAGCCATAACTCGCACTTGATCCAGCCTTGTCTCGACGGCTACCACGCCGCAGTTTCGCGCCAGCATCAATGCGGGCAGACCTCGAGCGAGCCGGCAGGGCACCCGGACGACCGGCAGGCCTGGGAGTCAGCAGGCACTCGCCGACGCGCCGCAACTCAGCGACCGGGCTTCCGGGTTGAGCGACAGCGAACGGCCCCGCGACCGTCCGGCGCGTGCCCGGTAGCCGCCATCGTCTTGACAAGTTTCTGCAAAGGATTGCAGTGTGCTGGGGAGGCGAATATTCCAGGAGGACTCACGTTGTCGGTGACCATTCACGACGTCGCGCACCAAGCGCGCGTATCGGCGTCGACCGTGTCGCGAGCCTTCACCACGCCCGAGATGGTGCGGACGTCGACGCGTGAGCGCGTCCTGCGCGTGGCCGACGAGGTGGGCTACACGCCCAACCGCGCGGCCCGCGGACTGATCACCGGCAAGACCGCGAACATCGGCCTGATCGTTCCCGATCTCGGCAACCCGCTGTTTCCCGCCATCCTCAAAGGCGCGCAGGCCCGAGCGCTGCTGGCCGACCACGCCGTCTTCCTCGCTGATACCGACGAGAATCCCGACCTCGAAGTGAACCTCATCAAGGCGATGGTCAAGCAGGTCGACGGCATCGTCCTCTGCTCGTCGCGTATGTCGGAGAGCCAGCTGCGCGGCGTGCTCAACCTGACCGATCTCACGTTCCTGAACCGCAAGGTCAGCGGCGTGCCGGTAGTGCTCATCGACAGCGCCGACGGCATGCGCCAGGCCGTCGAGCACCTCGCCGCGCTCGGCCACAAGAAGGCCGCGTACCTGTCCGGCCCGCCGACGTCCTGGTCCAACCGCGAGCGTCGCAAGGGACTGCGGGCCGCGGCACGGACCACGGGCGTCGAGTGTGTCGAGCTCGGCCCGTTCGCACCGAAGTTCGAGGCAGGCTTGCAGGCGGCCGACCTGGTGCTCGCCACGGACGTGACGGCCGTGCTCGCGTTCAACGACCTCATCGCGTTGGGCGTACTCAACCGGCTGGCCGATCGCGGCGTCGCCGTTCCCGACGAGATGAGCGTGATCGGCTTCGACGACATCGCCTTCGCCGCGATGTGCACCCCGCCGCTGACCACGGTGTTCACGCCCAAGGAGTCCGCCGGCCGCGCCGCGGTCGAACTCCTGCTCGACTGGCTCGACAAGAAGTCGCTCGGCCACACCGGCGGCACCCAGCGCACGCTCGGCACTCAGCTGATCGTGCGGTCATCGACCGCGCCACCCCCGCCGGTGAGCGCCGGCTCCGTCGGACGCGCTTGAAACCGCGCCCGTGAACCGGAGGGGACCAACCCATGGATCGAGTTCGTCCGTGGCCGCTCGGTGCGGCGATGTGACGCGCCGGCTCGACTTCGCCGCGCTGGACCTGCTGCCGTCGGCGGTGCGCCCGTTGGTCGATCCGCGTGAGGTGTCGCTCGGGATCGTCCACCTGGGCATCGGGGCATTCCATCGCGCGCATCAGGCCGTCTTCACCGAGGCGGCGATGGCAGCGACAGGTGACCTGGGCTGGGGCGTGTGCGGGGTCAGCCAGCGCAGCCGCACGGTCGTCGACCAGCTCGCGCCGCAGGACGGCCTGTACACGGTGCTCGAACGCTCTGCCGCGGGCGCCGGTGCGCAGGTGGTCGGCACGGTGCGCGAGGTGGTGGGCGGGGCGGACGATGTGGCTACGGTGCTGGCGCGGATCGCGGCGCCGAGCACTCGCATCATCACGTTGACCGTGACCGAGAAGGGCTATCGACTGCGGCCGGCCAACGGTCACCTGGACCTGTCCGACACCGAGGTGGTCGCCGACCTGGTGGGCCGCCCGCCGCGTACTGTCGTCGGCCAGCTGGTTCGCGGTCTCGAGCGCCGCCGGCGTGCTGACGCTGGGCCGATCACTGTCGTGTGCTGCGACAACCTGCCCGCCAATGGGGCCATGGTCCGCCGGCTGGTCGGTGACTTCTGCGACCGGCTGCCCGACTCGCCCGGGCTGGCGGACTGGATCGCGCAGTCCGTGCGCTTTCCCGGCACGATGGTCGATCGGATCGTGCCCGCGGCCGTTGCAGCCGATCGGGCCGAGGTCACCCACCTGCTCGGTCTGCGCGACGAGGGCACCGTCGTCGCCGAGCCGTTCCGGCAATGGGTCATCGAGGACGACTTCGCCGGGGATCGCCCGGCCTGGGAGCGGGCGGGCGCGACCCTGACCGACGATGTCGCGCCCTACGAGACGATGAAGCTGCGGCTGCTCAACGGGAGCCATTCCACGCTGGCCTACCTGGGTGCGCTGGCCGGTTGTGAGTTCATCGCCGACGCCGTCCGGACGGCCGGGCTCGGCGAGTTGGTGGACCGGCTGATGGCCGACGAGGTCCGCCCCACCCTGGCGGTGCCGCCCGGGTTCGACATCGACGAGTACTGCGCGATCCTGCTCGAACGCTTCGCCAACCCGGCGCTGCGGCACCGCACGGTCCAGATCGCGATGGACGGCAGCCAGAAGCTGCCGCAGCGGCTGCTCGGGACGGCACGGGATTTGCTTGCCGACGGCAGGTCGCCGCGGCTGACCGCGTTCTCCGTCGCGGGCTGGATGCGCTACGTGACGGCCGAGGTCAGCGAGACTCGTACCCCACTGCCCGTCGACGATCCGCTGGCCGGGCGTATCGCGGCGGTCACGGCGAGGGCCGGTACGCCGGCAGCAGTGTGTGACGCGCTGCTGGGGCTCACCGAGATCTTCGGCGAGGACCTGGCCGCCGACCCGGTGTTCCGCGACCTGGTCCTCGACGGCCTGGAGCGACTGACCGGCGGCGGAGTAGCACCCTCCATTCGGGCGGTACTCAACGAGGCGGGTTGACCGGGGCAGGCCCCATGTCGTATGTTCAACCTAGTGGTTGTACAACCAGATGGATGGATACTATGCCGGTCGATCAGCTAAGCGACACGTTCGCGGCTCTGGCTGACCCGACGCGGCGGGCGATCCTGGCCCGGCTGGCGCGGGGGGAGGCGACCGTCAACGAACTCGCTGAGCCGTTCCCGGTGAGCCAGCAGGCAATCTCCAAGCACCTGAAGGTGTTGGAGCACGCCGGGCTGATCACCCGCAGTCGCGCGGCGCAGCAGCGGCCGGCCCGGCTGCGAGCGGCGCCGCTGGGCGAGGTCACCGACTGGTTGGAGACCTACCGGCAGCAGTGGGAGGACCGCCTCGACCGCTTGGCCGAGCACCTGAAACAGTCAGAGTCCTAACTTTCAATTTATTGGTTGCTTTCTAGGACTATCCGTAGCTAGGGTGCAACCAAGTCAATGAATACCTGGAGGTAGACGTGAGCACGATCGAGATCGACGGCCAGCTCGAATCGGCACCCGAGCGCCCCACCCCGCCGGCGACGAACGACCGATCCCGCTGGATCGCGCTCTACGTCCTGTGCGTGGGGATGCTGATGATCGTCCTCGACGCCACCGTCGTGAATGTCGCGCTGCCGTCCATCCAGGACGACCTCGGCTTCTCGACCGGCAGCCTGGCGTGGGTTGTCAACGCCTACTTGATCTCCTTCGGTGGCCTGCTCCTGCTCGCCGGTCGCTTCGGTGACCTCATCGGCCGCCGCACCATCTTCCTGAGCGGGCTCGCGGTCTTCGTCGCGGCGTCCTTACTTTGCGGTATCGCGCACGACCAGGGCGTCCTGGTGGCCGCCCGCTTCCTGCAGGGCATCGGCGGCGCGATGACGTCGGCCGTCATCCTGGGCATGATCGTCACGATGTTCCAGGAGCCACGGGAGCAGGCGAAGGCGATCGGCGTGTACGCATTCGTCGCCTCCGCCGGCGGCGCCGTGGGTCTGCTCGCGGGCGGCGTCCTGACGCAGGCCATCAACTGGCACTGGATCTTCTTCATCAACATCCCGATCGGTATCGCCACGGCAGCGTTCGCCATTCGGCTGCTGCCCCACGACAAGGGCCTCGGCTTCGGCAGCGGCGCCGATGTCCCGGGTGCGGCGCTCGTCACCGCCGCACTTGTCCTCGGCGTCTACACGATCGTCGATCCGGCTGCCAACGACGGCTGGACCGCCGGCCGCACGCTGATGCTGGGCGCGGTCACGCTCGTCCTGCTCGCCGCCTTCGTCGCGCGTGAGGCGACCGCGCGCAATCCGCTGATGCCGCTGCGGATCTTCCGTTCCCGCAACATCACTGGCGCCAACATCGTCCAGGTGCTCGGCGTCGCCGGGATGTTCGGCATGTTCTTCCTCGGTGCGCTCTACCTGCAGCGGATCCTCGGCTACGACGCGCTGGAGATCGGGCTCGCATTCCTGCCGGTCACGATCATCATGGGCACGTTGTCGGTGCGCTACTCCGAGCGACTGGTCATGCGCTTCGGCGCCAGGACCACGCTGCTGCCCGGCTTCGTGCTGATCATCGCCGGGCTGGTCTGGTTCGCCCAGGTTCCGGTGCACGGCCAGTACGTCACGGACGTGCTGCCGACGATGATCCTGCTCGGTACCGGTGCCGGCATCAGCTTCCCGGCGCTCATGGGGCTGGCCATGTCCGGCGCGAAGCCTGAGGACGCGGGGCTGGCCTCCGGCCTGGTCAACACGACCGCGCAGGTCGGCGGTGCTCTCGGCCTCGCTGTGCTTGCCACGGTGGCGACGTCACGCACGACGCAGCTGGTGGCCGAGGGGCACTCGATGGCCTCCGCGTTGACGAGCGGCTACCACCTCGCGTTCTGGATCGCGGCCGGGCTGATGACGGCCGGGCTCGTGGTGGCGGCGACCGTCCTGAAGGACACGCCGGCGCCCGAGCAGGCACCGGTGTCCGAGGATGATCACGAGTACGCCGCAGCCTGACCAGGGGACCAGTGGACGGACGTCAGGGCGCTGGCGTGACCAGGTCATGGTCGAAGGCGAACACCACCGCGGCGGCTCGGTCGCGTAGCTGCAGCTTCGTGAATACGTGGTTGATATGGGTCTTCACGGTGCCCTCGCCGACCACGAGTTGCGCCGCGATCTCGGCGTTCGTGCGGCCCTGCCCGATCAGCGCCAGCACATCGCGCTCGCGGCTGGTCAGCGCGTCCAGCGCGCCCTCGCGGCCAGGCGAAGGGGCAGCCGAACGGTAGATGGCCAGCACCCGTCCGGTCACCGCGGGGTCGAGCCACGCACCTCCGTCGGCGACCACCCGCACCGCACGCTGCAGGTCCTCGGCCGGCACTCCCTTGAGGATGAAGCCGGACGCGCCCGCCCGCAGCATGCCGGCCAGCACCTCGTCGTCGTCGAACGTCGTGAGCGCCAGCACCGGCGGCCCACCAGCCTCGCGCAGCTCGCGCGTCGCCTGCACGCCGTCGACCGCCGGCATCCGCACGTCCATCAGGACAACATCCGGCCGCAGGGTGGCCACCGCCGCCAGAACCCCGCTGCCGTCCGCGCACTCCCCGACGACGTCGAAGCCGAACTGCGAGCGCAGGATGCCGCGCAACCCGGCCCGCACCAGGTCCTGGTCGTCAACCAGCAGCACCCGGATCACGTCGCGGCTTCCCGCAGCCGACCAGCGTCGAGCGGCAGGGTGGCCTGCACCAGCCAGCCCCGGCCGCCTGGCCCGGCCGCGCAGCTGCCGCCGAGCGACTCGGCCCGCTCCCGCATGCTGATCACACCCAACCCGGCACCGTCGCCCGGCGCACCAGAACTGTCGACCGCCAGCCCGACCGATGCCGCGTCGACGCTCAGGCTTACCGCGATCGACGAACCGGGCGCGTGCTTGATCGCGTTCGTCATGGCCTCCTGGACGATGCGGTACACCGCCAGCCCAGCGGTGGCCGGCAACAGAGAGGTGTCCCCGTCGACGCTCAGTGTCACGTCCACGCCCGCTGACCGGAACCGCTCGACCAGCGTCGGCACCTCGCCCGCGCCAGGCAGCGGTGCCGTGCCGGCCAGGTCACGGTCCTGGCTGAGCAGACCGACGGCCGCGCGCACCTCGGCCAGGCTCTCCCGGCCCAACCGCTCGGCCTCGGCCAGCGACCGGACGGCGTCGGCCGGGTCGAACTCGACGGCCAGCCGGGCGCTGGTGACATGCAGCAGGGAGACCGTCAGCGTGTGGGCGATGACGTCGTGCAGTTCGCGGG
Organism: Pseudonocardiales bacterium; assembly: GCA_025965875.1. GTDB lineage: Bacteria > Actinomycetota > Actinomycetes > Mycobacteriales > Jatrophihabitantaceae > QHCC01. The sequence goes on from JAOPWD010000523.1 coordinate 6,821, forward strand.
CGATGCGGTTGCGCTCCTCGGCCTTGGCCCGGTCGGCCAACCCGGCCTGGGCGGCGTGCAACTGGGCCACCAGATCGCGCTCGTGGCGGACGAGCAGACCGGCCAGAGCAGCGAGCGTGGTGCCCGCCATCCACGCGGCCCAGCCCGGATCAGACTGCACCCACAGCCACTCGGCCCCGAACAGGACCAGCGCGCCCGCCCAGATAATGAGCCCGTCACGCCGGCCTCCGATCAGCCCACACCACGCGGCCAGCAGACACACCGCGAACCAGCCGACGTTGCTCGACGCGCCGTTGCCGATGACCGCGATCCCGGCAGTGGCCACCGCCGCGTAGACCAACAGCGGCGGGCGGCGGGGCTCGGCCAGGAGCGGGCCCACGCCGATGGCCACCGCGGCGGCGACGTAGGCAATCGCCGGGTTGGGCCGGGCCGACACGAGCGCGACGACGACGAACGCGGCCAGCACCACAGCCGGCGCCCACTTCGCACGCGGCGGCAGCAACTCGACAGGACGGGTCGCCGCCGCAGTGCCGGTCACGGTCCGGATCCTACGGCTCACAGCACCGCGCGGCGGGCTGCGACCACGGTCGCTGCGGCGGCCAGGATCGCCACCGCGAGCAGCGAGCCGGATGCGTTCCCCACGCCGAGCCACGGCCCGCGCACCGCATTGGTCACCAGAGTCAGCGGCAGCCGGTCGGCGATGGTGCGCAACGCCGAGCCCATCACGTTGGGCGGCGGGCCACCCGCGCCCAGCAGGAACGATGGGAAGAACAGCAGCAGACCGACGGCCTGAGCCGCGCGGGCCGAGGGCAGCAGCGTCCCGAGCAGCACGCCCAGGCTCACGAAGCCCAACGCACCCAGCGCCAGCGCGGCACCAACCCGCCAGGTGTCGTGCACGGCAGGGATGCCGTACACGGGTACGGCGACGATCAGCAGCAGCGCACAGGCCACTGCGGTGGTCAACAGCCCCACCACCAGCTGGGCGATCGCGAACGACCAGCGGGGGAAGCCGGCGACGGCGAAGCGCCGCAGCACACCGCGCTCGCGGTAGGACGCCAGATGTACCGGCAACATCACAAGTCCTGTCGCAGCGATGACCACCGTGAGGTAGGACGCCACGTACCAATGCGCCGGGTTGACGCCAGCGAACGCCGGGTCCGGTTCGGTGCCGAACGATCCGCCGATGATCAGCATCGTCACGACCGGGAACGCGAACACGAAGGTGAGCACCAAGGGATCACGCGTCATCAATTTCAGCTCGGCGCGCACCAGGCGGCCAACTGCAGTACTCATCGGTGTCCGCCAACCAGTTCGTCTTCGGCCGCTGCGTCCGCAGCCGGTTCCCCATCGAGCAGACCGAGCAGGGCGTCCTCGAGGTCGGGAACCCGGACGCTCAAGTCGGTGGGCACCGAGCCGGACCGCACGAGCACGGCACCGACGTGGGCGATGATCCGGCGATCGCCGTGCACGGCGACCCGCCGCCCGTCCCACTCCACGTCTCGCACTCCGTCCAGGTGGCGAAGCCCGTCCAATGGAATGCCCACGGGCAGCGTGAACCGCACGCTCGCGCGCCGGCCATGCCGATCCACCAACTCCGCAGGCGGGCCGGCGTCGAGAACCTGCCCGCTGCGCATCACGAACACCCGGTCGCAGAGCGCCTCGGCCTCGTCCAGCTCGTGCGTGACCAGCAGGACAGTCGTTCCCGCGTCGTGCAGTTGGCGCACCGCGGCCCACACGCTGCGCCGCGCGGACGGGTCCAGACCCTGGGTCAGTTCGTCGAGGATCACCAACCGGGGACGGTTGAGCAGCGCCAGCACGAGGAACAGCCGCTGGCGTTCCCCGCCGCTGAGCGACGAGAACGGCGACTTGCGGCGCTCGACCAGGCCGAACCGCTCGAGCAGTTCACCGCCATCGCTCGTCCGCGAGGTCGCGAAGAGCTCGACGGCCTCGCCGACCCGCAGCCGATCCGGCAACGCGGAGTCCTGGAGCTGGCTGCCGACCAGCGGCCGCAGTTGCTCGGCCTGCGTGACGGGGTCATAGCCCAGAACACGCAACATGCCGGCGTCCGGCCTGCGCAGGCCCTGGATGCATTCGACGGTCGTGGTCTTCCCGGCACCGTTCGCGCCGATCAGGCCGACGATCTCACCGGCGTGGACGTCGAGGTCCAGTCCGTCCACCACCGCCCTGGTCCCGTACGTCTTGCGCAGACCCCGGACGGTCACAACATCGAGTTCGCTCATGCCGTCGATCGTGCCGAGGCCAGCCGCCCGGCACATCAGCCCACAGGTAGAACCGCGGCTCCCCCCACGGGTAGAGAGACAGTCGTGACAATTCCGTCACTGAATGTTTTGTCACGATCACCCAGCTTCGGCTCGCCCGGCCGTAACGTCCGTCGCCTCCTCACTTGGCGAACGGAGCGCAGGGATGCGCATGACCGACGAACTTGTGTCGGCGGCTCAAGCCGGTGACGCTGGCGCGCTGCGCGAGATCTACAGCGAACTGTCGCCAGTCGTCATCGGCTATCTGGCCGCGAAGGGTGTGCCCGATCCCGAGGCAGTGACCGGCGACGTTTTCATGACCGTCCTGAAGAGCTTCGACTTCATCACCGGCGGTGCGGCCGGCGTGCGCACGTTCGTCATGTCGGTGGCGCACGCGCGGATGGTGGACGATGCCCGGCGTCGGCGGCGTCGGCCGGTCTTGACTCCGTACCTGCCCGAGACCGACGCGCGCGTCAGCGAGTCAGCCGAGCACGTTGCCCTGGACGGGATGGCAACGGCGAGCATCGTCGCGGTGCTCAACCAGCTTCCGGCGGCACAGCGAGAGGTCGTGCTGCTGCGCGTCATGGCCGACCTGTCCATCGAGCAGGTCGCTCAGATCGTAGAGAAGTCACCCGGGGCGGTGAAGCAACTACAGCGCCGAGGACTGCTGGCCCTGCGGGATCTGCTCGAGGACCCAGCCGAGCAGTCGCGCTGATGACCCGCCAGTTGCGGGTCCTCCCGCGCACCTACCTGCCGACGCGAATCACCTTCACGAACAAGGGATAGCTCTCGGTACAGGTGTACTCATGCCACTGTCGCACGACGCCTGCGGCATCGCCGTCGTCGCCCAGATCGAGAGTGGGCTGGCGGCCTTCGCCGACGATGTCAACGCCCACCGCGGGCGCGGCCGGTGCCGGCATCGCGCACTGGCGCGAAGCTTTCCCATCCCCGATCTGGGCTGAGCATTCGACGGCCGGCGGCACTACCCATAGAGCCGCCCGATGAAACTAACAGCGCGTGACAAGTCGATGACACGGCTGTTAGTAACCCCATGCGAACGGCTGCGCCAAGCCAACCTCTCTTCGATACCCGCGAACGGCGGGTGTCGTCGGCAAGCCAGGGGGAAGGGGACACGTCGTGGCATTCCACTCGACATTCCTCAAGCGTTCGAGCAAGGCAGTCAAGGCAGTCACGGCAGTCGCGATGGTTGTCGCGGTTCTGCCCGCGCTGCAGCTCACCGCTGCAACGCAAGCGGCAGCTGACCCCGGACCGGGCAGCATCACGCTGCACGTCCAAAGTGCGCGCTCGGTCAGGGACCTTCCCCTCTTCGTGCACAAGGGCGACCCCGTCACGAAGTACAAGTGGCTGATCAACGTCGACGACACCGGCAACCCGGGGACTGCGGCCCAGCAGGGGCTCAACGCCTGCCTGCCCGCGACAGCACCGGGCGGCAGTGCCGACCCCCAGTACGCCGACACCTGCCAGTGGCCCTCCACGCGCACCACAAGTGGTGTCGCGCCGATCGCCGCCCAGGGCGACGAAACCGATCTGAATGACGGCAAGGCGCTGGACAATCTGCCCGCCGGCAAGTACCTGATCTCCGTGACGGCGGACGGTTTCAAGATCGACGGTAAGCACTTCACCGTCAATGGTGGCACGCAGCGTGTGAACGTCGAGATGAATCCGACCCCGTTGCCGTTGACCACCTTGCGCATCGAGGTCTTCAACGACAACACGCCCGTCGACGCGACCTACGAGGTCGACGCCGAGCGCGGTCTGGCCGGCTTCAGCGCTGCGCTCAGCGACGTCATGGGCCTGGTGAGCACGGACTACTACGGCAATGCGCTGTGCACGAAGTACATGCGCACCAACGGCGGTGCCCTCCTGTTCACCGAGGCACAGCGACCGAACCTGCCGGTCGCGTTCGCCGACGGCAAGCCGGTCATCGACCCGGCCTCGAGGGGCCGGTGCATCAGCGACGCGACCGGGCTGATCAAGATTCCGAATCTCGGCCCGAACCGCTACGCCGCGACCGTGGCACCGCCGGCGCCGGCGGCCGGCCAGACCTATCAGTGGGTGCAGACGACCACCCTCGAAGGCGGCCACGACCACGACATCTGGTCCCAGGAGGGCGCCACCGGCTACGACACCGAGCAGACCAAGGGCGCCGAGTTGGTGCCGTCGGTGCAGTTCGGTTTCGTGCGCACCCAGGCCATCAGAATCCCGGCCAGCAATGTCCCGACGGGCGAGATCACCGGCGTCGCGATCGCCGGTCTGCCCTACATCGGCGGCCAGAACGGCCAGGTCGTCCCGGAGACCGGCTTCGCGGGTGCGAAGTCGGGCGGACCCATCAAGCAGCCATGGATCGCGTTGTCTGACCTCGGTGCCGGCGACGCGCAGGTGTACGTCGGTCGCGGCGGAGTCGACGGCAGCTTCGACATCAAGAACGTGGCGGACGGTACGTACCAGCTCTCGATCTGGGACGACGACCAGGACTACATCCTGTGGAGCTTCAACGTCGAGGTGCACGACGGCCAGCCGACCAATGTCGGCAACAAGATGCTCGTCGGCTGGTTCACGCACGTCTACGGCACGGTGTTCATCGACTCCAACGGCAACGGCAAGCGGGACCCGGGTGAAGCGGCCGTCCCGCAGTTCACGCTGACCGTTCGCGAGCGCGACAACTCGCTGATGGACCAGGCCACCAACACCGCCTCGACGGACACCAACGGCTCGTACAACATCCGCGAGACGTACCCGATGGGTAAGTGGCTGGTCCTCGAGGCCTTCAACACCCGCTACAAGACAACGGGCATTACCTATAAGGGTGATAACGAAACCAAGGCCACGACGAAGCTCGGCTCGCTGGTCGACCTGAACTTCCTGCCGATCATCGGCCTCGGTGGCCAGATCGACTGGGGCGTGCAGCCCTACGACCCGGGGACCAACGGCGGCATCGTCGGCACGGTCACCTACGACACGACTCGCAACGAACTCGATCCGGCCGATGCAGCCACCGAGCCCTACCAGCCGGGCATCCCCGACGTGCCAGTGCAGCTGTTCGTGCCCAAGGCGTGCACGGCAGCCCCGGCCGACCAGGACAACGAGTGCCGGCAGGGCTACCAGATCGTGCCGCTTCAGGTCCAAGACCCGACCGACGCCACCAAGATGATCGACAACCCGGCCGCGGATCGTGGCGCGTTCGTCAAGGGACCTGAGGTCCAGAGCGCCTATACGTCGGAGACGTGGCAGGCGCCGCGAGGTTGCACCGCCCGCCAGTACAACGGACAACCGCTGACCGACCAACAGGCCTTGCCGCCGGCCCTCGATACCAATGGGAAGCCGACGCTGTGCGTCGAAGCACCGATGCAGGGCGTCGCCGTAGGCCCGAGTGACGCCACGCCTGGGGCTGCATCGCAGACCGTCAACGGCAACTACGGGTTCGCGACCTCGAAGCTCAACCTGTACGCGCCGGGTAACGCGAAGAACCCAGCGCCGAACCACGACCTGCCGCTGTACGCGAACCTCGCCGACAACGGCTACGACGAGCAGGATCTGCCGCCGATCGACTACATCGTCTCCGTCGACATTCCCAAGGACCCGGTTGACGGCAAGCCGATGTACAAGGTCACCAGCGAAGCAGACGTCAACGTCTTCGACGGCAACACCTACCTGCCGCAGGAGAACTACCCGCCG